>JAYVEG010000157.1:0-12751 GCA_043748985.1 Rhodospirillales bacterium
CCAATGCCCGCAACGACGCCCTCCCGCTCGCGCTCATGCTCGCCGGCCTCACCGCCCACCTTTGGGCCGAGGACCACCAGGCCCCCATCTGCGGCGACATCTGGACCGAACGCGCCGCCCGCCTCGCTGCCGCCCTCCTCATGGGCCTCGCGCTGGAGGCAAAGCTCTCCTACCTCTTCGCCCCCGCAGCCCTCCTCGTCCACGCCCTCTTTGCCCCGCGCCGCCGCCTTCCTCCCATCCTCCTCGGCGGTGCCCTCTCGGCCGTCCCCGCCATCTTCTGCGCCATCGAGGCGCCCGACGCCTTCCGCTTCGGCATCCTCGATTACCACCTCGCAGCTCCTCAGTACTGGTATCAGTCCCAGGGCATGGGCGACCTGCTCGAGCCCTGGGCCCGCGTGCGGACCATCGCCGAATACGGCGCCGTCGGCGGCAACCTCACGCTCCTCGTCCTCGTCACCGCCCTCGCCCTCGTCGCCATCGCCCGGCACCGCAAATGGAAACGACCCGGCCGCCTCCTGCTCGGCCTCACCATCGGTGCCTTCTTCCTGGCCCTCGCTCCCGCCCCTTCATGGGCCATGTACTTCGCCCCGGTCCCCCCCCTTCTGGCCTGCTGCATCGCCCATCTCGACCGCGTTACCTCCCACCTAGCCGCCGCCTCCAGCAAGCGCATCCTCACGGCGGTCGCCGGCCTCGCGAGCCTTCCGTTCCTCGCCCTCCAGCTCGCCGAACTCCCACTCCTGCTGAACCCCAGCCGCTGGGTTGGGGTGGAAATCCACCGCAACGCCCAAGCCATCCGCGACGCCATCCCGCCCCGCGACTCCGACCGCGAGGTAGCAACCCTCTTCCCCATGCTCGTCGTCGATGCGAACCCCATTCGCCCTGAATTCGCCTCTGGCCCCTTCGTATACCGATCCGCCGCCGCCTTTCCCCCGGACCGCCTCGTCCGCCTGCACGCCCTCTCAGCCACCACCATCGAGGCCGCCTTCGACGATTCCCCCCCCGACGCCATCTACGCCGGGCGTTACGCCGAAGCCTGGGCCGCCCCGTTGGACGCGGAACTCGCCGCCTACGCCCAGCGCCACGCCTGGCCCTTGGTCCGCACCGACGCCTGGGGCGGCAAGCTCTGGGTGCGACCTTGACCCACACTCCACCCCAACAGTCCCCGGGTAGCCTTCCACAACCGAACGTGTTACCGCGCGCCGCACGACGAGCTTAGGGAACCCAAATGTCCGAGACCGCACCCGCACCCGTCCCCGCCGCTCCGGCCCAGCCGCTGACGGTCAACATCCAGTACGTGAAGGACCTCTCATTCGAGGTGCCGAACGCACCGGCCATCTACTCCACCCTCCGCAGCCAGCCCAACGTCAACATCAACCTCGACGTCCAGGCCCGCCGCATCCAGGACGGCCAGGACGTGTTCGAGGTCACCCTGCAGATCAAGGCCGAGGCCACCGAGCCCGCAGCCTCCAACGGCGCCGAGCCCACCCCCGTCTTCATCGCCGAACTCGCCTATTGCGGCGTCTTCACCCTCACCGGCGTCCCCGAGAACACAGTCGAGCCCGTCCTCCTGGTCGAGTGCCCGCGCCTCCTGTTCCCCTATGCCCGCAACATCCTGGCCGACATCACCCGCGACGGCGGCTTCCCCCCCGTCCTGCTGCAGCCCATCGACTTCGTCAGCCTCTGGCAGACCCGCCGCGCCCAGGAAGCCGCAGTCGCCCAAGCCTAACTGTCCCTGGCCTAGTCGAATGCCCGCTCCACGGCCGCCCGCAACGCCGGGATGTCATAGGGCTTAGGCAACCACCCCTGCTCTCCCTCGGGCCGCTCCGACCGGCTCGAGGACAGCACCACCCGCACCCCCGGCGCGGCTACCCGCACCGCAGCAGCAACCTGCTCCCAATCGACCCCGGTATCGACCAGCAGCAGGTCCGGCGCCGGCTTCATCCGCGCCAACGCCGCCTCGGCACTCATCGCCTCCACCACCTCGAACCCCAGACCCGCCAGCGCATCCGCCGTGGTTGCCCGCAGCAGCGGCTCCGCCTCCACCAGCAGAGCGCGGCGCAACGGCGCCGGCCGGCCGCCACTGCCGTCCAATGCCGCCCGCACCGCCCGCGCCAGGTCCTCCTGCCGCCACGGCTTGCTGATCAGCGCCACGTCCTCGTCCAGCTGCCCGTTATGCACGATGCTGTTCTGTGTATATCCCGACGTGAACAGCACCTTCAGCCCCGGCACCAGCGCCACCGCCTGCCGCGCCATCGCCCGTGCCGACAGCCTCCCCGGCATCACCACGTCCGTGAACAACAACCGTGGCTGGCACCCCGCCCGGACCAGCGCCAACGCCGCATCGGCATTCTCCGCCTCAACCACCTGGTAGTTCAGTGACAGCAGCGCCTCCCGCGCCACCTGCCGCACCGCCGTATCGTCCTCCACCAGCAGCACCAGGTCGCCGGTCCCCACCGGGACGCCCACCGACACCGCCTCCACCCGGCTTGCCGCCGCCGTCGTGCGCGGGATGTAGATCCGCGCCGTCGAGCCTCGGCCGGGTTCGCTGTACAACTGGAAATGCCCGCCGGACTGCTTGGCGAAGCCCAGCACCATCGGCAGCCCCAACCCGGTCCCGCGCCCTTCCGGCTTCGTGGTATAGAACGGCTCGACCGCCCGATCTTGCTGCGCCGCCGACATGCCGACCCCGGTATCGGTCACCGCGAACATTACGTACTGCCCTGGCGTCACCTCCGCTGCCCGCGCCGCATAGTCCTCGTCCAGTGCCGCGTTCGACACCTCGATCGTCAGGTTTCCTGCCGCCACGCCGTCGGTTCCCTCCATCGCGTCCCGCGCGTTCAGCGCCAGGTTCAAAATGGCGTTCTCGAACTGCGTCGGATCCGCCCGCATCGCCCACACGCCGCCGCCCACCACCAGCTCCAGCGCTACGCCTTCGCCCACCGTCCGGCGCAGCATCTCCTCCATCGCGCGCAACTGCCGCGCCGGGTCCAGCGGCTCGGGCGCCAGCGGCTGCCGCCGTGCGAACGCCAGCAGGTGCCGGGTCAGCTTCGCGCCGCGCGCCACCCCTGCCGACGCTGCATCAAGCCGCGCCAGCAAGGCCGCCTCGACGCCCGCCCGCACCAACCGGTTCCGCAGCAGTTCAAGGTTCGCCGACACGACCTGCAGCAGGTTGTTGAAGTCGTGCGCCACCCCGCCGGTCATCTGCCCCAGCACGTCCATCTTCTGCGACTGCCGCGCCTCCTCCTCCGCCGCCACCCGCCGCGTGAGGTCTGCAACGGCCACCATCTGTCCGCCATCCGGCATCGGACTGCGCCATATCACCAGCGTACGCTCCGCCTGCCGCGCCTCCGCCGCCCGCGGTTCGCCCGGTCGCGGCCCATCCAGGACGGCCGGCACCAGCCCCGCCGCCGCTGCGATCTCATCGAGCCTGGCACCGCTCCGCGCCAGCTCCGGCGCGATGCCCAGCGACGGCGCCAGCCGATCGTTCGCCAGCACCAGCCGCATGTCCGCCCCGAATACGGCCACCCCGTCCGGCATGTGCTCCACCGCCGCCGCCAGGCGTAGCGCCTCCCGGCGCTCCCCCGCGCGGGCGCGTAGCAGCTTCAGCCGATTCAGCAGCAGCGCCAACGCCGCGGCCCCCAGCAGCACGACGCCCGTGCCGAGCCCCGTCAGCAGCAATGTCGTCACCAGCTGCAGCCGGTCCCGCAGCGTGGCGGCGCGAGACGCCCGCTCCGCCTCCGCGTGTGCGACGATCCGGTCGGCGAGCGTTCGTATCTCATCCATATACACCCGGCCGGTCTCGCCGTTCACGATGGCGATCGCCGCCGGAAAGCCCTCCCGGTTGGCCACCTCCAGCGTATGCTGCAGTTCGGCCGCCTTCGCCCGGGCGGTGGCAGCCAGGTTCGCAGCCTCCGGCTCCAGCCAGTCCGTGCCGCGCGACAGCACGACCAGCCGGTCGATCCGTCGGTCGATCTGCGCCATGGCGGTGTGATAGGGCTCGAGGTAGGCCGGCCGTCCCGTCAGCAGGTATCCGCGCTGCCCGGTCTCCGCATCCTTAGCCGCCGATAGGATCGACCCGGCGGCGGCAGCCTGCATCCGGGCGGTCGTGGCTTCGGCGATCACCAGGTCGATCGAATTAGAGACATGGGTTGCAGCGAAGATCCCACCGCCCAGGAACGCCGCCGTGACCACCACCAGCACCCCGGCCTGCAGACCCGTCCTTATCACGAGGCCGTTTGCCCCGCACTCCAGACCGGGTCCTTCAATCGGGCGACGAACACGGCATGCCTGGCCAACGCGTCGCCCGAGGGCACCAGCAGCCGGATCGTCCGTGGCCCGGCGCTGGCCACATAGACCACCGAAGGCACCTGGCCATCCGCTTCCTCCGCCAGCAGCAGCCCGCGCTGCCGCCCGCCGGTCAGCTCGACATACACCTCGGCCAGCAGGCGGCAGTCCAACAGCGCGTTGTGGCTCGTGCGTTCGCTGAGATCGATACCGAACCGACGGCACAGCGCATCCAGGCTGTTCGGCAGGCCGGGGAAGCGCGCCTTCGCCAACGCCAGCGTGTCGATCATCCGGTGTCCACCCAGCCGCGGCAGGCCGAGCCGGCCCAACTCCGCATCCACGAACCCGAAATCGAACGGCGCATTATGCGCGACCATCGGGTCATCGCCGATGAAGGCCAGCAGGTCGTCGGCGACGTCGGCGAAGCGCGGCTTGCCCACCAGGTCCGCCCGGGTAAGGCCGTGCACCCGGGTCGCCTCGGCCGGAATGTCGCGCTCCGGGTCGATCAGGACGTGGAACACTTGGCCGGTCGGCAGATCGCGCTCGAGTTCGAGGCAGGCGATCTCGATGACCCGGTCGCCGGTCAGCGGATCGAGCCCGGTCGTCTCCGTGTCGAACAGGATGGAGCGGCTCATTGCAACAAGGTTCCGATCAGCCTACGCAAGGTTCGCAGCGCGTGATAGCGTGACAGCCCTGTCTGCACCACCACGTCGGCGCGACTTCGCTTAACTATGTCCGGCATCTGGCGAGCGATGATAGCCGCGATCTGCGATTCGGTCATACGACCCCGTGCACGGACCCTGGCACGTTGGACGGCGGGGGGCGCGCTGACGACAACAACCAGGTCCACCCTGCGCTCCCCCCCCGTTTCCAGCAGCAACGGGATGTCCAGCACCGCGGCGCGGGCGCGGGTGCGCCTGGCGGCCTGCAGGAACCGCCGCTCGGCCTGGCGAACGAGCGGGTGCAGGATGCGCTCGAGCGTCGTCATGGCGGCCGGGTTTTGGATGGCTGCGGCGCGGAGGCGCCTGCGATCGATGGCGCCGTCTACCACCACGCCGGGGAATGCGCTGCCGATCGCCGCGACCGCGGCACCACCGCGTGCCTGCAACCGGTGCACCTCGGCGTCTGCGTCGAATACCGGCAGGCGGGCGCGCCGGAACGCGGCGGCGGCGGTGGACTTGCCCATGCCGATGCCTCCGGTCAGGCCGATAATCCTCATTCGGGGGCAGTCGGTCTTGGCAGGCTCGGAATGGTTCCCATGCTCGATTCCAGGATTTCGGTTGCGTGGCCCCTACCGGCTGCGCCAACGTTGTGCAACTTCGCCGGGGATCGTTCCCCATGGCAGGATTTCGGGGGCATACTCGCATGGTCAAGCTGGACATCAACGGTCGCGCGCACGAACTCGATGTGGACCCCGAGACCCCGCTGCTCTGGGTGCTGCGCGAGCAACTTGGCATGACCGGCACCAAGTATGGCTGCGGCGTGGCGCAGTGCGGTGCCTGTTCGGTACATGTGGACGGCCAGGTGATGCGGTCGTGCCAGCTTCCGGTCGGCACCGTCAGCGGCAAGATCGTCACTATCGAGGGCCTGTCGCCGGACAGCAGCCATCCAGTGCAGGTGGCGTGGTTGAAGCACCAGGTGCCGCAGTGCGGCTATTGCCAGAGCGGCCAGATCATGGCGGCCGTGGCTCTGCTGACCGAGAAGCCGACGCCGACTGATACCGACATCAACGAAGCGATGAGCAACATCTGCCGCTGCGGCACCTATCAGCGCATCCGGACGGCGATCCACTCGATTTCCGGCGGGAAGGCGTAGATGGTCAGTCAGGTGGGGGGCGCTGTGCTGCAGCGGCGCCACCTCCTCGCGGCGGGCGGCGTTTTCACCTTCGGCTGGCTGCTGCCCGGCGGCGCGATCGATGCGCTGGCCCAAGGGACTGCCCAGGCTGCCCCCCTGACGCCCGCCTCCGCCGGCGGGACCCCGGTCGGCATCTGGGTGGTGATCAAGCCGGACGACACGACGATCATCCGCATCGCGCGGTCCGAGATGGGCCAGGGCACGCTGACCGGGCTGGCGCAACTCGTCGCCGACGAACTGGAGGCCGATTGGTCTAAGGTGACCACCGAATACGTGCCGCCCGAGCAAAACCACATCAGCAAGCGCGCCTGGGGCGAGATGCTGACGGGTGGCAGCCAGGGCATCCGCCAGTCCGTGATGTATGTACGACAGGGCGGGGCCGCCGCCAGGACCATGCTGGTGCAGGCCGCGGCTGCGCAATGGGCCGTGCCCGTCGCCGAGTGCAAGGCGCAGACCGGCGCCGTGCTGCATGCCGCCTCCGGGCGCAGCCTGCGTTATGGCGCGCTGGCCCAGGCGGCTGCCGCTCTGCCAGTGCCGAAGGACGTGCCGCTGAAGGACCCTGCCGACTGGAAGATCATCGGCAAGCCGCTGCCCCGGCTGGACACGGTCGAGAAGACCAACGGTACGGCGCAGTATGCCATCGACGTGAAGCTGCCGGGCATGCTGCTGGCAGCGATCGCGCAGAGCCCGGTCTTCGGCGGCAAACTCGGCTCGTTCGACGCCAAGGCCACCCTGTCGATGCCCGGCGTGAGATACGTCCTGCCGGTGGACGACAACGCGGTGGCGGTGGTCGCCGACACCTGGTGGCAGGCCAAGTCAGCGCTGGAGAAGCTGCCGATCACGTGGAACGAGGGCAAGGATTCCGGCCTGGACAGCGCCGCCATCGCGGCGCGCCTTGCCGAAGGTCTGGAGGCAAGGGAGGCCGGGGTCGGCAATAAGCAGGGCGACGCGCTCGCGACTCTGGCCAAAAGCGCCAAAGTGATCACGGCGACCTATGCCTCGCCGTACCTGAACCACGCGACGCTGGAGCCGATGAACTGCACGGCGAAGGTGGATGGCGACACGCTCGAGGTCTGGATCGGCACGCAGAACGGTGACGCGACGCTCGCTGCGGCGGCCGAGGCGGGCGGCATGCCGTTGGAGAAGGTCAAGGTCTACAAATACCTCCTCGGCGGCGGCTTCGGCCGGCGCGGGCAGCAGGACTACACGCGCCAGGCGGTGCTGCTGGCCAAGCAGATTCCCGGACGGCCGGTCAAGATGATCTGGTCGCGCGAGGAGGATATGCAGCACGGCTACTACCGGCCGGTCACCCAGTGCAAGCTGTCGGCCTCGATGGACGCCGCCGGCAACGTCGAGGCGCTGCATGTGCGACTGAGTGGCCAAAGTATCATCGCCTACCTGGCGCCCAACCGCCTGACGAACGGCGTCGACACGCTGGCGATGCAGGGATTGATCCCAGGAGAGTTCGGCTATAGCGCGATCCCGAACCTGCTGATCGACTATGCGATGCGTAACACGTCGGTGCCCGTGGGCTTCTGGCGCGGCGTGAACCACAACCAGAACGCCGTCTATGTCGAGTGCTTCATCGACGAACTGGCCGCCGCCGCCAGCAAGGACCCGCTGGAGTTCCGCCGCACGCTGCTGGCCAAAAGCCCGAAGCACTTGGCTATCATGAATGCCGCCGCCGCCAAGGCTGGTTGGGGCACGCCGCTGCCGGAGGGTGTGTTCCGCGGCATCTGCCAGAACTGCGGTTTCGGTAGTTACACCGCCGCGGTGGCCGAGGTCTCAGTGAGCAAGAAGGGCGAGTTGAAGGTCCTGCGGATCGTCGCCGCGACCGACCCCGGCTATGTCGTGAACCCGGACCAGGTGTCCGCCCAAGTCGAGGGCAGTTTCACCTACGGCATGAGCGCGGTGCTGTATTCCGAGAACACCATCGAGCACGGGCGGGTCGTCCAGACCAACTTCGACACCTACCAGGTGGCTCGGATGGAGGACACGCCGAAGATCGAGACGGTGCTGGCGCCCACGGGCGGCTTCTGGGGCGGGGTCGGCGAGCCGACGATTGCAGTGGCGGCGCCGGCGATCCTGAACGCGATCTTTGCCGCGACGGGCAAGCGGGTGCGTTCGCTGCCCCTGAAGAATGCCGATCTGAGTCACGCGTGATGGGGGGCCATATAATGAAGACCGTATCGTTGCAGCGGCGCGGGTTCCTGGCCGGGGCTGCGGGGGTGTTTACGCTGGGCTGGCGGGTGCCTGAGCTCGAGGCGGCCGAAACCGGCAAACCGGTGGAGATCGGCATCTGGGCGGTGATCCACCCCGACGACACCGTCGTCGTGCGGGTTGCGCGTTCCGAGATGGGGCAGGGGACGCTAACGGGCCTGGCGCAGCTGGTCTGCGAGGAGCTCGAGGCGGATTGGGCGAAGGTGCGGGCCGAGTTGGTGCCGCCGCATGTGAACTATGCGGCCAAGCGGGCCTGGGGCGACATGTCGACGGGCGGTAGCCGCGGGCTGCGGACCTCGGTGGACTATGTGCGCCAAGGTGGGGCGGCGGCGCGGATGATGTTGGTGCAGGCGGCCGCCAACCAGTGGGGCGTGCCAGCCGGCGAGTGCCGGGCAAAGCTGGGCGTCGTCAGCCATGCCGACACGGGGCGCAGCCTGCGGTTCGGGGAGTTGGCGCAGGCAGCGGGGGCGCTGCCGGTGCCCAAGGACGTGCCGTTGAAGCGACGTGAGGACTGGACCGTGATCGGTCAGGCGGTGCCGCGGCTGGATACGGCACCGAAGCTGAACGGCAGCCTGAAGTATGGGATCGACGTGCAACTGCCGAACATGCTGTCGGCGGCGGTCGCGCAGTGCCCGGTGTTCGGCGGCAAGCTGATCGGGTTCGACGCGGCAGAGGTCTTGAAGCGCCCGGGCGTGCGCCAGGTTGTGCCGGTGTTCGACTATGCCGTGGCCGTGGTGGCGGACACGTGGTGGCAGGCGAAGACGGCGCTTGAGGCTCTGCCGATCCGCTGGGATGATGCCAAGAACGTCGGTATCGACAGCAAGTCCATCGCAGCCCGGCTGGAGCAGGGATTGGTGGCGGACGACGCCGGCGCCGGGCATGTGATCGGGGACGCGAAGGCGGCGATCGCGCAGGCGGCAAAGACGGTCGAGGGCACCTACGCGACCCCCTTCCTGAACCATGCGACGCTTGAGCCGATGAACTGCACCGCGCTGGTGGCCGACGGTGGGGTCGAGATCTGGGTGGGCACCCAGAACGGCGACGCCTCGCTGGCGACGGCGGCCGAGGTCGCAGGCGTCCCGCTGGAAAAGGTCAAGGTCAACAAGTTCACCCTCGGCGGCGGCTTCGGCCGGCGCGGGCAGCAGGACTACGTGCGGCTGGCAGTGGGCGTGGCGAAGCAGGTGCCGGGCCGTCCGGTGAAGGTGCTGTGGTCCCGCGAGGAGGACATGCAGCACTGCTTCTACCGCCCCATCAGCATGGCGAAGTTCACCGGCGGCCTGGACGAGAAGGGCAACCTGACCGGCCTGCACATGCGGATCAGCGGGCAAAGCATCAACGCCTGGCTGCGCCCGGACGGCAACCTGCCCGGCGTGGACATGCGACAGCTGCAGGGCGTCGGCGCCGATGAGTTCGGCTACCTCGCCATCCCGAACCTGCTGGTCGACTATGCCATGCGCAACACGCACGTGCCCGTCGGCCCCTGGCGCGGCGTGAACCTGAACCAGAACGCGTTCTACCTGGAATGCTTCATGGACGAACTCGCGCACGCCGCCGGGCGCGACCCGCTGGAATTCCGCCGTGCGGTGATGGCGAAGAACCCGCTGCACCTGGGTGTCCTGAACGCGACGGCGGCAAAGGCGGAATGGGATAAGCCGCTGCCGCCCGGCGTGTTCCGCGGCATCGCGCAGAACTACGGCTATGGCAGCTACACCGCCGCGGTGGCCGAGGTCTCGGTCAGTCCGAAGGGTGAGCTGACGATACACCGGATCGTGGCTGGCACGGATTCCGGCCACGTGGTCAACCCCGAGATGGTGAGTGCGCAGGTCGAGGGTTCGTTCGTCTATGGGCTCAGCGCCTGCCTGTTCTCTGAGATCACGATCGAGAAGGGGCGCGTCGTGCAAGGCAATTTCGATACCTATCCCGTGATGCGGATGGAGCACATGCCGAAGGTGGAAACGGTGATGGCGCCAAGCTACGGCTTCTGGGGCGGGGTCGGGGAACCGACGATCGCGGTGGCAACGCCTGCGGTGATGAACGCGGTGTTCGCGGCGACGGGCAAGCGGATCCGCAGCCTGCCCTTGAAGCAGCACGATCTGGCGCGTGCGTAGGCCCTTGCTGCTGCTGGCTGCGGTGCTGCTTGCCGCAGCCGGGCCTCCCGGGGCAGAGAGCTGCACGGGGTGCCATGTGAAGGGCGGCGGCGTCGGGCTGCTGCTGGGCCGCCCGGCGCAGGACACGGTGCGCGAGATGGAGGCGTTCCGCAGCGGCAGACGGCCGGCGACTCTGATGAACCGGATCGTGAAGGGCTTTACCGACGACGAGGTCGTGCAGCTCGCGCAGTGGTTCGCGAAGCAGTGAGGCGCCGGACGGTCCTGACGGCCGTGTTGACCGCGCCCTTCGTGGCGCGGGCGCAGGGCATGGCCAAAATCGTCGTCGTCGGCGGCGGGTTCGCAGGTGCCACGGCGGCGCGCGCGCTTGCGGTTGCGGGCCATCAGGTGACGCTGGTCGAGGGGGACGCGCAATACGTGTCCTGTCCGTTCAGCAACGAAGTGCTGGTCGGAATGCGCCCGCTGGAGGAGCAGCAGTTCGGCTGGGACAAGCTGAAGGCCGCCGGCGTGACGTTGGTGCGAGCCCGCGCCACGGGCGTGGATGGCGCATTGAAGCGAGTGCTGCTGGACGGAACGTCGATCCCCTATGATCGGCTGGTGATGGCGCCCGGTGTGGACATGCGGCTAGGCGACGACCAGGGCGCGCTGCCGGGCTATGACCAGGCTGCGACCGTCGCGATGCCGCATGCGTGGAAGGCCGGGCTGCAGACCGTCCTATTGCAGGAGCAGCTGCGGGCGATGCCGGATGGGGGCACCGTCGTGATTGTCGTTCCCGCCAACCCGTATCGCTGCCCGCCCGGCCCGTATGAGCGAGCAAGCCTGATCGCCTGGTATTTGAAGACCAACAAGCCGCGCAGCAAGCTGTTGGTGCTGGACGCGAAGGACGTGTTCAGCAAGCAGAAGCTGTTCCAGGCGGCCTGGGCGGAGATGTACCCCGGCATCCTTGAGTGGGTGTCGCTGTCGGATGGTGGCAAGGTCGTCTCCGTCGATCCGGGCGCCATGACGGCGACGACCGATTTCGGCAGCCACAAGGGCGACGTGGTGAACGTGATCCCGCCGCAGCGGGCCGGCGCCATCGCCCAGGCGGCCGGGGTCGCGGACCGGACTGGCTGGTGCCCGGTCGATCCGGTGACGTTCGAGAGTCGGCGGATCGCGGGCATCCATGTCATCGGCGATGCCGCGATCATGGGGGCGATGCCGAAATCGGCGTTCGCCGCCAATGCGCAGGCGAAGGTTTGCGCGGTGGCGATCACGGCGCTGCTGGCGGGTCAGAAACCCGAGTCGCCGCGGCTGATCAATACCTGTTACAGCATGATCGCACCCCGATATGCCGTCTCGGTGGCGGGTGTCTATCAGCCGCGGGACGGGCAGTTGATCGATTATGAGGGTGCGGGCGGTGCCAGCCCGCTGGATGCCAAGCCCGAGTTCCGGGCGCAGGAGGCTGACTACGCCGATGTCTGGTATCAGACGATCACTAGGTCTGTGTTTGGCTAGCCTGATACTTGTCGGTGCAGGCGACCCGGCTGGTAACCCGGACCGGGGCTATGCCGTCGTGGTGCGACAGACCAGCACCTGCGTGCTGTGCCACGCCGGGCCGTTTCCGAACCCGCATCTGCAGGGCACGATCGGCCCAGACCTGCATGGCGTGGGTGCTCGCCTGGATGCGGATGCGATCAGGGAGCGGCTGGTGGATGCCTCGCGGATGAACCCGGACACCGTGATGCCATCGTTCGGGGTGGTGGCGTCCGTACGCGTGGGGGCCGCGTGGCGCGGCAAGCCGATCCTGTCGCCGCAGGAGATCGAGGATGCGACGGCCTACCTGGCGGGGCTGAAGTGATTGCTCGGCGGATGCTGCTGGGCGCCGGCTTGGCGGTGGCGGCGTGGCCGGCGGTGGCCACCCCGCGAGAGGTGGAATTGGAGATCGAGAAGATCACCGGCGGCCGGCCTTTGCAGCAGGGGCATGTGACGCTGGACCTGGCGCAGATGGTCGAGAACGGCAACGCCGTCAGCCTGATCGTCAGCGGCACGGCGCCCGCAGGGCGGCGGGTCGATAGTCTACACGTGTTCGCGGAGGGCAATCCCAACCCCGAGGTGCTCCACGCCGCCTTCGGCCCGGCCTCGTTCGCACCGAAGCTTGCGACACGCATGCGGCTGGCGACTTCGCAGACTGTGGTGGCCGTCGCGGTCATGGATGACGGCTCGTGCTGGACGGACAGCGTCTCCGTGATCGTGACACTTGCCGCGTGTCTGGAGTAAGGCCGATGCGCGTGCTGCTGAACGTGTCCAAG
>JAYVEG010000158.1:0-12742 GCA_043748985.1 Rhodospirillales bacterium
CTCGATGCCCGGCGTCAGGCGGTTGGGCAGATACCGCAGCGCCTTCTCGGCGGTGGCGCTGTCCGACACGGCCTTGGTGATGGTGATGGTCCCCATATCGACGAGGCGGCGGTCGGCGGGCCAGGGCTGGCTGGGGTCCTTGGTCTGGTCGCCGGGGTTGGCGAGCTGCGCCATCATGCGGAACGCTACCGTACCCTTGGTCAGGCGTTGCGGCAGCTCGGTCACCAGCACGTCGGGCGCCTGCTTGTCGGCGTCGGCCTTGTCGAAGTAGTCGTTGCCGGCCACGGGCTCGAACTTGAAGCGGAACGGCTGCCGCTTGCCTGCCGCGTCGACGAAGATGAAGGCATCGACGCCGTTATAGGTCTCGCGGGCAAAGCTCGTCGGGCTGCGGACTCCCTCCCCGACCTTGGCGACGGTCGGATGGGCGGCGATGAACTGCTCGAGCTTCGTGGGCTTCGGCGCGTCAGGGCCGCTGACGGTGATCGCCTGCAGCAGGTCGCGGAACTCCTCGCCGGTCGCGACCGGGAAGTAGGGCAGCGAGTTGACGACGACATCGACATCGCCAGCCGCCAGGTGGAACTTCATCGACATGCCGTGCGGATTGGCGGAGTTGCCCGCGTCGGGCATGGTCGGCACGCCGGTCGCGTCGGAGAAGCGGATGATTACGGGCGTCGATGGCGCGCTGAACAGGGTGGCCATGCTGAGGCTGGCGGCCTGGGCACTGGGGGCGAAATTGCCCTCGACGACGACGCCTTTCGCATGGTTCGCACGATAGCCGGGATGCTTGCCCCATACCTGGTTCATGGCATCGATGGTTTGGGTCGCGGTGCTCCCCTGCGCGAGGGCTGCAACTGGAGCGAGCAGGGCAGCGGTAACAAGAGCGGTGCGGGCGAACATTGGGATAGGCTCCTGGGGATCAGGTGATCTGGCGATGGCGGGCGCGGGTGCCTCGCTCGATGGCAGCGGCGACCAGGGGGTCGAGCTGTAATTCGGACTTTACGAAGTCCAGCATGCGCAGGTGCGGCTGGCTGGTTTCCGGCTCGGCGGCGACGACGTCGCAGGCGATGAGATAAGCCGTCTCCCGCAGGCGAGGCGACAGGGCGCCGCGGATCAGATCGGCAGCGTGGGCGAGGCCCTCGTCTTCTTCCAGCAAGCCGACGGCGGCCTCGGTCGCGACCTGCAGACGCTCGGTGCTGAAGTCCCGGAACACCGGCAAAGTTTGTACCAGACCGGCCATGACGCCGATCTCGCGGTCGGTGATGGCGCCGTCGGCGGCGGCGATTAGGACCATGGTGCAGACCAGGGCCTCGTGGGCATCCAGGCCAGTGCGGGCGAGCATCGTGCTTTCCTTTGCGGGTGACATGGGCGGACCCTAGTGGGTACGGGTCCGTGCGCAAAGCACGGGTTCGTGAAAAGGCGTTATCCCGATCTGCCCCGCATTACAATCGTATCGTCGAGGAATGCGGTCGTCTCCGCGACAGCCTGCGCGAGGCCGACCCGGTGGACCTCCACGCCGGGCGGGAAGGCCGACAGGAGGCGCGAGGGGGTGCGTCGGTCCAGCAAGGCAAAAACGCCGCGGTCGGTGGCGGAGCGGACCAGACGGCCGAAGGCCTGGCGCAGCCGCAACCGGGCCTTGCTGTCATCGTAGCCGCGAGGGTCGCCGCCCGAGAGATGGATGCGCCGCTCCCGATGCAGCAGGTCAGGCCGGGGCCAGGGGACGCGGTCGAACACCACCAGGCGCAGGGCACGGCCGGGCACGTCGACCCCGTCGCGCATGGCGTCCGTTCCCAGCAGGCAGGAATCGAGTTCCGTGCGGAAGACGTCGACGAGGGTGGCGTTGTCCATGGCATCGACATGTTGTGCGAGCAGCGACAGCCCGGCCTCGGCCAGGCCGGGGGCGATACGGCGGTGCACGTCCTGCAGGCGGCGTATCGCGGTGAACAGGCCCAGGCCGCCGCCGCCGGCCGCCATGAACAGCGCGCGGTAGGCGCCAGCCTGGGACGCCGGGTCCAGGCCCACGTCGGTGATGACATAGGCGCGGGTTTGTGCGGCATAGTCGAAGGGACTGGCAACCGAGACGCGCAGTGCCGGCGACGGCAGGTGCCCGGCGCCGACACGGGCCTCGGCCAGCGCCCAGGCCTGCTCGGCGTCGACGATGCCGGTGTCGCGCAGCGTGGCGGAGGTGATCAGCAGGCCGTGCGCCGGACGGGCCAGGGTGGCCGCAAAGGGGATGGTGGGGTCGAGCCAATAGCGGGTGAGGCTGGCGTCGGTGTCGCGGGCATCGGTGTCGCGCTCGTCCCGGCCGGATCGCCGGTCCAGGCGGAGAATATGCAGGTGCTCGGGCCGGGTGCCTGGCTCGGGCGGGGGTTCGCCGATGGTGCGGAGCATCGATTGCCAGGCTGTCAGGCGGTCGATGGCGCGGCGCTTCAGCATGCGCGAGGCGGCCTCGATGCGGCGGCGCGCGTCGGTGTCGAGCGTCTCGGCGTCTGCCTCCAACGCTTCCTCGAGTTGGAAGCGCAGGCGGCGGAGGGGGTCGAGGATCTCCTGGAAGGCCGCGGCGAGGGTGGTCGCGGTCTCGATCAGTTCTGGAATGGCGGGGTAGAGGTCGCAGGCTAGGTCGCCGATCGCGCCATCCTCCTGCGTTGCGCGGGCCAGCACCTGCGTTCGGACGGCGGCCAGGAAGCGCTCCGTAGGGTTGTTCGGCCCGGCCCCCAACCGAGTCGCGTAGCCCGGCGCGGGCAGGGCGCGGGCGGCGGCGAGCGCATCCATCAGATGCGGCAGGACCTCCACATGCTCGCCGACCATCGCCTCCAGGCGGGGGCGCAGGCCCTTCGCGCGGGTGCGCTGCTCCTCGGCGCCCAGCAGCCAGCGGCGGACCAGGCTGGTTTCCAGGCCGGACAATTCCGCGCTGAAGGCGCCGTCGGCGGCGTCGAAGAGGTGGTGGCCTTCGTCGAACACGTAGCGGGTGGGGACGTTGCTGTCGTCGAGGCCACCCCAACTGGCCTGCGACATCACGAGGGCGTGATTGGCCACCACAAGGTCGGCGCTGCGGGCGCGGCGGACCACGTGTTCCACGAAACAGGTCTGGTAGTGGGTGCAGGCGCCGTGAATGCATTCGCCGCGGCGGTCGGCGATGCCCGGCACCAGGCGGGGGCCGAACAGTTCGGGCATCCAGCCGGGCAGATCGCCGCCGAGCACGTCGCCATCCGCGGTGGCGGCGGCCCAGCGGGCGATCAGGGCCAGCGGCACGGCGATGGGGTTCCCCGGCGGCATGGTGGACACCTGCTCCTGCAGGTTCAGCAGGCACAGGTAGTTCTCGCGCCCCTTGCGGACCACGACCCGGCGGCGGCGCTGCGCCGGGTCCGGGTAGAGGCGGGCGAGTTCGGCGTCGATCTGGCGTTGCAGGTGCTTGGTGTAGGTGCTGATCCAGACCGCACCGCCATTGCGTTCGGCCCATACGCTGGAGGGCGCGATGTAGCCGAGGGTCTTGCCGGTGCCGGTCCCGGCCTCTGCCAGCACGATAGCCGGGTCGCCCGGCGCCGTACGGGGCACGAAGGCGGCGGCGGCGGCGCTGGCGTAGTCGCCCTGTCCGGGGCGCTGCTCGGAGAGCGGGCCGAGGAGTTGGGCCAGCCGGGCGCGGGCCTCGGCCGGCGCGATCGGTTGCGTGCCGGGGGGCGGCAGCGGCGCCTCCTCCTCCCATTTCGGCAGGTCCTGCCAGACGCGCAGGCCGCGTGGCGAGGGGCGGGCGGCGGGCTGGTCGAGGGCTGCGAGGACGAAGCGGGTCCAGGGCCAGCCGGAGGCACCCATGAGGGCCGCGAGGGTGGCGGCATGGGCCTGGCGCGGCAGGGCGGCGCTGGCGCGCAGGCGGTAGAGGAGGGTCTCCGCGATCTCCGGCAGCAGCGAGGCCGCGTCTTCGAGACCCGTTGGCGGCGGCAGGTCCAGCGCCAGGGCAAGCCCGCGCGGCGTGGGTGCGACAGGGGTCGCGGGCAGGACGAAGGCAAACAGTTCGAGCAGGTCGAGCGCCGGGGCGGGGCGCAGGGCGAGTCGCTTCAGGGTGGCCGGGGCATGGACCAGCAGAAGCGCGGGCTCGTCGCGCAGCAGGGCGGCGGCGGCGGGTTGGTCCAGCGTCAGCAATTCCCCGTCGTGCGTGAGGATTGCGGCCCGGCCGTGCGCGGACACCACGGCAGGGGCGTCGGGCAGCAGAATGGGGCCGGGCGGTGGCATGCCCGAATATATGACACGCCCCCGGGTGTTAGGCACCGCCTGTGTGAAACATTGTCCAGACGTGATTGCGGCGTGAGCAAGCCATTGACCCCCGCCCCCCCCATTTCTAGCTTGCAGCTATGCCGGATACAGTTTGCAATATCGACGTCCCCAAGGCGTGGCCGTTCGAAGAAGCCGCCAAGGTCGCCGCACGGCTTGCCGCGACCGGGAAATCGTCCGCGCTGTTCGAAACCGGCTATGGCCCATCGGGTCTGCCGCACATCGGCACCTTCGGCGAGGTGGCGCGCACCACATGGGTCCGGCGCGCGTTCACGGAGCTGACGGGATTGCCGTCTCGGCTGCTGGCGTTCTCGGACGACATGGACGGGCTGCGCAAGGTTCCCGACAACGTGCCGAACCGGGAGATGCTGCAGGGTTTCCTCAACATGCCGCTGACGCGGGTGCCAGACCCCTTCGGGACGCATGAGAGTTTCGGGGCGCACAACAATGCGCGGCTGCGGGCATTCCTGGACGGGTTCGGGTTCGATTACGAGTTTGCGTCCAGCACCGAATATTACGCCGCCGGCCGGTTCGACGCGGCCCTCATGACGGTCGCGGCCCGGCATGCGGAGATCGTGGCGACCATCCTGCCCACCCTTGGGCCGGATCGCCGGGCCACCTATTCCCCGTTCCTGCCGATCCATCCGAAGACCGGGCGTGTGATGCAGGTGCGGATCGACCACGTCGACACCGACGCCGGCACGATCCGCTGGACCGACCCGGACACCAACGAGACGTTCGAGACGGCGGTGCGCGGGGGGGCGTGCAAGCTGCAGTGGAAGGCCGACTGGGCCATGCGGTGGCATGCGCTGGGCGTCGATTACGAGATGTCGGGCAAGGACCTGATCGACAGCGTGAAGCTTTCGGGCCGGGTGTGCCGGGTGCTGGGGAGCACACCACCGGTGGGGTTCACGTATGAACTGTTCCTGGACGAGCTTCACCAGAAGATCAGCAAGAGCAAGGGCAACGGGCTGAGCGTCGAGCAATGGCTGACGTATGCGCCGCCGGAGAGCCTGGCGCAGTTCATGTACAACCAGCCGCAGCGGGCCAAGCGGCTGTTTTTCGACGTGATCCCGCGGGCGGTGGATGAGTTCATCGCCAATGCCGGCAAGCTGCCGGGGCAGGACCCGGCCGGGCAGAAGGTCAATCCGGCGTTTCATGTGCTGGCCGGATCGAACCAAAGTGCTGCCTCGCCGGTCCCGTTCGGGATGCTGCTGAACCTTGCCAGTGTCGTGAACGCCGACACGCCGGACATGCTCTGGGGCTTCCTGCAGCGCTACAGCGCCGACGCGGCCCCCGGCGCCAGCCCGTTCTTCGACGCGCTGATCCGGCACGCGATTCGGTACTACCAGGACTTCGTGAAGCCCGGGAAGACGTTCCGCGCACCGGACGCGACCGAACGGGCCGCCCTTCGTGACCTGGCCGGCGCGCTGCAGGCCATGGCCCCGGATGCGACGGCCGAGGCGATCCAGAACGTGGTCTACGAGGTGGGCAAGCGGCACCCCTTCCCGGAGCTGAAGGCCTGGTTCGGGTGCCTGTACCAGGTGCTGCTGGGCCAGCAGGAGGGGCCGCGGTTCGGCGGCTTCGTCGCGCTGTACGGCGTTCCAGAAACGATCCAGCTGATCGAGGACCGGTTGGCAGATGTTCCCACCGGATCCCCCGCCGCCAGCGCCGCCTGATGCCGATCATCCTCAAGAAGATACTACGGCAGCTCCCGGCCGTTCTGGGCCTCGCGCTGCTGGTGGGTGCCGTCTATGTCGTCTGGAAGGAGTTCCGGCACCTCAAGGTTGCCGACATCCGCGTGGCCTTGGAAGCGATCCCGACCCGGGCGCTGGTGATCTCGTTCGTCTGGACCTTTTTTTCCTACTGGGTGCTGACGTTCTACGACCGGCTGGGCACTATGTATGCGGGCCACAAGGTCAGCTATGGCCGGGTATCGTTCGCCTCGTTCTGCGCCTATTCGCTGTCGCACAATCTGGGCTTCGCCGCCGTGTCGGGGGCGGCGGTGCGGTATCGGCTGTATGCCCATTGGGGCCTGACGCCGTTCCAGATTGCGAAGGTGGTGGCGTTCTGCAGCGTGACCTTCGCGCTGGGCGGCATGGTGCTGGGCGGTGCCATTCTGTTCATCGAGCCGGATTCCATCCCGTTCTTTGGCGCGGTGGTGCCGGCCTGGGGCATGTATGCGATCGGCGTCGTGCTGTGGTCGATCGTCGCAGCCTACATCGTGCTGTCTTGCTATATGGGCACCATCCGCATCTTCGGGAACGAGATCGGGCTGCCGGGCTGGAAGATGGCTTTCGTGCAGGTGGCGCTCGCCACGATCGACGTCGCCTTCACGGCCGGGATCTTCTATCAGCTGCTGCCGGCGGCACCCGGGCTGACCTATATGCGGTTCCTGGGCGTGTATGTCGCGTCGTATACTGCGGGGTTGGCTGCGAACCTGCCGGGCGGGTTGGGCGTGTTCGACACGGCGATGCTGCTGGGGCTCGAGCCCTATCTGCAGCCACCGCAGATCCTCGGCGCCATCGTCGTGTTCCGGCTTTACTATTACATCATCCCGCTGTTCCTTGCCGGAGCCCTGTTCGCGGGCAACGAGCTGTTGCTGCGCGGGGGGGCGATCTTCCACAACAAGGCGCTGGAGCAGCGGGCGCAGGGACCGTCACGCTGGAGCGCACCTGCCTTCGCCACGATCGCTGCGACCGGCACCGTGGCGATGTGCGGGGCGCTGCTGTTGGGGATCGGCCTGTTGGACCAGCGGCCGGATTTCTCGTGGATCGATCCGGACTACGCGGACCTGGTTGCGACCGCCGGGCAGTATGTGCCGTCGTTGATCGGGGCGGCGCTGATCGTGCTGTCGATCGGGCTGTCGCAGCGGGTGACGCTGGCCTGGGGTGCCACGATCGTGCTGCTGCTGCTCGCGGCGGGGTTCACGATCACGGAACAGAACGCCTATTGGGTGCCCGCCGTGCTGGTGATGGCCGCGCTGCTGTTGGTGCCGTTCCGCGACGCCTATTATCGGCATGCCCGGCTGCTGAGCGGTCCGTTGCAGACGGGCACGATCCTGCCGTTGCTGGCCCTGGTGCTATGCGTGTTGACCCTGGCGGGGTTCGAGCCGCGGGTGCGGGGCATGTCGGAGAACTCGGTGTTCGACATCGTCATGTCGAACGATATCCCGAACGGCGTGCGGGTTGCGGTGGGGCTCGCCTTGCTGGTCGCGTTGATCGCCCTGTGGCGGCTGATCCGGCCTGGACGGGTGCAGGCCCTGGCCTGGGCTGGCGACGGGCGGCTGCGCTATGCGTCGCTTGGGGCGGTGCCGCCGGCCGAGGCGGATGGGATCGTGCTGGGCGAGCTGGGCCGGGCCGGGATCCCGTTCCGGCGCGTCGGGGGCGTGATGCTGGGGCTGGGCGACCCGGCCGGATCGGTCAACGACCGGGTCTCGGCGATCTGGAACCTACGTGACCTGGCCCAGCAGGAGGGCCTGGACCCTGCCGTCTGGCGGGCCGGGCCCGGGTTGCTGAAGGTCTATTCCGACATCGGCCTGGCCGCTTTCCCGCTCGGGAGAGACGGTCTGCCGCTGCCCGAGCGCGACGGCGATGCGCCGCCCGCCAGCCAATACCTGTGCTGCGTAGCGGAACGGGACATGGCGCTGCTGGTGCCGATGCTGCCCGGGCTGCTCCCGCGAGAGGAACTGCCCGACGCGGCGGAGTAGCTACTCCTCGACGAATGCCGCGAACGCCTCGGCATAGTCGGGATGCCAGCGGGACAGCGGTGGCCGGTTATGGACGATGTCGCCCGCGGCCCAGAGGATCCGGCGCTCGTCCAGCGCCCTGGGCGCGTCGTTATCGGGACATAGGATATAGAAGTCGCCGGCGTCCAGCCTCTCCAGCATGAACGCGACGGTCTGTTCCGGCGTCCACGCGGCCGGCGGCTTTTCCGTGCGGCCGTTGGCGGTCAGGCCGGTGAAGACGAACCCGGGGATCAGCAGATGCGCGGTGATGGCGCACCCCGCGGTGTTGCGAAGCTCGTGCTGCAGCGCCTCGGTCAAGGCCTTCAGACCGGCCTTCGCGACGTTGTAGGCAGGGTCGCCCGGGGGCGTGGTGATGCCCTGCTTCGAGCCGGTGTTGATCACCAGGCCCGACCGGCCGCGCGCCACCATGCCGGGAACGAAGACCTGCGTGCCATGGATGGGGCCCCACAGGTTCACGCCGATGATGCGGCGCCAGTTCGCCTCGGGACCGAACATCCCGCTGCCGGGCTGTACGCCGGCGTTGTTCATCAGCACGTCCGTGCCGCCGAACCGTGCGCCCACGGCAGCGTCCAGCAGGCGAACCTGGTCGAGGTCCGACACGTCGGTTTCGTGCGTCATCACCTTCACGCCCGGTGCGGCGGCACGCACTGCCGCAGCCGCCGCGTCCAGCCGGTCTGGCCCGAGATCGGCCAGGCAGACGTGCAGCCCGAGGCGAGCGAGCGCCGTGGCTGCGGCCAGGCCGATCCCGGCGGCGCCGCCGGTGACGACCGCGACGGCACCGGGAACGAGGGCGGGGTGCAAGCCTAGACGCCCCGGCTCATGGCGGCGATCGGCGGCTCCACGTCGTCGGGCAGCGGGCACTTATAGGGTGTCGCCTTGGTGCGGGCGGCCAGGTCCGCCTTTGCGGCCTCGATCACGTCCGGCCGCTGCAGCGCATCGATGGCGGTGCCGGCCATGACCTTGGCCACATGGATCAGGCCCTTATGCGCCGCCGGGCTCTTGCCCTGCGCCGTCAGCTGCCAGGTGTGGAAGGGCGTCCCGACGGCGCATGTGGCCCCGCGCGCCTGGACGGTGGGCACCACCCAGCTGACGTCGCCGACGTCCGTGCTGCCGTTGCCGCCGCGCCCCTTGGCGGCCAGCGGGACGATGAAGTCGCATAGTGCCATGTCGCGCTCGACCGGCACGCCGGCGCGATTGAAGGCGGCGGCGATGTCGGCGTCGCTCAAGGTGCTGCGTATCTGGTCGGCATAGGCGCGATCCTCGGCATCGAACTCCGGCGGGCCCAGTCGCTGGAAATTCTCGTCCATCAGCTTTTCCAGGGGGTCGTTGCCCATCAGGTTGCTGACGGCGCTGACGACGGCGGTGGTGACGGTCGTCTCGGTCATCAGCGCGGCGCCGTCGGCGATCTTGCGGACGCGGCCGACCAGCTCGGTCAAGGCGGCCAGGTCCTCGGCGCGGATCAGGTAGCGGACCTTTGCCCGGGCCTGCACGACGTTGGGCGCGATGCCGCCGGCGTCGAGGTAGGCGTAGTGGACGCGGGCGCTGCTGGGCATGTGCTCGCGCATGTAGTTGACGCCGACGTTCATCAGTTCGACCGCGTCCAATGCGCTGCGGCCGAGGTGCGGGGCGGCGGCGGCGTGGCTGGCGCGGCCGACGAAGGTGAAGTCGATCCTTGTGTTGGCGAGGCTGACCGGCTCGTTCACGCCGGAGAAGCTTGCGGGATGCCAGGAGATGGCGATGTCGACGTCCTTGAACACGCCGGCACGGACCATGAAGCCTTTCGCGGCCCCGCCCTCCTCGGCCGGACAGCCATAATAGCGGACCCGGCCCTTGAGGCCGTTGGCCGCGAGGTAGTCCTTCACCGCGGCCGCAGCCAACAGCGAGGCGGAGCCCAGCAGATTGTGGCCGCAGCCGTGGCCGACGCCGCCCTGGCCCTCGATCGGCTTGGGATCGGCGATCCCGGCCTCCTGGCTCAGACCCGGCAGCGCGTCGTACTCGCCGAGGATGGCGATGACCGGACCCTCGTCGCCGGCCTCGCCCATGACGGCCGTCGGGATGCCGGCGATGTCCTTGGTGATGCGGAAGCCTTCCTTTTCCAGCATGGCGATGTGTTCGGCCACGCTGCGGTGCTCGCCATAGGCAAGCTCGGGCGTGCCCCACACCCGATCGGCCATGGCGATGTAGCCGTCGCGTTTCTCGTCCACGATCGTCCAGATCTGCTCGGTGTTCCGCATGGCCGGGGTTCCTTCATCCGCTGACGCGACAACTTAGACCCGATGACAAGGCGGGGAACACCCCTGCCCCTCCCGCGTTCGTGTTGGGAGCAAGAGGAGATCGACCGATGAGCGATGCGACGCAGAACAACGCCCCGGCGCTGGAGCAGACCGTCGAGGAGGTGCAGGGCCACTTCCCCAGCGACACGACCCTTCAGGACGCGCTCGCGCAGCTATCTCTGAACGGCTACGACCGTGCGGATTTCAGCCTGCCCAAGGATCAGGCGAGCCGGCCGACGCAGACGCCCAACGAGGGTGCCGATAATCCGGTTGATGAGATCGATAAAACCCAGCTCCGCACGATGGGCACCAGCATGGCCGGGTATGCGGGTGCGGTAGCAGCGGCCGGAGCGACACTGGCGACGGGCGGGGCCGCTGGGCTTGCTATTGCGGCCGCTGCGGCAGTGGGGGCGGGCAGCGCGTTGACGGCGAACGCCGTGGGTAACGTCGCCGACAAGGCAAATGCGGATGACCGGAATGCCCGCGGCCAGGCCGGCACGTTGATCCTGGCTGTTCGGATCACGCGGCCCGACCAGGTGACGCAGGTCAGCGCGATCCTGGAAGCGGCGGGTGCAACCACCGTGATGCCTGTTTCCCGCGGCGGTGACATGCTGACATCGGGTGTAAGCGCCGCGTCATGGACGGGCGGCTGAACGCGAAGGTTCCTCTTCCAGTGATGGAAGAGGGACATCCTTTCAGAGGAGCGTGAGGTTCACGCTGCCAGTCGCCATCGACTCACTCCCGGAGAAGCGGTGCGCCGATCACCACCGGCGGGCGCACACGCCGGGTGTGCCTATCAGAGCGGCTTTAGATTCACCGCGGCAGCCTTGCCGCGCTCCATCACCACTTCATAGCTGACTGCCTGATTCTCGTTCAGGCCGCGCAGCCCCGCCGCCTGGACGGCGGTGATGTGGACGAATACGTCCTTGCCGCCATCGGACGGCATGATGAAACCGAAACCCTTGGTGGCGTTGAACCACTTGACCGTGCCGTTAGCCATAACGCTGTCGCTCTCCGTCGAGGCCCCGCAACATCGCGAGGTTTTAAACAACCGCCTTTGGTCGCTTTCTGGTGCCTGTGGAGCGCAGCAAGGCTAGTCAAAAACACGATTGTGACTGCCATGGGCGCAGAAACCAATGTCCGAGTCAAACATCACATGCGTCCGAACCCGTACTGATTCCGCAACCCAACGAAAAAGGGCGGGTCCCGAAAGACCCGCCCTTTTGTGTGGTGCTGACCTGGACTTAGAAGTCCATGTCGCCCATGCCGCCCATGCCCGGCGGACCGCCGCCGCCCATGGGGGCCTTCTTCTCAGGACGCTCGGCGATCATCGCCTCGGTCGTGATCAGCAGGCTTGCGACCGAAGCTGCGTCCTGCAGCGCCGTGCGGACGACCTTCGTGGGGTCGATGATGCCGGCGGCGACCATGTCCTTGAACTCGGCGGTCTGCGCGTCGAACCCGAAGTTATAGTCGCTGTTCTCCAGCACTTTGCCGGCGATGACCGCACCGTCCTCGCCTGCGTTCTCGGCGATCTGCCGCAGCGGGGCCTGGACCGCCTTGCGGACGATCTCGATCCCGAACTTCTGGTCCTCGTTCTCAGGCTTCAGATGCGCGAGGATCAGGCTGGCACGGGCCAGGGCGACGCCGCCACCGGGGACGATGCCTTCCTCGACCGCCGCACGGGTCGCATGCAGCGCGTCGTCGACGCGGTCCTTGCGCTCCTTGACTTCCACCTCGGTGCTGCCGCCGACGCGGATGACGGCCACGCCACCGGCCAGCTTGGCCAGACGCTCCTGCAGCTTCTCGCGGTCGTAGTCGCTCGTGGTCTCCTCGACCTGCGCGCGGATCTGGCTGCAACGGCCCTTGATGTCTTCCGGCGAACCCGCACCCTCGACGATGGTGGTGTTTTCTTTCTCGATCAGGATCCGCTTGGCCTTGCCGAGCATCGCCAGGGTGACGGTCTCGAGCTTGATGCCGAGGTCCTCGCTGATGACCTGGCCGCCGGTCAGGACCGCGATGTCTTCCAGCATCGCCTTGCGACGATCGCCGAAGCCCGGCGCCTTCACGGCCGCGACCTTCAAGCCACCGCGCAGCTTGTTCACGACGAGCGTGGCCAGGGCCTCACCCTCGATGTCCTCGGCGATGATCAGCAGCGGACGGCCGCTCTGCACGACGCTTTCCAGCAGCGGCAGCATGGCCTGCAGGCCCGACAGCTTCTTCTCGTGGATCAGGATGTACGGCTGGTCCAGCTCGGCGACCATCTTCTCCGGATTGGTGATGAAGTACGGGGAGATGTAGCCGCGGTCGAACTGCATGCCCTCGACGACGTCGAGCTCGGTCTGGATGCCCTTGGCTTCTTCGACCGTGATGACGCCCTCGTTGCCGACCTTCTGCATGGCCTCGGAGATCATGCGCCCGATCTCGCTCTCGCCGTTGGCGGAGATCGTGCCGACCTGGG
>JAYVEG010000159.1:0-12714 GCA_043748985.1 Rhodospirillales bacterium
GTCCATGCCGGCGCCCTGTCCCTCGATGCGGCACTCATGACCCGCGACGACGATGGCATCACCGTCGCCGAGGCGCTGGCCGACAGCTACCAGCTCGGCCTCGCGCCGCCGCACCCGCGCGACTGGGCCTGCTGGATCGAGCCGCATATCGAGCAAGGACCGGTGCTGGAGGCCGAGGGCATCGACATCGGCATCGTCACCAGCACCGTGCAGGCCCGCTACTTCCAGCTGGTCATCGACGGCGCACCCAGCCATGTCGGCCCCACCACCATGGACCGCCGCCAGGACAGCCTGGCCGCCGCCGCCGAGATCATCCTCGCCGTCGAACGCATCGGACTTGGGGGGGAGCCCGGGGGCCGGTCGTCGGCGGCCTGGATCCAAAATTCGCCCAATGTCCGCGGCGCGGTGCCCAGCCGCACGCGCCTGCATGTCGACGTCCGGCACGAGGACCCGGCCCGCGCCGCCGCGATGCAAGGCGAGCTGGTGGCCGCCATCCAGACCATTGCCGTTCGCCGGCGGGTGCGCGTGACGGTGGACCCCTACGCCACCTTCGGCCCGGTGCAGTTCGACACCGCGCTCGGCGCCGTCCTGCGCAACGCCGCGGCCGCGAGGCAACTCCGCGTCCGCGACATGGTCGCGTCCGCCGGGCATGACAGCGTGCTGGTTGCACCCCTGTGTCCCAGCGCGATGCTGTTCGTGCCCAGCCAGGGCGGCATCACCCACAACCCCGGTGAGTATTCCACATCGGCCCAGCTGGCGGCCGGCGCGCAGGTCATTCTGGACGCCGTGCTGGAGCTGGCGGGATAGGCGGGTCGCCTGCGCGTCCCGCAGCTGTCATTTGCGCCGCACACCCCGATGTGTTGCAAGCCCGCGGTCACTCAAAGGAGATGGACGTCATGATGCAGCAAACGCTGACCTACGAGGCCGATGGCCTGACGATGCAAAGCCAACTGTTCTTCGAGCCCGGCGCCGCCCCGCGCCCCGGCGTGCTGGTATTTCCGGAAGCCTTCGGCTTGTCCGAGCATGCGATCGGCAAGGCCCAGCGGCTCGCCACCATGGGCTACGTCGCGCTTGCGTGCGACCTGCACGGTAATGCCGTGATCGAGAACGACCTTCAGGCCGCCATCGGCCTGTTGCAGCCCTTGCTTGCCGAGCCGTCCAAGACCCGCGGCCGCGCGGCCGGGGGCCTTGCGGCCCTGGTTGCGCGCCCCGAGGTCGATGCCGGCCGCACGGCAGCGATCGGGTTTTGCTTCGGCGGGACCATGGCGCTCGAACTCGCCCGCTCCGGGGCGGCGATCAGGGCGGCGGTCGGGTTCCACAGCGGGCTTGGCACGACGGCACCCGCGTCCGACGCGAAGGCGATCAAGGGCCGGGTTCTCGTGTGCATCGGCGCCGACGATCCCATGATCAACGCAAAGCAGCGCGCCACCTTCGAGGACGAGATGCGGGGCGCTGGGATCGATTGGCAGATGCACCTCTATGGCGGCGTCGTGCACTCCTTCACCAACCCGAAGGCGGCGGAGCGCAACATGCCCGACGCCCTCCGCTATAGCGCCGAGGCCGACGCAAGGTCCTGGGCCTCGATGACGCAGCTCTTCGGCGAGGTGTTCGCCTGAGCGCCTGATTACGCCGGGGCCGCGTAGATGGCGCGGCCCTCGGTCATTCCGAACTGCACATAGTGCAGCAGCGCGTCCGCCCCGGCCGCCTTCACATCGGCGTTCGCAGCCAGGTATGCGTTGGTGTTGAAGGTGGCGGACGGGTTGCGCCCTTCCTTCCAGCCGAACTGCTCGTAATGCAGTAGCGGGTCGATATGGGCTTTGGCCACGTCCGGATTGTGCGCCAGGTAATAGGCGGTGTTGAAGAACGCATCGGGGTTCAGGTTCTTCGTCCAGCCTGTGGTGTGGTAGCCGGCTGCGGCCTGCTGCGCTGCCGCCGTCCCGGTGGGGATCAGCGTGGCGCCCAACTGTTTGTCGTAGAATGTCGCGTCCACCAGCGGGTCCGCCGCCGCTGTGCCGCCCGACAGGAACGTCATCCGGCTTTCGGTCTGGCCATAGCTTTCGAAGTGCAGAAGCGGGTCGATGCTGGCGGCGTTCACGTCCGGGTTCGCGGCCAGGTATTTGCTGTTGCTGAACACCAGGCTGGGGTCGCGTCCTTCCTTCCAGCCATAGGTCTCGAAGTGCTGCAGCGGGTCCATGCCAGACGCCTTCACATCCGGGTTCTGCGCCAGGTAGTAGTTGGTGTCGAACCAGGCGTTGGGGTTGACGCCGGTCATCCAGCCGGTGGTGTGATACCATGACAGCGGATCGGTGCCGGTGGAGCCATAGGCGGGCGCGTTGAACACCAGGTAGGCGGTCTGCAACGTGACGTCGATGCCGGGCGGGATGGGAACCGGATCCGCAGCAGGGCGGGCGTTCGGCACCCAGACGATCGGCCCCGTTGCCGTGACGGTCGCGCTGAAATCGGCGGCGACATAGACGCGGGTGAAGGTCGTCTGGTTGGCGGCGGTTATGGCGGTGGTGAGCTTGTCTTCGAGGTTGCCGTTCTGGTTCAGCTGCGTCAGCACGCCGCCGTTGATCACGGTCGGGAACGGCGCGTGGGTCAGCACGTCGTCGTCGAGGAAGTTGGCGATGGCGTTCTGGCCGCTACCGGGGCCGCCGCCGATATAGTTGGTGGTCTTGTCGGTGACGTTCTGGAAGTCGGTCGTGAAGCCGCGATAGCGGACGGCCGGCGGATTGTTCACGCCATGACCCTCGTAGCCCAGCTCCTTCAGGCTCTCGTCGGCCTGCAGCGTCTGCTCGAGCTTGAGGTAGCTGTACTGGTTGAACTCGCGGGTCGGGTCGATGCCATAAAGCGTCTGGTTGGTCCGCATGGCGCTGTCGATCGCGTCGAACTCGCGCTGCAGGTCTTCACGGAACTGCTGCAGCCTTGTTGCTGTGAACGCCCTGGCCGCTGTGTTGTCCAACACGGCCTCGGCATTGCCCTCGATGCGTTGCAGCGCCGTGAGCGTGTCGCCGTGCCCGGCCAACATGACGGCAGAGGCGGAGGTCCACTCGGCCGCGAGGTCGGTGGTGTGGAACAGGCCGTTCGCATCGGCCGTCCACGTATGGGCCGTAAGCCCGGTCAGGACGGCGGGGATCGTGCTGCCATCAAATGTCGTCAGGGTTGCTGCAGCCATGGGAAGGCTCCGGGGAAGGGTTAGCGCAGCTGTGAGCGGTAGCATCGACGTTACGTCATTGCGAGTTTTTCTATGTGAAATTGTGTCACGAACGATCGCGCCCGCCGGCCTGACCCCGCGCTTATGCAAGGCAAGGTGGGTTGCCGGTTTGCGTGCCGAGGCCTAGCGTTTTTCGACAATATACGAAGGGGAAACGGCGTCATGCCGAATAAGCTGAAGACCGCCTGGGCTGCGGGCACACCCACCATCAACGGCTGGCTGGCGATCCCAAGCGGGTTTGCCGCCGAGACCATGGCGCAGGGCGGCTTCGACAGCCTGACCGTGGACCTTCAGCACGGCGTGCAGGACTACCTTTCCATGGTCGCCTGCTTCCAGGCGATGCAGGTCCATCCCGTGCTGCCCATGGTGCGGGTGCCATGGAACGAGCCGGGCATCATCGGCAAGGTGCTCGACGCCGGCGCCTATGGCGTAATCTGCCCGATGATCAACACGGCCGCCGAAGCCGCAGCATTGGTCAGCTACCTGCGTTATCCACCTGCCGGCAAGCGCAGCAACGGGCCGATCCGTGCGGCCATCTACGGCGAGGCCGGCGGCTACCAGAATACCGCCAACGATGAAATCCTGTGCATGCCGATGATCGAAACGCAGGAGGCGGTCGACAACCTGGACGCCATCCTCGACGTGAAGGGCATCGACGCTGTCTATATCGGCCCGTCCGACCTGTCGTTCAGCCGCGGCGGCGTACCGGCGCTGGACCAGGAGGGTGCGGAGGCGATGGACACCTACCAGGTCATCCTCGAGAAGACGAAGCAGCGTGGGCAGTACGCCGGCATCCACACCGGCAACCCGGCCTATGCCGCCCGCATGATCAAGATGGGCTTCAACATGGTCACGCTGAGCAACGACAGCGGCATCCTGCTCAATGCCGCCCGGGCCGCCGTGAAGGTCGCAAAGGGCTAGTATGACCCCACTCATCCGTCTGCACGCCGAGGACGGCGTTCTGATCGCACGCTCCACCCTGCTGGAAGGGGTGGAGGTTGCGCCAGGTGTGCACACATCGCAGCGCATCCCGGCCGGGCACAAGGTTGCAATCCGGGCCGTGGCGCCCGGCGAGCCGGTGCGCCGCTATGGCCAGATCATCGGCTTTGCCACCCAGCCGATCGCGCCCGGTCAGCACGTGCATGTGCACAACATCGCCATGGGCGACTTCGCGAAGGACTATGCCTGGTCGGTCGACGCGAAGCCTACCGCGATGGCGAACGAGCGCCGCACTTTCATGGGCTATCACCGTCCGGACGGCCGCGTCGCCACCCGCAACTTCATCGGTATCCTGACCAGTGTGAACTGCTCGGCGCACACCGCGAACCTCATTGCGGACCAGTTCAAGCGCAACCCTTTTGCCGGCACCGATCCGCTGGCCGATTACCCCAACGTCGATGGCGTCGTGGCACTGACGCACAAGACCGGCTGCGGCATGACCGACGGGGAGCCGCTGCGCCTGCTGCGCCGCACCCTGGCCGGCTATGCGCGACACGTGAACTTCTCCCACATCATCGTCATCGGGCTGGGTTGCGAGGTAAACCAGATCGGCGGCCTGATCGAGGAACAGCGCCTGGCCGACCGCGTCCGCAACATGGACATCCAGGAGATGGGCGGCATCCGCAAGACGGTCGAGGCCGGGGTGGCCTTCGTGCGCGAGGTGCTGGCGGAATCCAACGCCACCTACCGCGAAGCCGCGCCCCTGTCCGAGCTGACCATCGCCCTGCAGTGCGGCGGCAGCGACGGCTATTCCGGCGTCAGCGCGAACCCCGCCCTGGGCGCCGCCAGCGACCTGGTGGTCCGCCATGGCGGCGCCGTCATCCTGTCCGAAACGCCGGAGACCTATGGCGCCGAACATCTGCTGACCCGCCGCGCCGTGAACCAGGAAGTCGGAGAAAAACTAGTTGGCCTGATGCGCTGGTGGGAAGCCTATTGCGAGCGTGAGGGCGCCGAGATGAACGCCAACCCCAGCCCCGGCAACAAGGCCGGCGGCCTGACCACCATCCTGGAGAAGTCGCTCGGCGCCATGGCCAAGGCCGGCAGCACCAACCTAGTGGACGTCGTGCGCTACGCCGAGCCCGTGACGGCCCGGGGCTTCGTGTTCATGGACACGCCCGGCTACGACCCCGTCGCTGCGACGGGCCAGGTTGCCGGGGGCGCGAACCTCGTGTGCTTCACCACCGGCCGCGGCAGCGTGTTCGGCTGCAAGCCGGCGCCGTCCATCAAGCTCGCGACCAACACGCCCATGTTTCAGCGCATGGAAGACGACATGGACATCAACTGCGGCACGATCCTGGATGGCGCGGAAACCGTGGAGGCGTGCGGCGCCCGCATCTTCGACCACATCGTGCGGGTCGCCAGCGGTGAGCGCACCAAGAGCGAGGGCTACGATGCCGGCCAGGCCGAGTTCGCCCCCTGGGTGCTGGGCGCCACGATGTAGCGCGGACTTGCGGCTTTGCTGCTGATGGTCGGCCCGGCGTTCGGATGGACGGAGAGGGACGTCGCGGTCCAGGCCAGCGGCACGCTGCATGGCACGCTTACGCTGCCCGATGGCGACGCCGCGGTGCCCGGGCTGGTCATCGTCGCCGGGTCCGGCCCGGTGGACCGCGACGGCAACATTCCGGGCCTGCCGAACGACAGCCTGAAGCTGCTGGCCCACGGCCTCGCCGCGCAAGGCATAGCCTCCATCCGCGCCGACAAGCGCGCGATCGGCGCCAGCCGCTGGGACAGCCTGCAAGAAGCGGACCTGCGCTTCGGCGACTACGTCCGCGACACCATCGCCTGGGCCGGCCTGCTGCGAACGCAACCCCGCATCGCCCGGGTCTCGCTGCTCGGCCATAGCGAAGGCGCCCTTGTCGTAACATTCGCCGCCGCCCGCGCCGAGGCCGCCAGCATCGTGCTGCTGGCCGGCGCCGGAACCCCGGCCGGCCCGATCATGGAGCGGCAATTCTCCGCTGGCGGGCTGCCCGAGGAACTGCGGGCCGAGCTGCACCGTATTTTGACGCAACTTGCCGCAGGCCAGCCCGCGACCGACGTGCCGCCGCCTCTCGCCTCCATGTTCCGCTCCAGTGTCCAGCCCTACCTCATGTCCTGGCTGCCCATCGACCCGGCCCTTGCGCTTTCCCGCATCACCGTCCCGGTCCTGATCGTCCAGGGCTCGACCGACATCCAGGTCGGGGTCGTCGATGCCCGCATTCTTGCCGCCGCCCGGCCCGGCGCCACGCTCGCTGTCATCGACGGCATGAACCATATCATGCGCAGCGTGCCCGCCGACCGTGCTGCTAACGTTGCGACATATCGCGACCCCGCTTTACCGCTGCATCCCGCGCTGGTGCCCACCCTCGCCGGATACCTGCTGGGGTCACCATAAAGAACCCATAAAGACCTGCTCCAGCGGCCCATGTTGGTCGGGCATGGCTGAAGCACCCTGCCCCCACGATGCCTCGGACAATCGCGATGGCCGCTTCGGTGGAGGCCATCTTCCTCTCCACCTTCGTACTGATCAGCCCGAACCGCACGGCAGCCGCGCGGGAGGCCGCGGGGCTGCCATGACCCGGGCTGGCGCCACCGCCGCTGCTCTCGCGGTCGGGTTGATCGGCATTGGAGTGGCGCTGCTCGGCCCTGTCCACGGGACATGATGTTGGACCGCTTCGAGCCACGCGGCGAGGGGATGCCGATCATGGTCGGCGGATGGCCGGGGCGGGTGCGGGCCTACGTTCTGACGCTTGCAGACGGGCGCCGACGCCCTGCGGCCGGCTTCGCGCTGTCGGCCCGGTGCGATCTCGTGGCCGTCGCCACGCTGGGCGACGCGGCCGGCACCGAACCTGCCCGTCGCGGGGTCGCCGACCTGCTCGGGCGGGACGACGTCGCCCGAAGGCTCCGCTCACGCCTGGGCCGTGGCTGACACCAGGGAGGCTTTCGCGCCCGGCCTCTGCGCGCTAGCTTACGATTGCAATTGTCTTGGGAACCGAACGATGTTGGAGCATCTCAAGGAAAAGAACCGCGCCTGGGCGGAACGGAAAGTCGCGCAGGACGCAGGCTTCTTCCAGCGCCTGGTAGGCCAGCAGGCGCCGGAATACCTCTGGATCGGATGTGCCGACAGCCGCGTGCCCGCCAACGAGATCGTCGATCTCGACCCCGGTGAGCTTTTCGTCCACCGCAACGTCGCCAACCTGGCTCCGCCGCAGGATGCCAACTATCTCAGCGTGCTGCAATTCGCCGTGGATGTACTGAAGGTCAAGCATATCCTCGTCGTCGGCCATTACGGCTGTGGCGGCGTGAAGGCCGCCGTCGACGGCAAACGCCGCGGCCTGGTGGACCACTGGCTGCATCCCATCCGCGAGGTCAGCCAGGAACGCCGCCACGAGCTGGAGGCGATCCAGGATTACGACAAGCGCATGGACCGCCTATGCGAGCTGAACGTCATCCGCCAGGTCCGCAACGTCGCCTCCGACGTGTTCGTGCAGGACGCCTGGGCCCGCGACCAGGAGCTGAGCGTCCACGGTTGGGTCTACTCGCTGGAGGACGGGCTGGTGAACGACATGGACGTGTCCATCAGCAGCCTGGCGGACTTAGAACGCCTCCGCTGAACGCCTGGCGTGGCCAATGATCCCGCCTCCAAGAAGGACCTGGGTGAGGCGCCGAGTATCCATCGCACTGCCTCCGTCCGCCAGACCACCTTTGGGCGATATTGCGAGGTCGGCGCACGCACCAAGGTCGCGGAATGCAGGTTCGGCGACTACTCCTATGTCGTGAACGACAGCGACATCATCTACACCACGATCGGCAAATACTGCTCGATCGCCGCCCATACCCGCATCAACCCCGGCAACCACCCGCTCGACCGCGTCATGCTGAGCCATGTCAGCTATCGCAGCAGCGCCTATGGCCTCGGCCCCGACGATCCCGACTTCTTCGCCTGGCGGCGCGCCTCGTCGGTGGCACTCGGCCACGATGTCTGGATCGGTCACGGCGCGATCGTGCTGGCCGGGCTGACTATCGGCACTGGGGCGGCGATCGGCGCAGGCACCGTCGTGACCAAGGACGTGCCGCCCTTTGCCATCGTGGTGGGCAACCCTGGCCGCATCCTGCGCTATCGATTTCCGGAACCCGTCATCGCAGCACTGCAGCGCATCGCCTGGTGGGACTGGCCGCACGAGCGGCTGGGGCACGCCATGCAGGATATTCGCACCCTGGGCGCGGCCGAGTTCTGTGCGCGGCACGATCCTCAGACCGGCAGATAGCCCCACATCTTCGCCACGACCAGGATCGTGCACATCAGCATCACGAGCCGCAGCCATCCGGTCAGAGTCCGGAACAACATGAACAGCATGACGACCCACAAGGCTGCGACGATGCCGTCGTGCCAGACAAGCGGGATCGCGAGGAAGAACAGTTGCGAATGGATGTAGGAGTTGAGCCGCCCGATGCCGGCGACCACCGGGTCGAGGGCGTGCGACACCGCCACCACGGCCACCAGAAGGGCATGTTCGAGAGGATCCATCTAAATAATGTGACATCCCGCTGCGATTCGGGTCCAGCCGGAATGTTCCGTCCGGCGCGGATACCGCCGCCCGCCGTTCTGGGCTAAAAACCCGCCCGTCATGCCGCACGAGGTCCAGATGCCAACACCCCTCAAGGTCGCCGTCCAGATGGACCCGATCGAGTCCGTCAACATCGACGGCGACAGCACCTTCGCTCTCATGCTCGAGGCGCAGCGGCGCGGCCATGCGTTGTGGCATTACGAGGTCCGCCATCTCAGCCTGCACGAGGGCCGCAAAAGCCCCGATGGTCGCTTCACCGAGCGTCTGATGGCCGTCACCCGGCCCGTGACCGTCCAGCGCGTGGCCGGCAACCACTACAGTTTCGGGCCAGCCACCCGCTCCGACCTGGGTGCCATGGACGTGGTGCTCATGCGCCAGGACCCCCCCTTCGACATGGCCTACATCACCGCGACCCACATGCTGGAGCACATTCATCCGCACACGCTGGTCGTCAACGACCCGAAATGGGTACGCGATTCGCCCGAGAAACTGCTGGTCACGCACTTCCCGGACCTGATGCCGCCAACGCTCATCACCTGGGATGTCGACGCGATCCGCGCCTTCCGGGCGGAATACCAGGACATCATCGTCAAGCCGCTGTTCGGCAACGGCGGTGCGGGGGTGTTCCGCATCAAGCCGGACGACGAGAACCTGGCCTCGCTGCTGGAGATGCACTTCCTGCGCTCCCGCGAGCCGCTCATGATCCAGCGCTACGAGGCTGCCGTCCGCAAGGGCGACAAGCGGATCATCCTGATCGACGGCGAGCCCCTGGGCGCCATCAACCGCGTACCTGCCGCGGGCGAGGCACGCAGCAACATGCACGTGGGCGGCCGCCCCGAGAAGACCGCGCTGACCGAGCGGGAGCGCGAGATCTGCCGCCGCATCGGCCCACATCTGCGCGACCACGGCCTGATCTTCGTGGGGATCGACGTCATCGGCGACTACCTGACCGAGATCAACGTCACCTCGCCGACCGGGCTGCAGGAGCTTGCGCGGTTCGACGGGATCGACCTGAGCCAGGCGATCTGGGACAGCATCGAGCGGAAGGTGGCGGCGCGGTAGTTCCGAAGCTGGCCGGTTGGGCGCTAGTCCACCACTCGACCATCCGCTCCGAACGTCACCCCCCGAATGTGACCGCCTGGGCGCCCTCCAGCAGCGTCAGGCGCCCCAGGGCATGCAGGTTTTCCAGGCCCTCGGTGATGGTGAGGAAGTGGTTGCCGGCGAGCTGCCCGGCCTTGCTGGCGAAGCGGCAGGGTCCGTAGGCAACCAGGATCTCCGTCTCGCTGAGGCCGCCGGGATAGAGGATCACCTGGCCGGGTGCCGGGAAGCTGGTGGCGTCTTCGTAGTCTACGCCGAAGTCGTGTTCGCCGAGGGGGATCCAGCAGGCCTCGCCGCTCCAGCGGACATGGATCAGCTTTTCGGAGTAGGGGAGCACGCCGCGGAAGGCCGCGCAGGTGGCGGGCGACTTCGCGTCCTCGAACCGTGCGCGGAACCGGAAGGGGCCGGCGGTGATCCCGATTTCAGACATGTCGACACTCCACATGATGCGCCATCCCCTACCGGGCCCGCTGCATCATGACAACATGGGCCAGGACTATCGCGGCCGGGCCAGGGCCAACCCGACCCCGGCGCCCACCAGCAGGCCGCCCGAAACCCGGTTCCGCAGCCGCCCATGCGTGCCCAACGCGCCGCGTGCCCAGGCCGCCCCGACCGTCCAGCCGGAATCCACCACCACCGTGATCACCACATACGTCACGCACAGCACCCAGATCTGCGGCGCCACCGCCCGGCCGGGTGCGATGAACTGCGGAAAGAACGCTCCGTAGAACAGCAGCACCTTCGGGTTCGTGAACCCCACCAGGAACGCCCGCCCGAACATCCGCCGCGCCGAGCGTGGCGCCGCGGCAACCGCGCCCAGGTCCACGCCCAGGTCCACGACCGGAGCGCGCCACGTCTGCACGCCGAGATAGATCAGGTAGACCACGCCGGCCCAGCGCACCCAGTCGAACACTGCCCCGATGGCGCCCAGCGACTCCTGCAGGCCGAGCCCCACCAGCACCATGTGGATCAGCGCCGCCGTCGCCGTTCCCGCAAGGGTCAAGAAACCGAAGCGCACGCCATAGGCGACGCTGTTCGCCACGATGATCGCCATGTTCGGCCCGGGCGTGAGCATCAGCAGCGTCACGGCCAGCACGAACAGCCCGTAGCGATCAGGCACCGGTCCACACCGGCTTCCGCTTACCGAGGAACGCCTCCATGCCCTCGCGGAAGTCGGCACTTTGGTAGCACAGCAGGATCAAGGCCTCGTCCTCCACCACGGTCCCGCGCAGCTGCCGCAGCTGGGCCTTGGTCGCCTGCAGTGTCAGCGGCGCGTTCGCGCCCACCTGGTGCGCCAGTTCCGCCGCGCGCACCTGCAGCGCCGCGTGGTCCGCCACCACCTCGGAGACGAGCCCGATCGTCAGCGCCTCCGGCGTCTCGATTAGCCGCGCCGTGAAGATGATCTCCTTCACCCGCGCCGCCCCGATCAGCGCCGACAGCCGCGCGAGGTTGCCCATGGACAGGCAATTGCCAAGGGTCTTGGCGATCGGAAAGCCGAATCGCGCCCCCGCCGCGGCAATCCGCAGGTCGCAGCACGCCGCGATCCCAGCCCCGCCGCCGGTGCAGGCGCCGGCCACGGCCGCGATGGTGGGTTTGCGGCAGCCCTCCAGCACCTGCAGCACCTCGTCGATCCGCGTCTCGTAGCCGATGGCGTCGGCCGGTGTAGAGAAGGCGCGGAACTGGCCGATATCGGTGCCGGCGGCAAACGCCTTCTCGCCGGCGCCGGTCAGCACGACAGCCTTCACGGCCGGGTCCGCGTCCGCGCTGCGGATCGCATCGACCAGGCCGGCATACATGTCCCAGGTGAGCGCGTTGCGGGCCTGGGGCCTGTTGAAGGTGATCGTGGCGACGGTGTCGGTCACGTCGTAGAGCAGTTCATCCATCGCTGGGGCGCCTTCTTGGAATGGGGATCTTGGGGTCGTTACAGGCCCAGCGCCGACAGCCCGGCGTGATCGTCGGGGCGGCGCCCCAGCGGCCAGTGAAACTTCCGCTCGGACTCCATGATCGGCAGGTCGTTGATGCTGGCGATGCGTTGACACATGAGGCCGTGCGTGTCGAAGGCCCAGTTCTCGTTGCCGTAGGAGCGGAAGCACTGGCCGGACCCGTCGTGCCATTCATAGGCAAACCGCACGGCGATGCGGTCGTCGTGGAAGGCCCACACCTCCTTGATCAGCCGGTAATCCAGCTCCCGCTCCCATTTGCGCTTCAGGAACGCGACGATGGCCGGCCGGCCTTGCAGGAACTCGGCGCGGTTCCGCCACACGCTGTCCACGCTATACGCCAGCGACACGCGTTCGGGGTCACGGTTGTTCCAGCCGTCCTCGGCGACGCGGGCCTTCTGGGCGGCACTCTCGGCAGTGAAGGGCGGCAAAGGCGGACGATCGGACATGACGGCTCCTTGGGTGGGGGTCAGCATTGGATGGCGTTGACGGCCAGGCCGCCTTCGCTGGTTTCCTTGCGTTTCGACAGCATGCGTTGCGCTTGATCAGCGAGCCTACAGCGGCGGCGGCGAGAGCAGCCGGGGGCGCCCCAGATCGTCGAGCAGGCCGGGCGCAGCGTCGGGGTCGAGCGTCGCGGGATTGCAGCCCAGCAGACCGAGTGCGACCGCCCGATCGGTCGCATGCCCCTTGCCGGTCAGCGCCAGTGAGCCGAACAGCTCGACCCGGATGCTGTCGACCGGCGCCGTGGCCGGCCGAGCTGCACGGAACAGTCCGGCCGCGACCATGGGGCCGACCGTACGGGAACTGGATGGCCCGACGCCCACCCGGAACAGGTCGAACAGGCCGACTCACGGAAGTGCGCGGCCCACTATCTGCATACCCCCCATTCTGCGTGCCCCTTTTGCGATTGCCCTTTGCA
>JAYVEG010000160.1:0-4027 GCA_043748985.1 Rhodospirillales bacterium
CAGGCGCAAAGCCACAACGGCTTCAAGATCCCCCTCGCGCGGGAGGCCATCATCCGCGCCCTGACCCAGGCCGCCGCCGGCACCCCCCAGGGCGTTGCCGACAAACGGATCGTCTAGGAGACCCACCAAATGCCGGACACGCATATCCTGACCAATATCGGCCTGCACATCGGCCAACCCCGCAGCCGCATCGACGGCCCGAAAAAGGTCACCGGCGCCGCCGACTACGCGGCCGACTTCAACACCGAAACCCTCACCTACGGCGCCATCGTCAACAGCACCATCGCCCGCGGCCGCATCGCCCACATCCACACCGCCGCCGCAGCGGCCCTTCCCGGCGTCCTGCGCATCCTCACCCATCTCGACCGCCCGGACGCCCCCTACACCGCCAAGCACTACCACGACGACGTGGCCCCCCCGGGCGCCCCGTTTCGCGCCCTGGAAAACGACCAGGTCGTCTACAGCGGCCAGCCCATCGCCCTCGTCGTCGCCGAAGACTGGGAGACCGCCCGAGACGCCGCCAGTCTCCTCCGCGTCGAATACGCGCCGGAACCCCACCACACCGATCTCGCAGCAGACCGCTCCCGCGCCGCCCCGCCCGGCAAGCTTCGCAGCGGCATCGCCCCCCCGCCGAAACCCCGCGGCAATGTGGACCAGGCGCTACTGGGCATCCCGGTCCGCATCGACCAGGAATACCGGATCGCCGCCGAACACCACAACCCGATGGAGCCACACGCCAGTACCGTCATCTGGCAGGACGACGGCTCCTTGCTGGTCCACGACAAGGTCCAGGGCGTCCAGACCAGCAAGAAATATATCCAGAACGTGTTCGGCCTCAACAACGTCCGCGTCGTCACCCCCTACGTCGGCGGCGGCTTCGGCTCCGGCCTGCGTCCGCAATACCAGCTGTTCCTGGCCATGCTCGCCGCCATCGACCTGCACCGCTCGGTCCGCGTCGTCATGACCCGCGACCAGATGTTCACCTTCACCCACCGCCCCGAAACCATCCAGCGCATCACCCTCGGCGCCACGTCCGACGGAACCCTCCAGGCCCTCAAGCACGACGCCATCGCCGAAACCTCCCGCTTCGAGGACTATCAGGAGGTCGTGGTGAACTGGTCCGGCCTGCTCTACGACGTGGACAACGCCGCCTTCACCTACCAGCTCGTCCCGCTGGACGTGTACACCCCCGGCGACATGCGCGCGCCGGGCGCACCCACCGGCACCTTCGCCATCGAATGCGCCATCGACGAGCTGGCCGAGGCCGTGCACCTCGACCCGGTGGCCATGCGCCTGAAGAACTACGCCGACACCGACCGCAACGACGGTCGTCCCTTCGCCAGCAAGGAACTGCGCGCCGCCATCCAGCAAGGGGCCGAACGCTTCGGCTGGGCCCGCCGCACCCCCGAACCCCGGTCCATGCGGGAAGGCCACGAGCTCGTCGGCTGGGGTATGGCGATCGGCGCTTGGGAAGCACAGATGATGGAGACGGCAGCAAAAGCCGTATTGCGCGCCGACGGCACCCTGACCGTCTCCTGCGCCACCGCCGATATCGGCACCGGCACCTATACCATCCTGTGCCAGATCGGCGCCGAAACCCTCGGTATCCCCATGGACCGCACCGAGGTGCTCATCGGCGACAGCGACCTTCCGGCCTCCCCGCTCGAAGGCGGATCCTGGACCGCCGCATCGGCCGGCACCGCCGTGCAGCTTGCCTGCATCGCCATCCGCGAAAAACTGTTCGCCATGGCCCGCAAGGTGCCAGGCTCCCCCCTGAAGGACACCGCCGTCGACCGCGTGGTCTTTCTCGACAACCACGTTGTCCTGGAGGCAGACCCCACCCGCCGGGTCTCCTTCGCCGCCGCCATGAAGGCCGGCGGCGTCGACCACATCGAGGCGGACGGCAAGGGCGCCCCGGACAAGCTGAAATCCGCCACCACCTCCAGCCACACCCACAGCGCCTGCTTCGTGGAAGTCCGCATCGACGAGGCCCTTGGCGTCGTCCGCGTCGCCCGCATCGTCAACGCCGTCGCCGCCGGCCGCATCCTGAACCCCAAGACCGCCCGCAGCCAGATCATCGGCGGCACCGTCATGGGCCTCGGCATGGCGCTCCATGAAGAAAGCCTGATCGACCACGTCGCCGGTCGCTTCATGAACCACAACTTCGCCGAATATCACGTCCCATCCAACGCCGACGTCCCCGAGATCGACGTCATCTTCGTCGACGAACGTGACACCTCCAACCCACTCGGCATCAAGGGACTCGGCGAAATCGGCATCGTCGCAACCCCCGCCGCCATCGCCAACGCCATCTGGCACGCCACCGGCAAACGCCAACGCAGCCTGCCGATCACCATCGATAAAATCCGCGCCGCCTGACCCCGTAAAAGCCCTCTCCCATCGGGTCCCATCGGGAGAGGGTTGGGTGAGGGTCTTCCACAAGCCCCGTCCGTGCCAAATCAAGCCCCCAACCCGCTCACCCCAGCAGCGCATGGTCAGACGTAAACCACCATCTGCTACACCTGACCCATGCGCCCCACCCTCCTCCTCCTGGCAGCCCTCACCACCGGCGGTGCCGCCCCCGTCTGCCACGACATGCTCGAAGCCCAGCTCTTCTTCGGCGCCGTGGACGACCCGGCCTTCACCCGCTTCCTCGACACGACCGTCACACCCGCCTTCCCCGCCGGCCTCACCATCCTCGACGCCGCCGGCCGATGGCGCGACCCGCAAGGCCACCTTACCCAGGAACACGCGAAACTCGTGGTCATCATCACCCAACCCGGCCCCAAGGCCCTGGCCCGGCTTCAAGCCATCCGCACCGCCTACCGCACGCAATTCACCCAGCAATCCGTGGGCATGGTCCTGCAGCACGTCTGCGCCGACTTCTGACGACGCGATCGGGGTTGAACGCGTGCGCCCGATCCTTCCGGTCGCGTGCCGCTGGTATCAATCGCCGGGTGACCGCGCGTGAGCCGGGCGCGCAACCAGTGACCGCTGGTATAAGATCGACGAAGACCGCGGCCCCGTCGCTCTCCGGTTGCGGTTCGAATAGCCCGCCCACCGTCCGGGGGCCTGTCTCAAACCTCCCGCCGCCCCCGCACCGCCGCGGCCAACGTGCCGTCATCCAGCACATCCAGCGCCCCGCCGATCGGCACCCCCTGCCCCACCCGGCTGATCCGCAAACCCGGCGCCACCGCCCGCACCCGCTCCGTCAACCAATGCGCCGTGCTCGCCCCCTCCACCGTCGCCCCCAACGCCAATATCAACTCCTCGACCGCACCCCCCTCCACCCGCGCCAGCAAGGGCTGCGTGCTCAAATCCCCCGGCCCCGTGCCATTGATCGCCGAAAGCGTGCCGCCCAGCACATGATACACCCCCCGATGCACCTTCGCCCGCTCCAACGCCCACAGGTCGCCGACCCCCTCCACGACGCAAACCAGCCCCTGCTCCCGCCCCGGATCGACACAAATGCCGCACGGGTTCCGGCTATCGAGATTCCCGCACCGCACACAAGGCCCAACCGCCCGCGCCGCCTCCTCCAGCGCCGCCGCCAAAGGCAGCATCCGCGTCGCCGGCTGCTGCAACATCCGCAACGCCGCCCGCCGCGCACTCCGCGGCCCCAAACCCGGCAGCTTCGCCAACAACCCGATCAACCGCTCGACTTCAGGGCCGCCCATCGCCCGGGCCGGCTAGCCGAACGGCAGCTTCATGCCCCCCGGCAGCCCCATTCCCCCCGTGGCCTTCTCCATTTCCTCAGCCATGACCGCATCGATCTTGCGCTTCGCATCCGCATGCGCCGCCACCACCAGGTCCTGCAGCATTTCCATTTCCGCCGGGTCCGCCAACTTCGGGTCGACCGTCATCCGCCGCAGCTCGAACTTCCCCGACAGCACCACCACCACCATCCCAGCCCCGGCCGAACCCTCAACCTCCATCGCCTCCAGCTTCGCCTGCATCTCGGCCATCTTCGATTGCATCTGGCTTGCCTGCTTCATCAACCCGGCCAAATTCTTCATCGCTCAATCCT
>JAYVEG010000161.1:0-4001 GCA_043748985.1 Rhodospirillales bacterium
CGCTGCGCGGGGGTCGTTCCTGGCTTCGGCCAGCGGCGCGAAGGCCATCAGCGCCGCGTGGAGGAACCAGCCGAGCCATACGCTCTCGCCGCGCCCGGCCTCGCCGAGGCGATTCATGCCGTCATTCCAATCGCCCGTGCCCATGAGCGGCAAGCCGTGCGCACCCAGCACGAGGCTGTGGTCGAGTGCGCGGGCACAATGCTCGAACAGGGACCCGCTCTCAGTGGCGGCGGCGGGCGCGAAGAACCGGTCGTGCTCGGCCTCTGTCAGGACCGGGGCGTCCAGGAAGCCGATATCCTCATCGAGCACCGCGCGGTCAGCCGTTGCATCGATGTAGTGCGCGACGGCGGTGGCAAGCCAGGCACAATCATCAGAAATCCGGGTGCGAATGCCCATGCCGGATTCCGGCAGCCACCAGTGCTGGACGTCGCCCTCGATGAACTGCCGCCCTGCGGCCCGCAGCAGGTGCTCGCGCACCAGATCCGGGCGAGATGGCGTCAGTGCCATGCCGTCCTGCAACTGGTCGCGGAAGCCATATGCGCCGCTCGCCTGGTAGAATCCGGTGCGCGCCCAGACCCGGCAGGCCAGCGCCTGATACAGCAGCCAGCCGTTCAGCATGATGTCCATGGCCCGGTCCGGCGTCTTCACCGCCACTGCCCCGAGCACGCGGTCCCACAGCTGGCGAACGTCGTCCAGAACGGCATCGAGGTCGGCGGTCCGATATTTGGCGACCAGGGCGCGCGCCTCGTTTTCGTTGGAGGCCTCCCCGAGCAGGAAGACGACCTCGATATGGCTGTCGGGCGGCAAGTGGATGGTGGCCTGCATGACGCCGCAGGGGTCCATTCCGGTGCCGACACGGCCAGACAGCGGCGCGGCGCCGGTGACACCCGCCGGGGAGGCCAGGGTGCCGTGCCGGCCGATGAACTCTCGCCGGTCTCCGGTCCAGCCTGTCTGCGTGCCGCCCAGGTCGGCGAAGGCGACGCGCCCGGCGTTGACGGCGCCCCAGGGATTGCGGGCGAACATCGCGCCTGATTCAGTGTCCATAGAGGTCGTGATGAAGGCCGCCGTGGCAGTGCGGGAAGCGCCGAGCACCCATTCTACGTAGGCCGACACGGTCAGGGTCCGGGGACGCCCGGAGATGTTGTGCAAATGCAGGCGGGACAGCTTCACCGGGTCACCGGTCGGCACGTATTGGACCAGGCTGCTGGCAATGCCGTGGGCCACGCGGTCGAACCGGGAGGTGCCGCGGCCGTGGCGGACCACATAGGTGGCGGCCGGGTCGCGCAAAGGCCATGCGGTCGGGGACCACACGTTCTGCGTGTCGACATCCCGGAGGTAGAACGCCTCGCCGGACCGGTTGGTGACCGGGTCGTTCGACCAGGGCGTGAGCTGGTTCTCGCGGCTGTTGCCGCTCCATGTAGAGCCGCCGCCCTCGGCTGCGACCAGGAAGCCGAAGCCGGGATTGGCGATCACGTTGATCCAGGGCGCCGGGGTGGACTGGCCGGGGCGGAGCACGACGACGTATGCCTGGCCATCGTCCGCGAAGCCGCCATAGCCGTTGAAGAACTCCAGCGACGGCACCGGCGGGACGGCTGTTCCCGGGTCGCCGGACACAGACGGAGACGGGTGGTGCAGGGGCAGGGGCAGGGGCAGGCGCGCGACTTTGAATGCTGCTGCCGGCAGCGGTCGCAACTGCTCGGACAGGGTGCCCCGCTCGGCCGACAGCACGACCCGCGCGGTAGAGGCCAGCAGGGCCGCCGTCTCTGCCGAAACCAGGTCGGCGCGCAATAGGAAGACTGCGCCCTTTGCCGCGGCCCCGGCGACCGGGAGCGTGCGGGGCTGCATCCGCAGCAACGCCTCGAGCGCGATCTGCAGGTCCTGTGAGTAGGAGGCGGCGTGATCGTTCAGGATCACCAGGTCCACCGCGAATTGTTTCAGCCGGAAGTATTCGTGGGCGAGCAACACCTGCCGGGCCACGTCGAGGTCGGCACTATCGTTGATGCGGAGCAGCAGGATCGGCAGATCGCCGGAGATGCCTTGCTCCCAGAGCCTGTTTTGCGCGCCGCCGCCCCGTCGGATGGTTTCGGATTTCGGCCGCAGCGCCGGCCCGGCGAACACCAGGTGTCCTGCCAGGAGCTGGAACAGATCCGCCTCGCGGGGACGAATGCTGAGGTGGCGCAACTGCACCTGCGCTTGGGTCCAGGCGAGCGTCGAGGCTCGATCGAAGGCTGCGGCGTCGCGGTGCTTGTCCATGGCGCTGGCCAAAGCGTCGCGGGAGCCAGCCACCATCGTCCAGAACGCGACGCGAACCACAGCCCCGGGTGCGACGGTCACGCGGCAGCGCAGGGCGAAGATCGGGTCGAGCACGGTGCCAATGGTGCCGGACAATCTGGTGCCATCCATGACAGCTGCGTCCCGCAGGCTGCGGCCCCGGCCGAGGAAGCGGGCGCGGTCGGTTTCCACCTCGATTTCGCCGGTTACCCGGCCCTCTGCAACCAGCAGGTGTCCAGCCCAGACTTCCGGCTCCGTCGGCGTTCGGCGCCGCCGTGTCGCCAGGATGGCGCTGCCATCGGGCAGGCGCTCGGTTTGCACGAACATCTTGGCGAAGGCGGGGTGCGCGATGTCGTCGGCAGCGCGGATCAGCGCCAACTCGGCATAGGATGTGATATCGATGATGCGGGCGGTCGCGCCGAGATTAGTCACGGACATGCGGCGGACCTCGGCATCCTCTTCCGCCGAGACCAGGACCTCCATCGTCGTCGTCAGCGTGCCATCACGGCGGGCGAACTCGGCCCGGTCCTCTCCGAAGTCCACTTCGTACGCGTCCGGCGTCACGCCGAGGGGCTGCAGCCCCGCCGACCAAACCACGCCGTTGCCGACATCCCGCAGCAGAATCCACGATCCCCAGTCGTCGAGTGTCGGGTCTTCGCGCCAGCGGGTGACGGCCAGATCCCCCCACCGGCTGCTGCCGGCGCCCGCCGCCGTCAGCATGACGGCGTAGCGCCCGTTGGACAGCAGGTGGGTGACGGGCTCCGGTTGGTCGGCACGCGTATAGCGCCGGCCACCTGGCGAATTCACCGGCCTGGCGGCCGAAGGCTTCGCGTCGATGGGCAGGGGCCGCGCCATCGCCACATCACGGGGCGCCCGCTCTTGCAACAACAGTTCTGTCGCCTGGATGATGGGTTCCGCATGGAACCGCGCCCGCATCACGCCGTCCAGAACGGCGTCGGCGATGGCCAAGATCGTCATTCCCTGGTGGTGCGCCATGAATGCCTGCACGACGGCCACAGTCTTCCCGACCGGAACCCTGTCGGGCGTGTAGTCCAGCGCCTCGTAGAAGCCATAGGTGCCCTGGCCGCCGGCCGCGGCGATCTGGACGAGGTTGCTGACCGCCGCGGCGGGATCGATCATGGCAGCCAGGGCGGTGGCGTAGGGTGCGATCACCAGGTCCGCATCCAGTCCGCGCTTCAGGCCCAGGTCCGGGATGCCGAAGTTGGAATACTGGTAGGTGTACTCGACGTCGCGCACGTTGTAGGCCGATTCCGACACGCCCCAGGGCATGTCGTGCTCCTTACCGAACCCGATCTGCCGCTGAACGACCAACCGGCTGGTATGTTCAAGCAGGCTGCCTTCGGGCGCTCGCATCACGAGCGACGGCATGAGGTATTCGAACATCGACCCAGACCAAGATACCAGGACGGCATTCCGCGCGATGGGTATGACGGCGCGGCCGAGCCGGAACCACTCGCGAGCGGGGATATCGCCCTTGGCGATGGCCACGAAGCAGGCCAGCCGCGCCTCGGACGCAAGCAGGTCGTAACAGTTGGTGTCCAGCGCGTCCTCGGTCGCCAGGAAGCCGATGGACAGCAGCTTCCGTTCGGTGTTGCGGAGGAAACCGAACTCCATCCCGAGCGCCGTGTCACGGGATGCCTGCTCGATGGCGAGCAGCCGCGCCGAGGTCGGCGGGCCAGCCTGGTCCCGGAGATGGCTTTCGACCGAGC
>JAYVEG010000162.1:0-12554 GCA_043748985.1 Rhodospirillales bacterium
GCCTTCGCCCGCACGGTCGCAAAAACCCCGGTGGCGGCCAGATCCTGCCGTGCGGCCTCGATCTTCGCGGGGTCGAACCGCTCCCCTGGATGGATCAGCAGGCGCCGCCGCACATACGCCTCGTCGACCCGGTCCAGCCCGGCCACCGTAATCGGGCCCAGATCGACCGTCGGCCCGGCGGTCACACGCCAGGTCACGTCGACCGTCTTACGCGCCGGGTCCAGCCGCGCGTCGGGCTTGTCCACCACCGCCAGGGCGTGGCCGCTGGTGCGCAACGCATCCAGCATGCGCGCCTGGGCGGCCAGCACGTCGGCTGCGCGCGCCGGGGCGCCCGAGGCAAGTTTGAGGGCGTCGCGCGCCTCGCCCAGGTCCTCGGGACCTGTGATCTCGAGCCTCCCCAGCGTGTAGGTGACGCCGGGGGTCACGGCGATCTTGACCTCGACCGGCCCGGTGGCGGCATCCAGCGCGTCCGGCAGCCCGGCGTCGTCGATGTCGCGCCCCATCATGGTGATGCCCACCTGCCCGTCATAATGCCCGAAGCTGGCCAGCGCCGTCGTCAGCCGATCGCGGTCCGCGCGGGCGCGCGTCAGCAGCGCGAAAGGCCCGACAGGCGCCTTGTCCTTCAGCCCGATCAAGGTTGCGCTGTCGGTCAGCGCGCGATCCAGCGGTGCCTCTCCGGTCGGCGGCAGGCTCACGGTATAGGGTTGCGGGTCTGCCGCCTGGGCAGCCGGCGCCATCAGCATCGCAGCGAGAAGGAGGGTGCGCCGGGTTGCGCGCGGGTTCGAGCCTGTCCGGAGCATTTCGTCTGGTGTAGCCTGGATTTGCCCGCTGTGGACACACGGCTTCGTGGGGTTACGTGGACACTCGTTGCGCTTGTCCCCGGTTTGTCATGCCAGCGTCGTTGTTCCGTCTTGGATGGGGCTGTAGGACCGACATCATGGAAGCTGTGAAACGACGCATCCGCGCCCCAAGCCTGATCCAGAGCGAACCCCGCGGCTGGGACGAGGCCCCCGCGGGCAGCGGCCTGGTGCGTCGTATCCGGGCCGTGCGCCGCGGCGTCCTGATCCTGCTGTTCACCCTTGCGGCGATGCCGGTCCAGGCTGTCTGCCTGGTGCTGCCGGGCCACGCCAAGATTGGCTTCGCCCGGTTCTACTGGGCCAGCCTGTGTGTTTTGATGGGCCTGCGGGTTCGCGTCGTCGGCACACGGGCCCGCCGGATCGACGGGCGTCCGGTGGTTTTTGCATCGAACCACTCCTCGTGGCTCGATGTGCTGGTGCTGGGCGGCGCGCTGGAGGCGGTGTTCATCGCCAAGACCGAGGTCGGCCAGTGGCCGCTGGTCCGGACCATCGCCCGGCTGGGCCGCACGATCTTCGTCAGCCGCCGCGCCCGCGAGGTCGGGCGCGAGCGCGATGACATGCGCGCACGCCTGTCGGCCGGCGACAACCTGGTGCTGTTCCCCGAGGGCACCAGCAATGACGGCTCCCGCGTGCTGCCCTTCCGTTCGACGTTCTTCTCCGTGGTGGACGGCGAACGCGCCGATCGCCCCATGATCCAGCCTGTCTCCGTGGTCTATGACCTGCTCGGTGGCCTGCCCATGGGCCGGGCCAGCCGCGCGGTGTTCGCCTGGTATGGCGACATGGATCTCGGCAGCCATTTCTGGCGCCTGGCCCAGCACCAGGGCCTGCGCGCCACCGTGCTGCTGCATGCGCCCGTCGACCCCGCCGACTTCGAGTCGCGCAAGGCTCTCAGCGCCGCTGTGTGGACGACTGTCGCCTCGGGTGCGGCCACGTTGCGCCAGAATCGCCCTGCCGTGCCGCGCCCGGCCGTTACGTCAACACAGGTGAATGGTCATCCGGCTTTCGCTTGACATGACGCCGGGCAGCACCCGCATGATAGGTCCGCAAGATCGTTTTTCGGGATGGGGGCCTCGTCTGTCCACGGATATACCAACCTGCCGCGCTTGACGCGCCGTCCGATGCGGACCATTTGCGCCGCGTCCGGTGTCCGGGATCATTCGGACCCGGCAGGAAATTGCCGACCTTGACCACATCCCCCGCACCCGCACCCGCCCTCGGCCCGAAGCGTCTTCACGTCATCACGTGGGGCTGCCAGATGAACGTCTACGACAGCGGCCGGATGGCGGACGTCCTGGCGCCGCTGGGATACGCGCCCATCGATGCGCCCGACGACGCGGACATGATCATCCTCAACACCTGCCACATCCGCGAGAAGGCAGTGGAGAAGGTGTTCTCCGAGTTGGGTCGCCTCCGCATGGTCAAGGAAGCTCGTGCGGCGGCGGGCCTGGCCACGGTGCTGGCGGTGGCCGGGTGCGTGGCGCAGGCCGAGGGTGCCGAGATCCTCGTGCGGGCGCCCTATGTCGACATCGTGCTGGGGCCGCAGACCTACCACAAGCTGCCGGAGATGGTGGCGCGCGCCGCCCGCGCCGGCGGCGCCGTGATCGAGACGGATTTCACCCCCGAGGAGAAGTTCGACACCCTGCCGGACGCGGCGGCGCCACCGGGTGTCACCGCGTTCGTGACGGTGCAAGAAGGCTGCGACAAGTTCTGCTCGTTCTGCGTCGTGCCCTATACCCGCGGCGCGGAAACCAGCCGCCCGATGGCCGGCGTGCTGGCCGAGGCGCGCCGGCTGGTCGGGGCCGGCGCGAGGGAGATCACCCTGCTTGGGCAGAACGTGAATGCCTATCGCGGCGCTGGCGAAAGCGGTCTGGCCGGTCTTGTGCACGCCCTGGCCGCCATCCCCGGACTGCTGCGCATCCGCTACACCACAAGCCACCCCAACGACATGGACGACGCCCTGATCGCGGCGCATCGGGACATTCCCGCGCTGATGCCCTTTCTGCATCTGCCTGTGCAGTCCGGCTCGGACAGGGTGCTGGTCGCGATGAACCGCAGGCATACCGCCGACGACTACCTGCGCGTCACCGACCGGCTTCGCACGGCGCGGCCGGACATCGCGCTCAGCTCGGACTTCATCGTGGGCCACCCCGGCGAGACGGATGCCGATTTCGCGCTCACGATGGACCTCGTCCGGCAGGTGACCTTCGCGCAGGCTTTCAGCTTCAAATACTCGTCGCGCCCCGGCACCCCCGCGGCGGGGGCGCCGAACCAGGTGTCCGAGACGGTAAAGGCCGCGCGTCTGCAGGAGCTGCAAGCCTTGTTGCGCGAGCAGCAGGCGGCGTTCAACCGTGTGACGGAGGGCCTGATCCTGCCCGTCCTGTTCACTGGCGTGGGCCGCAAGCCCGGCCAACTCTCCGGCCGCTCGCCATACCTGCAGCCCGTCCACCTCGACGGTCCCATTTCGTTGATCGGCCAGGTTCACCCGGTGCGAATCGTCAACGGAAACCCCAACTCATTGTCAGCCACCCTGGAAACGGAGCAAAGCGCCGCTTGAACATCCTGACCGCCTCGCAGCCCGCCCCTACCCCCCCTGTGCCTGGCAAGGCGCTGACCCTGCAATTCAACGACAACCATCTTCTGGCCCTGCTGCTCGGCGACCACGACCGCAATCTCGTGAAACTGGAACAGGGCCTTGGCGTCCGGCTGTCGGCCCGCGGCAACCGTGTTGCCATTTCCGGCGATCCGGCCCGCGCGGAAGCCGCCATGACCGCCCTCACCGGCCTGTACAAGCGCCTTGAGCAGGGCAAGGGCTGCTCCCGCGGCGATGTCGACGCCGCCATCAAGATGGCCGAGGCCCGCATCCACGAGGGCGACGACCCCCGTCTGCCGCTCAGCGACCTACCCGCCATCCAGACCCGGCGCGGCGCCATCGGTCCCCGTTCGCCCGGGCAGACGACCTATATGGAGATGCTCTCGAAGCACGAGATGACGTTCGGCATCGGGCCTGCCGGCACCGGCAAGACCTACCTCGCGGTCGCCCAGGCCGTGGCGATGCTGCAGGCCGGCCGGGTCGACAAGATCATTCTTTCGCGTCCCGCCGTGGAAGCCGGGGAACGCCTCGGCTTCCTGCCCGGCGACCTGAAGGAGAAGATCGACCCCTATCTTCGCCCCCTGTACGACGCGCTCGGCGACATGATGCCCGGCGACCAGGTCATCCGCCGCATGGGTACGGGTGAGATCGAAGTCGCTCCCCTCGCCTTCATGCGCGGCCGCACGCTGGCCCATGCGTTCGTCATCCTCGACGAGGCTCAGAACACCACCCCCGTCCAGATGAAGATGTTCCTCACCCGCATGGGCGAGGGCACCAAGATGGTGATTACCGGGGACCTGAGCCAGATCGACCTGCCGCAGGGCCAGAAAAGCGGTCTTCGCGACGCGCTCGAAACGCTTGAGGGCTTGCCTGGTATCGGCGTCAACCGGTTCACGTCCCGCGACGTGGTCCGGCATCCGCTGGTTGCGGCCATCGTCAACGCCTATGAGCAGCGTGCCCAGGCCCAGCGCGACGTCGCGGGTGCAGGTGGCAATGGATCCCGACAGTAGACGAATCCCCGCTCCGGGCCGTTCCGGGGCGGGGATGCCCAGCCTTCACGTACCCGAGGTCATCGTCGAGGATGCAGCCTGGCGGCGAATGGTCCCCCACCTTGAGGCTCTGGTCGTGCGCGCGGCGCTGGCGGCCGGGGGGGCCGGGTCGATCCTGCTGACCTCCGACCGGGCCGTGCGTCGCCTGAACGCGCGCTACCGCGGCAAGGACAAGCCGACCAACGTGCTGACCTTCGAAAGCGGCGACATCGCGCTCGCTGCCGGTGTCGTCCGTCGCGAGGCGGCAGCAGCCGGAAAGCGCGTGGCCGACCACCTCGTGCATCTGGTGGTCCATGGCGCCCTGCATCTCCGGGGCGAGGACCATGGCGCAGCCGGTCAGGCGAGGCGCATGGAGATGCTGGAAACGCGCTTGCTTCGCGGCCTGGGTGTTGCCAACCCCTGGCGCGGCGCATGAGCGGTCGCAGATTCGGCGGCGGGTTCCTGAGACGCGTGCGCCACGTGCTGGCCGGCCGGGCAGCGCACGGCGTGCGGGAGAGCATCGCCGAGCTGGTGCAGAAATCTGCCGACGCGGTCGCGGTCGAGGGCGAGACCCCCGAGCTGGACCGCCAGGAACGGGCGCTCATCGCCAACGTGCTTCGGCTGCGGGGCACGACCGCCGACGACGTCATGGTGCCCCGCGCCGACATAGTCGCCATGCCGGTGGACGTGACGCTGGACCAGGCGCTGGAGCAGATCCGCCGCGAGGGGCATTCCCGCCTGCCGGTCTATCGCGAGCAGCTCGACGAGATCGTCGGCATGGTCCACATCAAGGACGTCTTTTCCTACGTCGGACGTCCAGACGCCTTCAAGCTCGAGGCGCTGCTGCGGCGTCCGCTGCTGGTGGCCCCGCAGCTGCCGGTGCTGGACCTGCTGCTGCAGATGCGACAGGCCCGGATGCATCTGGCGCTGGTTGTCGACGAGTACGGCGGGATCGACGGATTGCTGACCATTGAGGACCTGGTCGAGGAGATCGTGGGCGACATCGCCGACGAGCACGACGAGATTCAAGGTCCCATGATCACCGAGCGCGCCGATGGGGCGCTCGACATGGACGCGCGGCTGTCTATCGGGGCGTTCGAGGCCCGCATGGGCCAGGTCCTGACCGAGGACGAACACGACGCCGACATCGACACGGTCGGCGGCCTGGTGTTCACGCTGGCTGGCCGGGTGCCGTCGCGTGGCGAGGTGGTGAGCCACGTCTCCGGATTGGAGTTCCGTATTCTGGACAGCGACGCCCGGCGAATCAGGCGGTTGCGTGTGCGCCGCATGGGGTCGGCGGTAGAGTCCGGGTAGACAGCCGGGCCACCTGAACGGGTGGCCCGGCCGGGTTCGGGTTACTTCAGGTCGAAGCGGTCCAGTTCCATGACCTTGACCCAGGCCTTCACGAAGTCGGCGATGAACACCTCGTTCGCGTCGGCGCAGGCATAGGCTTCGACGCAGGCACGGATTACCGAGTTGGACCCGAACACCAGGTCCGCACGGGTTCCGGTCCACTTCACCGCACCGGTGCTGCGGTCGTGGGCTTCATAGACGGTCGTCGATGTCGCCGAGGCCTTCCACTGCACGCCCATGTCCAACAGGTTCGTGAAGAAGTCGGTCGTCAGCGCACCCGGGGTCGCCGTCAGCACGCCATGGGCGGGGGCCCCGGCGCCGATGACCCGCATGCCGCCCACGAGGACCGTCAATTCCGGCACCGTAAGCGTCATGAGCTGGGCGCGGTCGATGAGCCATGCCTCCGCCGAACGGGTCTCGACGTTACGGATCCAGTTGCGGAAGCCGTCTGCGGCAGGTTCGAGGACGGCGAAGCTTTCGACGTCGGTCTGGTCCTGCGAAGCATCGGTGCGGCCGGGGTGGAACGGCACGACGATGGCGTGGCCCGCGGCCTTTGCCGCCGCCTCGACACCGGCAGAGCCGGCCAGGACGACGAGGTCGGCGAACGAGATTTTCTTCCCCTCGGGCGCCGATGCGTTGAACGCGGCCTGCACGCTCTCGAGCTTCGCGATCATGCCGGCCAGCTCGGTCGGCTGGTTCACCGCCCAATCCTTTTGCGGGGCCAAGCGGATGCGGCCGCCATTGGCGCCGCCCCGCTTATCGGACACGCGGAAGGTGGAGGCCGAGGCCCAGGCGGTCGTGACCAACTGCTGCGCGGTCAGGCCGGTGGCCAGGATCTGCGTCTTTAGCGAAGCAATCTCCGCCTCGCCGACGAGGGGGTGGCTTACTTCCGGCACCGGGTCCTGCCACAGCTGCACTTCCTGCGGGACCAGCTTCCCCTTGGAGAGGATGCGGGGCCCCATGTCGCGATGGGTCAGCTTGTACCAGGCGCGGGCGAAGGCGTCGGCGAAGGCTTCGGGTTCGGCCAGGAAGCGGCGCGAGATCGCCTCGTAGGCGGGGTCCACGCGCATTGCGATGTCGGTTGTGGCCATCATCGGCGCGTGGCGCTTCGTGGGGTCGTGGGCGTCCGGGACCATGTCGCTGGCGGCGCCGGCCTTTGGTGCCCACTGGTAGGCGCCGGCCGGGCTTTTCACGAGTTCCCATTCGAAGCCGAACAGGTTCTCGAAGTAGTTGTTGTCCCAGGCGATTGGGTTTGCGGTCCAGGCGCCTTCGAGGCCGCTGGTGATTGTGTGGACGCCCTTGCCGCTGCCGAAGGAGCTGATCCAGCCCAAGCCGAGGGCGTCGATTTCGGCGCTTTCGGGCTGCGGGCCGACGTATGGGCCGGGGTCTGCGGCACCGTGGGTTTTACCAAAGGTGTGGCCGCCGGCGATGAGCGCCACCGTTTCCACGTCGTTCATGGCCATGCGGCCGAACGTCTCGCGGATGTCGTGGGCGGAGGCCGCCGGGTCGGGCTTGCCGTTGGGGCCTTCGGGGTTGACGTAGATGAGGCCCATCTGGACGGCGGCGAGCGGGGTTTCGAGCTCGCGGGCGCCAGTGTAACGCTCGTCGCCGAGCCACGTGCTCTCGGGGCCCCAGTAGACGTCTTCCTCAGGCTCCCACACGTCGGCGCGTCCGCCGGCGAAGCCGAAGGTCTTGAAGCCCATGGATTCGAGGGCGACGTTGCCGGTGAGGATGAAGAGGTCGGCCCAGGAAAGCTTGCGACCGTACTTTTGCTTGATCGGCCAGAGCAGGCGGCGCGCCTTGTCGAGGTTGGCGTTGTCCGGCCAGCTGTTCAGGGGCGCGAAGCGCTGCGTGCCGGACCCGGCGCCGCCGCGGCCGTCGGTGGTGCGATAAGTGCCGGAGCTGTGCCAGGCCATGCGGACGAAGAAGGGGCCGTAATGGCCGTAGTCGGCGGGCCACCAATCCTGCGAGTCGGTCATGAGCGCGGTGAGGTCGGCGACGACGGCGTCGAGGTCGAGGGTCTCGAACTCCTTGGCGTAGTCGAAGGTCTCGCCGAGCGGGTTGGCCTTGGCCGGGTTCTGATAGAGGGCGCGGACGTCGAGTTGGTTCGGGAACCAATCCCGGTTCATGCGCTTGATACGGGTCATATGGCCGGTGCTATCGCTGCCATGCACCACCGGGCACTTACCCGCGTTCAGTTCCATGTTGTCGGCTGGGACGTTCGTATCCATCGTGGGATCCCCTTGGTCGATTGATCTGGCCGGACTATGACCGCGCGATGCCGAATGATCCAATGAATAAATATGGACAGTTTGATCGAGGGGTTCGATGAGCCCGCTACCGAGCCCGCAGCAGTTGCGGTATCTGCTGGCGCTGGCCGAGTTGAACCATTTCGGCCGTGCGGCCGATGCGTGCGCGGTCACGCAGTCGACCTTGTCGGCCGGGATCCTGGCGCTTGAGCGGCAGCTGGACGCGGCGATCCTGGACCGCGGCGCGGGGAAGCACGTCGTTTTCACGGCGCTGGGGGAGGAAATCGTCGCGCGCGCCCGCAAGGCGCTCGCGGCACTCGAGGAAGTGGCCGAGGCGGCGACAGCGGCGCGCGCGCCGCTGACCGGGCCGTTGCGGTTGGGCGTGATACCCACCGTGGGGCCGTTCCTGCTGCCGACGCTGATGCCCATTTTGCGGACTGCTTTTCCGGGGCTGCGGCTGTTCGTGCGCGAGGATACGACGAAGGCGCTGGTCGATCGGCTGGCGGCCAACCGGCTTGACCTGCTGCTGATCGCCATTCCCTGCGACTGCGCCGGCGCCGAGACCCTGCCGATCCTGCGAGACGAGTTCGTAGTCGCATTGCCGAAGGGTCATCCGTTGGCGGCCCGCACCCGCATCCCGGCCGACGCGCTGGCGCGGGAACGCATGCTGCTGCTGGAGGACGGCCACTGCCTGCGCGACCAGGCGCTGGCCGTCTGTGGGTTGGGTGCCGAACAGGAGGGCTTTGCCGCGACCAGCCTGCATACGCTTGTACAGATGGTCGCGGGGGGGCTAGGCCTGACGCTGCTACCGCGGATGGCGCTGGACGCAGGTGTTGCAGAACACACCGACATCGAACTGCGCCCGCTCAGTCCGCCTGCTGCACGGACCATCGGGCTGGCCTGGCGGCCACATTCACCGCGGGCCGCGGAGTACAAGGCGCTTGCTCCGTTGATTGCACCATAATCGCGACCCTGGGTCGTCGCGCGAAAAAACGCCTTCGCCTATCTCGCCAAACCCGGGCCCAGGCTGTATAGCCGCGCAAATCCACGGACCGGCCAAAGCCGGCCCGCATCGCCCGACGCATGGGCGGCCGAACGCGAGGACAGGGCACAGCATGGCGAAGAACAATGTCGGCAAGGTCACCCAGGTGCTTGGTGCCGTCGTGGACGTGCAGTTCGAGGGGGAGCTGCCCTTCATCCAGAACGCACTGATTGCCAAGAACGGCGAGAACAACCTGGTTCTCGAAGTGGCGCAGGAGCTGGGTGAGAGGACTGTGCGCTGCATTGCGATGGACGCGACCGAGGGCATGGTGCGCGGAACCGAGGTGATCGACACCGGGGCACCGATCAGCGTGCCGGTCGGGCCGGAGACACTGGGGCGCATCCTGAACGTGATCGGCGAGCCGATCGATGAGCGTGGTCCCGTGGGCGAGAAGATGCGCTACCCGATCCATCGTGCGGCGCCGTCCTTCGAGGACCAGGCGACGTCGGCCGAGATCCTGGTGACGGGCATCAAGGTCGTCGATCTGCTGGCGCCTTACCTGAAGGGTGGCAAGATCGGCCTGTTCGGCGGCGCGGGCGTCGGGAAGACGGTGCTGATCCAGGAGCTGATCAACAACATCGCCAAGGCGCATGGCGGCGTGTCGGTGTTTGCCGGGGTCGGGGAGCGCACCCGCGAGGGCAACGACCTGTATCACGAGATGGTGGACGCGGGCGTCATCAAGCTGGGCGACGGGACGACCGCGGGTTCGAAGGTCGCGCTGGTGTATGGCCAGATGAACGAGCCTCCGGGTGCGCGGGCGCGCGTCGCGCTGTCCGGGCTGTCGCTGGCGGAGTATTTCCGGGACGAGGAAGGGCAGGACGTGCTGTTCTTCGTCGATAACATCTTCCGCTTTACCCAGGCCGGCGCCGAAGTGTCGGCACTGTTGGGCCGCATTCCGTCGGCGGTGGGGTATCAGCCGACGCTGGCGACCGACATGGGCGCGCTGCAGGAGCGGATCACCTCGACGAAGAAGGGGTCCATCACGTCGGTGCAGGCCATCTACGTCCCTGCCGACGACCTGACCGACCCGGCGCCTGCCACGTCGTTCGCACACTTGGACGCCACGACGGTGCTGAACCGGGCGATTTCCGAAAAGGGCATCTACCCGGCGGTCGACCCGTTGGACTCGACCAGCCGTTCGCTCGACCCGCGGATCGTGGGTGACGAGCATTACGCGGTGGCGCGCGAGGTTCAGCGCGTGCTGCAGACCTACAAGTCGCTGCAGGACATCATCGCCATTCTGGGCATGGACGAGCTGAGCGAGGACGACAAGCTGGTTGTGGCGCGGGCGCGGCGGATCGAGCGGTTCCTGAGCCAGCCGTTCCACGTGGCCGAGGTGTTCACTGGCTCGCCGGGCATCTTCGTGTCGATCGCGGACACGGTGCGGTCGTTCAAGGAGATCATCGACGGCAAGCACGACGCGCTGCCGGAGAGTGCGTTCTATATGGTCGGCACGATCGAGGACGCGGTGAAGAAGGCCGAAGGCATGAAGGTGGCCGCCTAAGTGCCGACGCTTCTGGAGATCGTCAGCCCCGACAAGCTGCTGCTGTCTCAGCCCGTGGATATGGCCGTTATCCCGGCTGCCGAGGGCGAGATGGGTGTCATGCCGGGGCATTCGCCGATGATCGTGCTGCTGCGCGGTGGCACGATCGTATTGCATGAGGGTGGCCAGCCGACGGCCCGACTGTATGTGAGCGGCGGGTTCGCCGAGATCACGCCGGAGCGATGCACCGTGCTGGCGGACGAGGCGATTCCGGTTGCCGAGGTTTCGCGGGCGACCGGCGAGGCGCGTCTGGCGGCTGCCGAGGCGGAGTACGCATCCGTCGACAAGATGAACGTGCCGGCGATCGATGCCACCATGTCCCGCATCCAGTCCGCCCAGGCGATGATCGCGGCCGCCGGGGCTGCCTGACGGCTGTAACCTGTCTGCAACACTTCCCGGCAACAGTGCCCGCCTGCCGGAACCAGACCGGTGCAGCGCCGTTGGCGACGTGTAGTGTGAGTGGGTTGGGTGGAGTGACGACGGGTCTATGAAACACTGGTCGCTCGACGACGTTGCCTGGGACAGCTTCGATGCGACCCAGGTCGATCCAGAAATCGTGCCGCTGGTGAAGGCCGCCGCGATGGTGGAGCGGAACGGCACGGATTACGCCGTATATCTGGGCCGGGTGTTCCTGGATGACCCAGATTTCCGTGTTGCCAGCGATAATTGGGCGATCGAGGAGGTCCAGCATGGCGACGCGCTGGGCCGGTGGGCGATGCTGGCTGATCCCGGCTGGGATTTCGAGCATGCGTTCCAGCGCTACCGGGACGGCTACAAGCTGCCGCTGGACGCAGAGACGTCGATCCGCGGGAGCCGCACCGGGGAGCTGATTGCGCGCTGCATGGTGGAGACGGGGACGAGCAGCTACTACACGGCGCTTGCAGATGCGACCGGGGAGCCCGTTCTGGAGCAGGTTTGCCGGCTGATCGCCGCTGACGAGTATCGGCATTTCAAGCTGTTCTACGACCACATGCGCCGGTATCTGGCGCGCGAGAAGATCGGGGTGATGCGGCGGCTGCGGATCGCGGCCGGGCGGATCACCGAGAGCGAGGATGACGAGCTGGCCTTTGCGTTCCATTGCGGGAACGAGCCCGAGGGGACGGTGTATATCCATGAGCGCTGCATCGCTGGGTACATGGGCCGGGCGATGGGGTTCTACCGGTATCATCACATTGAACGCAGCATGGGGATGATCCTGAAGTCAGTGGGTCTGCCGCCGCGTGGTCGGTTATCGACGATGGCAGCGAAGGGGTTCTGGTCCGCGGTGCAGCGTCGGCAGCGGAAGTACGCGGCACTGATTGCGAAGGCGGCTTAGAGGCGCGACGATCGTGACGTCGGGCATTGGACGGTTGTGCCGCGAGATGCTACGGCGCGGAGCATGTCTGCACACTTACCCCTGATTGTCATCCTGAACGGTCCCAACCTCAACATGCTGGGGCTTCGACAGCCGGAGTTGTATGGGCGGGCGACGCTGGATGATGTGGAGGCGCTGTGTGCCGAGACGGCGCAGCATCTGGACCTTGCGATCGACTTTCGACAAAGCAATTCGGAGGCGGAGCTGGTGTCCTGGGTGCAGGAGTGCCGGGGACGTGCGGCGGGGATCGTGATCAATCCGGCGGGATATACCACGACGTCGATCGCGATCATGGATGCTTTGCTGGCGGTTTCAGTTCCGACGGTCGAGGTTCACATCACGAACATCCATCGGCGTGAGGAATTCCGGCAACACTCGTATATCTCGAAGGCGGCGACCGGCGTGATCGCGGGGCTGGGAATCCAGGGCTATGCGCTGGCGCTCCATTCGTTGGCCGCGATCATCGAGGACCGATAGCCCATGAGCAGCAATCGCTTCGACCCCGAGACCATCGAGCGGCTGGCCGTGATCATGCGGG
>JAYVEG010000163.1:0-3955 GCA_043748985.1 Rhodospirillales bacterium
GCGGACGGTGAGGGTTGTGGCTCCGAGTCGGACCTGGTCGCCGGGTTTAAGGCCGAGGCGGTCGAGGACGAGGGGTTCTGCGACGAGGCCGTTGGCGAGGGCCTGCTGTAGGGGTTGGGGAGATTCCAGGGTTGCGGCGCCGACGAGGGGGTAGGCGGGGTCGACGGCTTTCAGCTCCACGAGTTGGCGGTTGCCGTTGGGGGCGACCAGCATGGAGCGCATCTGGACGACTTCGGAGAGGGTTGCGCCGCGGGCGCGGAGCCAGTCGCGCAGGGTATCCGGGAGGGGTTGGGCGCCGGACTGGACGTCGATGTCGCCGCCGAGCATGGCGCGGCCGTTTTCGGCGAGGCCCTGTTCGATGCCGGCGCGGAGGTTGCCGACGGCGGCGATGGCGGCGACGCCGAGGGCGAGGCAGGCGAGGACGATGCGCAGGCCGCGGACGCCGCCGCGGAGCTCCCGCCGGGCGAGGGTGAGGGCGATCATGCGACGACGCGGCCGTCGGCGATGCGGACCTGGCGGCCGCAGCGGGCGGCGAGTGTCGGGTCATGGGTGATGAGGAGGAGGGTGGTGCCGTGGCTGGCCTGGAGGCCGAAGAGCAGGTCCATGACGACGGCGCCGGTGGCGGCGTCGAGGTTGCCGGTAGGCTCGTCGGCCAGGAGCAGGCGTGGGCGTGGGGCGAAGGCGCGGGCCAGGGCGACGCGTTGTTGTTCGCCGCCGCTGAGTTGGCCCGGGAGGTGGGTGAGGCGGTGGCCGAGGCCGACGGCGCGGAGGGCCTCGGCGGCGCGGGATGCGGCGTCGGGGGCGCCTGCGAGCTCCATGGGGACGCGGACGTTTTCGAGGGCTGTCATGGTGGGGATGAGGTAGAAGGCCTGGAAGACGATTCCGACGGTACCGCGGCGGAACCGGGCGAGGGCATCCTCATTCATGGTGGTGATGTCCTGGCCTGCGACCCGCACCGTTCCCGCTGTCGCGGCCTCAAGCCCGGCGAGGACCATGAGCAGGCTGGTCTTGCCCGAGCCGGAGGGGCCGACGATGCCGACGGCCTCGCCGGACATGACGTCGAGGTCGAGACCGGAGAGGATGTTGACCGGGCCTGCGGCGGAGGGCACCGTCAGGCTGAGGCCACGCACCTCCACGATCGCGTCCATGGTGGGACGCGGGCCGGCGGAGGGCATTTCTTGGGGGGCAGGTAGGATGTCCATGATGGCCCCATATGGCGCGCGGATCGGGCGCACCAACGCCGTGCTCGGGTGGGCGGCGATCTTTTTGCTGCTGTGCAGCATCGCGAATGCGCGACCGGTCCGGGTTCTGGTGCTGGGGGACAGCCTGGCTGCGGGGTATGGGCTGGCGTCTTCGGACGGGTTTCAGGCGCAGATGACGGCGGCGCTGCGGGCGCGGGGGCATGATGTCACTTTGATCGACGGGGCGGTTTCGGGCGATACGACGGCGGGGGGGCGGGCGCGGCTGGATTGGGCGATCGGGGATGGGGTGGATGCAGCTTTTGTGGAGCTGGGAGGGAATGACGGGTTGCGGGGGCTGGATCCGAAGAGCACGGAGGGGAATCTGGCGGCGATCCTGGATGCGCTGGATGCCAGGCGGATCCCGACGCTGCTGACGGGGATGGAGGCGCCGCCTAATCTTGGGGCGGAGTATGGTGCGGCGTTTCGGGGGGTGTTCACGCGGTTGGGGCAGCGGGCGGGGCTGCTGTTCGATCCGTTCTTCCTGGCGGGGGTCGCGGGGGATCCGGCGCTGAACCAGGATGACCACATCCATCCGAACCCGGCGGGGGTGAAGAAGGAGGTGGCGCGGCTGGTGCCGCTGATGGAGCAATTGCTGGCGAGGGTGAAATGATGCGCCTTTTCGTGGCACTCGCTCTGCCGTCGGCGATGCGGACCCGGCTTTCGTTTCTGGCGGGGGGGTTGCCGGGGGTGCGGTGGGTGCCGCCGGAGAATTACCACCTGACGCTGCGGTTCATCGGGGAGTTGCCGGGGTGGCGGGCGGAGGAGGTGGATCATGCGCTGTCCAACATCCGGGCGCCGGGGTTTGCGCTGCAGCTGAATGGGGTGGGGATTTTCGCGAAGGCGGGGCGGATCACGACGTTGTATATCGGGGTGGAGCGGAACCCGGCGCTGGAGCATCTGCAGGCGAAGGTGGAGCGGGCATTGCAGCATGCGGGTGTGGAGGCGGAGCGGGCGCGGTTCGTGCCGCATGTGACGATGGCGCGGCTGGGGAGCCAGCGGGGAGAGACTCCGGAGGCGAAGGTTGCAGCGTGGGTGCAGTCGCACAATTTGTTTCGCAGCACGCCCATGGTGGTCGAGCATTTCACGTTGTTCAGCTCGATGCTGGGCAAGGAGCAGGCGGTCTATTGTCCCGAGGTGGAGTACGAGTTGACGGGGAATGTGGCGGCGCGGGCGGCGCAGCAGGGGCTGCCGGGTCTGCAGTGACGCTTGATGCGTTGGCGGCGGAGGTGCGGGGGTGTACTTTCTGTGAGGGCCTGCCGCTGGGGCCGCGGCCTATCCTTCGGGTGAGCACGACGGCGCGGATCCTGATCGCGAGCCAGGCGCCGGGGACGAAGGTGCATCTGAGCGGGACGCCGTGGACCGATGCGAGCGGGGTGCGGCTGCGGACCTGGTTGGGGATGACGCCGGAGGAATTCTATGACGGGGCGCGGATCGCGATCCTGCCGATGGGACTTTGCTATCCGGGGCGGTATCCGCAGGGTGGCGATCTGCCGCCGCGGCCGGAATGCGCGCCGCGGTGGCGGGGTCGGCTGCTGGATGCGATGCCGCAGTTGGAGCTGACGCTGCTGGTGGGGAGCTATGCGCAGGAGGATGCGTTGGGGCGCGGGCGGATGACGGACCGGGTGCGGGAATTCGCGCGGTATCTGCCGCAGTATTTTCCGCTGCCGCATCCGAGTTGGCGGACGGGCATCTGGGAGCGGAACAATCCCTGGTTCATGGCGGAGGTGGTCCCGGCGTTGCGGGCGCAGGTTCGGCGGGTTTTGGGGGTGGCGGCGGTGTTGCTGGTGCTTGTTGGGCCGGGTCGGGCGGCGGATCTGTTGGAGGTGATACCGCCACCGCCTGCCGATGCCGGGGCGGATATTGCGGCGCTGCGGGGGTTGCAGGCCGGGCGGACGGAGGCGGCGGTGGCGGCAGCGCGGGCGGATGTAGATGAGAGCGTGTTCGTGTTCCGCGACGTGCTGGGGCCGGCGTTCGATGGTCGGCGGCTGCGGCGCACGGAGGATTTGTTTGCGCGACTGGCGGAGGTGGCCAATGCGGCGGTGAACAGGGCGAAGCCGGTGTGGAACCGCATCCGGCCCAACAAGGTGGCGCCGGATTTGGTGCCTTGCGTGCCGGTTCCGGCGACGGCGTCGTATCCCAACGGGCACGCGGCGTTGGGGGCGTTCTATGCGGCGGTGCTGGGGCACATGCTGCCGGAGCATCGCGAGGCCCTGTGGGCGCGGGCGCGGCGGTATGCGTTGGCGCGGGAGGTGTGCGGGGTGCACTTCCCAAGCGACACGAAGGCGGGAGAGATGGCCGGTGCGGTGCTGGCGGCCGAGGCGCTGCGGGATGCCGGGGGGATCGACGCGGTGGCACGGGAGGAGTTGCGGCCGGCTTTGGGGCTGCCGGCCGAGCGGCCGGTGGTGGTGAGTTTGCCGGAGGCGGCGCCTTCGGAGGATTTTCGGGTTCGGTGAGGGCGCGAGTTCTCGTTCCGTCGATACCGGTCGGGTTGGCGCGGGGGTAGGTCTCGATCGGCAGGCCGGATCGATGGCCCGTATCGCGTGCAACTGGCCTTGACTGGTTTATGCGGGTCGGCGTGGATGGTCGGGTCGAGCCCGACCATGACGGGTTAGGGGGCGATCACGGGGTGGGGCATCGGTAGAAGGACAGGAGGGCGACGGGGAGCATGTCGGTGATGTCGGTTTGGAGGAGTCTTGGCCGGGCTTCGGGGTCGG
>JAYVEG010000164.1:0-3940 GCA_043748985.1 Rhodospirillales bacterium
GCACGGCAGCGCCCGTCCGCACCGGACCAGAACAACATCCCGGGATCCGCATCGTCATGCGCGTGCGCCATCGCCGCTGCCATCGGCGCGGGGCTGGGGTGGTCACTGAAACCTGGGGGCAGGGCTGGGTGGATGGCGGCGGCCTGTGCGTTCATGCAGTGCTGTTGATATACCGGATGATAATAGCGGTTCAGCGCGATGCAATGACCGACGCCGCCGAGCAGCCCCCCTTCCACCCGGACGGGAACAACAAAGGATACCCCGGATGAAGTTGGACGACAGGACGGTGTTGGTGTGCACATGCCGGGGGACGATGGCGCCCGAAGGCGCCCAGACGACGGAGCTCTGCCGCGCCGACCTGCCCCGCTTCACCGCCGCCGCCGCGCAAGGCCCGCTGCTCGTCGCCTGCACGCAGGAAGCGCCGACCTTCCAGGACGCCGCACCCGGCGCCAACCTCGCCTTCGTCAACATCCGCGAGGCCGCGAACTGGTCGAACCAGGCGCACCGCGCCGCCCCCAAGACCGCGGCCCTCCTCGCCTGGGCCGCCGCCCGCCCCACCCCCGGCCCGGCCACCGAAGTCGCCCTCCAATCCGAAGGCGTCACCCTGATCTACGGCCGCGACGACCGCGCGGTCGACGCAGCGGCACAGCTCAAGGATCGCCTCGACCTCACCGTCATCATCACCGGCGACGCCGCCATCACCCCACCCCGCCGCGCCGAGTTCCCGGTCGCGCGCGGAACCATCGCCCGCGTCACCGGCTACCTCGGCGCCTTCGAAGTCGTCGTCGACAACTTCGCGCAACCCCTCCCATCCTCCCGCGCCCGGCTCGAGTTCGGCCCCGCCCGCAACGCCGCCCGATCCCGCTGCGACCTCATCATCGACCTCTCCGGCGACATGCCGCTGCTGCCCGGCCACACCCACCGCGACGGCTACCTCCGCGCCTCGCCCGATGATCCCGTAGCCGTCCAGACGGCCCTGCTGACCGCCTCCGGCCTGGTAGGCTCGTTCTCGAAACCCCGCTACGTCGCCCTCGACCCCGCCAAGTGTGCACACGCTCGCAATGGCCAGACAGGCTGCACCCGCTGCCTCGACGTCTGCCCGGCAGGCGCGATCACCCCCGCCGGCGACAACGTCGCGATCGACCCCCACATCTGCGCCGGCTGCGGCCAATGCGTTGCCGTATGCCCCACCACCGCCGTCCGCGCCGTCACACCCACGGCCGAAACCACGGCCCGAGGCCTGCGCACCCTCCTCACCGCCTACCGCACCGCCGGCGGCACCGCGGCCGTGCTCCTGCTCCACGACGAGGAGCACGGCGCCCCCCTCATCGACCTGCTCGCCCGCCACGGCGACGGACTACCCGCCCACGTGATCCCCTTCCCCATGCCGCATCAATGGGGCCTCGACACCTTCGCCACCGCCCTCGCATTCGGCGCCGCCGACATCCTCGTCCTGGCCCGCAGCCGAAACCACGAGCGCGCCCAGGCCGTGGACCGAGAAATCGCCCTGCTGGACGCCATCACCGCCCCCCTCGGCCTCGGCACCGGCCGCACACGCCTGTTGCAGGTCGACGACCCCTTCGCACTCGGCGACGCCCTGGCCGGCATGCCCGCGCGCGAAGCCATCGCGACCGCAACCTACCTCCCCACCGGCGACAAGATCGCCCTGACCACACAGGCGCTCGACACCCTGCACCGCGCCGCCCCAACCCCCGTGTCCGCCGTGCCGCTTCCCCAGGGCGCGCCGATCGGCGCGGTGCAGATCGACACCGCAGGCTGCACGCTATGCTTCTCCTGCGTCTCGGTCTGCCCGACCTCGGCCCTCCGCGACCACGCCGAACGCCCGATGCTTAAATTCGTCGAAGACCTTTGCGTGCAATGCGGCCTCTGCGCGAAAACCTGCCCCGAGGACGTCATCCGCCTGGAACCCCGCGCGACCTTCGGCGCAGCCCGTAAGGCCGAACGCGTGGTCAAGGAGGAGGAACCGGCGATCTGCATCCGCTGCGCAAAGCCCTTCGGCATCAAGTCCACCATCGACCGGGTCGTCGCCCAGCTCGCCGGCAAGCACTGGATGTTCGCCGACGCCGCAGCTTCCGACCGCATGCGGATGTGCGCAGACTGCCGCGTCATCGAACAGACCCGCCGCAGCATCGACCCCTACGCCGGCCCCGACCGCGCCCGCCCAAGAACCGGGGAAGACTACCAGTAGGCGGACGTGATCCGCCCCCGATCAGCGCCAATCCAAAATGGAAGATCCGATGCAGCTGAACCACATCGCCAATCGCCTGGCCGAACAGCATTTCGAAACGGTGGTCGCGCTGTTCACGGAATGCCTCGGCTTCCGCGTGCTGCGCCGGACAGACCGCTCGATCTGGCTCCGCCAGCCCGGCGCGACCGTGGATCTGCAGTTCAGCCGCAGCGCCACAACGACGCGAGACGCAGACAAGCTCCGATCCCAGGTTTCGTTCCTGAGCGAAAACCCGCAGGCAGAACTGGACAACCTCGCAACCTGGTTGGACCTCCGCGGCGTGGCAGCCAAGATCGCGGCATACTCGGACCGGGAATTCTACCTCGATGCCCCGGAAGCCTTCATCGACTTCGTCCTGGAGGCGATGCTGCCGGAACTGGCCGACTATGGCGTGCAGAATTGACCAGCACCAAGGCTGACGCCTCCAGAAGCCATTGCACCATCAGCAAGCGCAGCCATTCGGGACCTCGCATCAGCCGCCCGGTCACCGGATCGGTGATGGGTCGAACCCACCATCTCAACACTCACGCCACCGCGACACTCACACCAGCTTGACTAGCTGCTTCCCGAAATTCCGCCCCTTCAGCATGCCCAGAAACGCCTCGACCGCATTCTCCAGCCCATGCGCAACACTCTCCCGATACTTGAGCGTCCCATCGGCCACATACCCGCCCACCTCACCCAGCGCCTGCGGCCAAAGCTCCAGGTGCTCGCTGACGATGAACCCCTGGATCAGCAGCCGCATCGTCAGGATGATGCGCGGCTCCGCCAAGGGCTGGGCCTGACCGTCATACCCGGCGATCGCCCCACACACCGCAATGCGCCCATGCGGGTTCATCCGGGTCAGCACGGCATCGAGGATCGGCCCGCCGGTGTTGTCGAAATAACCATCGATACCCTCGGGCGTGGCCGTGGCCAGATGATCAGCCAGATGCCCGGCCTTGTAGTCCACACAGGCATCGAACCCCAGCTCGCGCTCCACATAAGCGCACTTCTCGGCCCCACCCGCGATGCCCACAACGGTGCAGCCATGCCGCTTGGCAAGCTGCCCGACAACCGTCCCGACCGCGCCGCTGGCCGCCGAAACGACGATGGTCTCACCCGACTTCGGCGCGATGATCTTGTTCAAACCATACCAGGCAGTAACACCCGGCATGCCCACGGTGCCAAGATACGCCGACATCGGAATCCGCCCGGCATCGATCCGCTTCAGCCCGGCCCCGTCGCTCAAACCCCACTCCTGCCACCCGAACGCGCCAAGAACGGTGTCGCCCTTCGCCCATTTCGGGTTGCGGCTCTCCTCCACCACGCCCACGGTCGCTCCCTGCATCACCGCGTCCAGCGGCTGCGGCGTGGCATAGCTCTTGGAAGCGCTCATCCGCCCGCGCATGTACGGGTCCAGCGACAGGAAATGGTTGCGCACGAGCACCTGGCCTTGCTCCACCGGTGGGACATGGGTTTCGATAAGCCGGAAGTTGTCCGCGCTCGCAGCAACGTCCGGCCGGGAGATGAGAAGGACCTGGCGGTTTGTCGGCATGGTGGCGTCCTGTCCTGATACGGGCGCTTGCTGTGCGGTCGCTTGTCGGCCGGGTCAAGGGCCCCACCTCGGAAGAGATTGATGCAGGGAGGTCGCAATGCCGTTCGACGGTAAGGGATTCCAGGGCGGCGGTGGCCGGCGGACGCCGCGGCGCC
>JAYVEG010000165.1:0-3939 GCA_043748985.1 Rhodospirillales bacterium
AGGCTTGGGGTCCGGATGGAGGGCGAGGTGCAGCCGGGCCCAATTAGACGGGCCTTTCAGGAACTCCGACTGCCCCCCCGGCCCGGTCGGGCGCGCCAAAAGATACGGGAGCGGTACCCAGCGGTTGAGGTGCATCTCGACCGCTTGATTCCGGCCAACCGGGTAGATCTCGTCCTGCGGCGGCAGCGCGCCGGTTTCGGCAACCGACAAGGTGCCGTCGCCGGGGTCGGCGACCAACTCGCGCAACAGGACGGGCTGGCCGCCTTCGGCACGCGTGCCGGCGCCGAACGCCTCTTCCCAGAACATCCGGGTCAGGCGGGGCGGCGCATCGAGGTCGAGTTCCACGTCGTGGAACTGGACACCGGTGTTGGGGAGCAGGGTGATCAACGGCATGGCGGCGCCTCGAACGGGGTGTGTCGCACGGTCATCGAGAGAAGCGGCCGGTCTGGCCGCGGCCGATGGCCGGGCCTTCGACGTCGGTGCGCACACAGGTGGCCTCGGTGTCGTTGATGCGCCGGCAGGTGAAGGTGCCGCGCCTCAGGTTGCGGCCCGACGCGCCGCAACGGGCGGTGTCCTGCAGCAGCAATTGGTCGTCCTGGAGGAAGTTGGCCGATTGCGGGCCGGTGCAGACGCTCTGGTCGGTCCAGCGGATGGACTGATGGCCGCGGCCATTGCGATCAAAGCACAGGCGCCACTCCTCGACCGCGTGGACGCGGTCGGTGGCGAGGTCGCGCGTTTCCATCCGGGTGCTGCTGTGCCAGCAGCCCTCGAGCATCGCGAGGTCGTGGCGGTTCCATGCGTCGGACGGAAGCTCGGCCCGCGGTGCCAGCGACCGGGGCGCTGGCGGCGGCGGCGGCGTGCGCGGCGCTTGCGGCGGGGATGCGGGCAAGGCCTGGGCAACCTGCAGCGGGCAGAGCAGCTGCTTGCGGCCGATGTCATCGTTGGTCGCGGCCAGCAACGCCTGCAGGGCATGGCCCCGCGCCTCGGCTGCGGCCTGCTGACGCATCAGCCCGAGTTGCGCGGGTTCCAACCGGCACATGGCGGGCTCCGCGACGGCCCAGCGCGCCAGTTGCGGCAGCAACAGCACGGCCAGTAGCGCCAGCAGCACGACGGATGCGGCCGCGGCCGCCCAAGGCTGCCATCGCGCGGGCTGCTTCGGCTTGAACCCGACGCGGTCGTCGTAGGCCGCCAGCGTGTCGCCGCCTGCTGCCGGCGCGTGTGACCAGTCGGCCAGCACCGGCCGGCCGTCGACGGCGAATACGCTGGCGAGGCTTGGCACGAGGCAGACCGCCGGCCATGCAGACGCCAGGGCCGGCGCCCGCCCGCTCTCGACCAGGCGCCGCAGGTCGGATCGGATCGAACCGGCTGCGGCCAGCAGGTCCCTGCGGCTGTCGGCCGGTAGGTCGGACAGGCGCCGTGCATCGGTCCCCTGCACCCGCCACGACACGCCGCGGTCGGTCGGCACCGGGGTTGCAAACAGCATGGCATGGGCCGGCCCGAGCGCCTGCACGATGTCAGCCGTGATGGCCGCATGCAGGCGGGGCAGGTCCGTCCCGGACGGTAGTGCGGATGCCGCCGCGGGCGGCGTACCGGACAGCGTCATCCAGGACGACCCGCTCATGGCGCGCCCTCGACGACCACGGTCGCCACGTCCTGGCCGCGCACGCCGTTGCGGGCGATGCCGTTGATGATGCGGTCCGGCCGGCCGTCCTGCTGGATGGTGACGCGGAAGGGCGTTTCGGTGGCGACCCGCATCGCGTAGGGGTCCACCGTCACATGGTACTCGCCCGGTGCGGGCTGCGCGAAGAAGATGTTCTCCACGGGCTGCACGTCGGCGGTGCGGAAGCTCTCGTTGGCATCGACGTCGAGCACGCCACCGCAGGCCTGCCGGTGGTTGAAGAACAACCGGTCGCCGCCCGGGCACACAACGGACAGGTCGAGGTCGTTACGGTCGTCCCAGGCGAGGATGATGGTCAGCTTGCCGCGCTGGGCGCCCCGGCGTTCGGCGCGGCTCTCGTCCTCGCTGCGCGGGCGTGGGAGCAGCGGCGCGGGTGGCGGCGGGGCAGCCACGGCGGCCAGGCGGACCGGCGGGCACATCAGGCGGCGCGCGCCGGCATCGGTCGTCAGCCGGGCCAACTGCAGCCGCAGCTCCGGTTCACGCCCGGCGGCGGCGTCCAGGCGGGCGTGCAGCGCCATGTCGTCGGTGGGCACGGCGCAGGCGGCTTCGGTCCTGACATACCAACCCATCGGGTCCCGCCCGATCAGGTAGAGAGTGGCGGCGAGAAGCACCAGCGCGCAGGCCGTGGCGGTGGCGACGGCGGCCCCGAGCCCTCGCCTGACAGCCACCGGCGGCCCGGGCGGGTGTAGGATGGCCATGGGGCGTACCGCCGTCCTGCGCTCTCCGGCCAGCGCGACGCGGACGCTTCCCGCACCGGCACGGGCATGGCCCCATGCCACCAGGACGGGTTGTTGTCCGTCGGCGTAGACGAACCCGTCACCGGGGACCTGCAGCGCGAGGTCGAGCAGCGCGCCGAGCGTGCGCTCGCCGGCGTCGCGGCTGGCCTTGAGCGTGGCCGTCAAGGCGGCGATGTCGCCCGCAAGCCTGGCCAGGGTTTCCTCGACGACGCGACGTTCCCCGGGAACGAGGGAAGCGATGGGGCGGACCGGCTGGTCGGACCCGGCATACCAGTCGATCTCGCCCTGGGCAGGGTTGACCATGGGTTCGGCGAGCAAAGCGGCATGCTCTGCGCCCAGGCGCTGGCGTAGCAGCGGGTGCAGCACCGCCCAGGCGCTGCCGATGGACTGGCCTGCTGCCCCGAGGCTCTGCAGGTCGCGGGCGCGAGTGGTGGCGACGAGGGTTGTCATGGTTGCCGGGCGCTATCGCGGCGATGCGGCTTGGGTGGGGTTAGCGGGGGTTAGCGCTACCGCGGCGGGCGTGGGCGCGGCGGCGGCCGCGGCCGGAGCGGCCGGGTTGCAGGGTCCGTCGACCAGCGCGAAGGACGTGCCCTGGGCCTTGAGGAACGGGACGATCGAGTCTGTCTTCAACGCATAGTTGGCGTGGGCTGCCGATTCCGTGTCACTGCGGATGAAGGTGTTGATACCCACTACCCGGCCGCACGCATCCACCAGCGGCCCACCACTGCTGCCGCCCGAGATGGCGGCGCCGTGCGGCATCACCACGGCCCCGCCTGGGGAAGTCTGGATCGCCTGGATACGGCCATCGGTCATCACGAGTTGCGGTGCCGCCGTCAGGTCGCCGTCGCGCAGCAGGCGCTCCATCCCGGCATCCGACCGGGTGATCAGCGCGGGATAGCCGGCCGCAATTACGGAATCCAGCTCGGCCGCGACCGTCGTCAACGACAGCGGCTGGATGCCCGGCTGCGGCGCCACCCGCAGGATCGCGACGTCCAGCGACCCGATATCCGAATTGGGCGTGCTCGCCGTGACCTGGGCCGCCAGCGGCCGGCCGAGCTTCACGTTGACCACCTGCGCCGCGCCCTGGACCGCCCCCTCGACGACATGGCGGTTGGTGACGATGATGTCCGGGGCGATGAAGAAGCCGGTGCCCACGCTGAGGTCGTCATTGCCGTCCGGCACCAGGACCATGACGATGCCCTGCTTGAGCAGGTCGGCCAGGTTACCCTGGAACACCTGACCGCCCGGCGGCGGCGGCACGACGGCGGGCGGCGGTGCAGCGGTGCGGTCGGGGCCGAGCCGCGGGAGGGTGGCGGGATCGGCCACGCACACGTTCGTGTCCAAAAGCTTGCGACGGTCCTCGATCTGTTTCTCCAGCGCGGTGTTCAGCTCCTCCTGCTGCTGCAACGCGCGGCGGGCGGCGGCCTCGTCCAGCACGGAAACGGTGTTGGGCCGGCTGGCGGCCCGGTCAGCCGCCAGCGACGCGCCGCGCCAGTAGCCCAACGCCAGGAACAAAGCGGCCAC
>JAYVEG010000166.1:0-3933 GCA_043748985.1 Rhodospirillales bacterium
AACCCTCTCCTGCCAAAGGGAGAGGGCTTTTGGGGCTATGTCGCGGCTAGCTTCAGGCGTTCCGAGACGCGGGCATGGCCCATGAGGGGAAGGAGGCCACGGAGGTCGGGGCCGTGGTCCTCGCCAGTTAGGGCGAGGCGGAGTGGGTGGTCGAGGTCAGCCAGGCTGCGGTGGGTGGCTTCGGTGAGGGCTGCGGTCCAGCCGGGAAAGGTGGTGTCGTCCCAGGGTTCGGGGGGCAGCAGGGCAAGGGCGGTGTGGAGCAGGTCGGCCTCGTCTTCCAACAACGGCGGGACGATGGTGCCGGCAACGACGTCCCACCAGCCGCGGGCCTCGCGCATCAGGTCCATGCCGCCGCGGACGGCGTGCCAGAAGGCGGGGGTTGCGGCCGGGGGCAGGCGGTCCTGTGCCGCCTCGAATGGCATATCGGCGAGGGCTCGGCGGTTCTGAGCCAGAAGGACGGTGGGGTCGAAACAGGGGGGCTCGCGGGTGATGCGGGTGAGGTCGTAACGGGCGGCAAGCAGGATGGCGGGCTCGGGCGCCGGGTTCTCGGCGGTGCCGAGGCGGGCGAGGAGTCCAGTAAGGGCCGCAGGCTCGATCCCGTCGGTGCGGAGGCTGCGGAGGGATGGGAGACGCTTCTTGTCGGCCTTGAGTTCCGGCAGGTGGGCGAAGCGGATGGCGTGTTGTCGGGCGCCGAGGGCAGCGAGAATGTCGAGCTGGATACCGGTGTTGGTGAGGTGGTCGGCACCGCGAACGACGTGGGTGATGCCGAATTCGAGGTCGTCGACCACACTCGTGAAAGTGTGGAGCGGGGTGCCGTCCGAGCGGATGACGATGGGATCGCTGACGGCGGACAATTTGATGTTCTGGCGGCCCAGGATCATGTCGCCCCATTCGGCGCCGACGCCGGACAGGAGGAAGCGCCAGTAGGGGACCTTGCCGCCGGCCTCGGCCTGGGCACGCTGGGCGGCGGTCATCTTCAGCATGGCGCGGTCGTACAGGGTGGACTTGCCCTGTCGGTGGCGCATCTCGCGCTTGAAGTTCAGCTCGTCGTCGGATTCGAAGCATGGATAGAGGCGGCCCGCGGCCTTCAGGCGGTCGGCGGCGACTTCGTACGCCGGGAGGCGGTCGGATTGCTGGATGCGGTCATCCCAGTCGAGGCCGAGCCAGCGCAGGTCGTGCTCCGTGCTGTCGACGTATTCTGGGCGGTTGCGGTCGTTCTGGGTGTCGTCGTGGCGCAGGAGGAAGTGGCCCCCGTGGCGGCGGGCGAGCAGCCAGTTGGCCAGCGCGATCCGGGCCTGGCCGACGTCGAGCAGGGCAGTGGGCGAAGGCGCGAAGCGGAGTTTCACACGTCGTCCTCGTCGGGGGCGTCCGCTGCCGGGGCATGAAGGCGGGGGTCGAGGGCGCGCCAGTCGCGATCGATTGGCTTGGCCCGGCGGGCGGCAAAGTCGGCAAGTTCGGTCGCACTTTTCCAGGCCATTTCGCCGGCGTCGGGGATCTGGGCGTCTTCTCCGAAGGCGAACCAGGCGTCCAGGACGGCCTTGGCCTCCATGCCCTGGGCGCGGCAGCGCTCGACACTGTCGCGGACGTAGCGGCGGGCGAACAGGTTCGCGTCCGCGACAGTGGGGAAAGGACCGATCTCTTCGACGACGTTGTCGCCGGTGTCGTCGCTGAGGTCGACGATGCGGACCTTTATCGGTGTGGGGGCGGGTATGGTGTCGGACATGGCGTTCGTTCGGTGGCTCTCAATCGGGATGGTTCGTGCTGGTGGTGAAACCTTCACCCAACCCTCTCCCCAAGGGAGAGGGTTTCTGCCGCTAGGTGACCAGGCTCGTGAAACCGTTGGTGATGGGATAGCGGCGATCGCGGCCAAAAGCACGGGGGGTGATCTTCACGCCTGGGGGAGCCTGGCGACGCTTGTATTCGGTGCGGTCGAGCATGCGCCAGACGCGCAGGATGGTGGCGCGGTCGTGGCCGGTTGCAACCAGGGCGTCGACGGACTGCTCACCTTCCACCAGCCCCTGGAGGATGGCGTCTAGGATGTCGTAGGGGGGAAGGGTGTCCTGGTCGGTCTGGTCGTGCTTCAGCTCGGCACTGGGGGGCTTGGTGATGACGCGCTCGGGCATGACGGGGCCATGCGGGCCGAGGGTGTGGGGCGGGACGTTGGCGTTGCGCCAGCGGCAGAGGTCGAACACGGTGGTCTTGTAGACGTCCTTCAGCACGGAATAGCCGCCGCACATGTCGCCGTACAGAGTGGCATAGCCGACGGACATTTCCGATTTGTTACCGGTCGTCAGGACCATGGAGCCGAACTTGTTGGACAGCGCCATGAGGGTCAGGCCGCGTAGGCGTGACTGGATGTTCTCTTCCGTGATGTCCGACTGGCGACCTTCGAACAGGGGGGCGAGGGCGGCGCCCATCGCGTCCATGCCGGGGGAGATGGGGATGGTGTCGTAGCGGATGCTCAGCAGGCGGGCGCATGCGGCGGCATCGTCCAGGCTGTGCTGGCTGGTGTAGGGGCTGGGCAGCATGACGGCGCGGACGCGGTCCGGACCCAGTGCGTCCGCTGCGACCGCGGCGGAGATGGCGCTGTCGATGCCGCCGGACAGGCCGAGGATGATGCCGGGGAAACCGTTCTTGTTCACGTAGTCGGCGAGACCGAGCATCATGCAGCGGTAGATGGCTTCGAGGCGGCCGGGCTCGGGGGGCAGGTCCTGGGGCACACACACCATCGCCTCGTTGGTGCGGGTCCAGGTGGTGAGGGTGATGGCTTCCTCGAAGTGGGGCATCTGGAGGGCGAGACTGCGGTCGGCATTGAGGACGAAGCTGGCGCCGTCGAAGACGAGTTCGTCCTGGCCGCCGACCTGGCCGACGAAAACGAAGGGAAGGCCGGTTTCGACAACGCGGGAGACGCCGATGTCGATGCGCTGCCGGGTCTTGCGGTCCTCGAAGGGGGAACCGTTGATGGCGAGCAGCATCTCGGCCCCGCTCTCGGCGAGGGTTTCGGAGACGGTCGGCAACCAGAAATCCTCGCAGACCATAAGGCCGATGCGGGCGCCGCGGATGACGACGGGGCCAGGGCAGGGGCCGGGGTCGAAGACGCGCTTGTCGTCGAACACGCCGTAGTTCGGCAGCTCGTGCTTGGCCCGCCGCGCGGTGATGACGCCACCGTCCAATACAAAGGCGGCGTTGTAGAGCTTCGCCCCGTCGCGCCAGGGGCCGCCGACGATCAGCGCCGGACCACCGTCGGCGGTGTCGGCGGCAAGGGCCTCGATGGCGGCCTCGGCGGCATCCACGAAGGCGGGCTTGCGGACGAGGTCTTCGGGGGGATAGCCGCCGATGCTGAACTCGGGGGTGACGACGAGGTCGGCCCCCATCGCGGCGGCCTCGGCGCGGGCGCTGCGGATGCGGGCTAGATTCGCGGTGACGCCGCCGACGTGCATGTTGAGCTGGGCGAGCGCGATCTTCATGGGGTTGATCTCGGGTGCGCGGGCCTGGAATCAACCGCCTGGAGGAGGAACTCGCGTCCGAGCTTCACGCGGGGGACGCCGTTGTAGGCCACGATGTCGGCGGTGGCGTACGTCTCGTGCCAGTCGGCGGGGATGAAGCTGCCGGTGCCGACGACATCGATGGGGGCAAGGGCGTCGGCCATGACGCGGCATTTCTCGACGCCGAAGCCGGAGGAGGCGACGATGCGGACCTCGGGAAAGCCGGCTTCGTCCAGGCCCTCGCGCATGCGCCAGATGGCGGCCGCCGAGACACCGGTGCCAACGAGGTGGCGCAGCTCGGTGTCGCTGCGGTAGCGGCGGATGGCGGTGGGGGCGTGGCGTTCGAGGACGGCGTAGCTGGTGGCGGGGTCGAGGCCTTCGAGGTAGCGGCCGCCATGGGTATCGAGCCGGACAGAAAGGGTTCCGGCCGCGGCCATGTCGGGGAAGC
>JAYVEG010000167.1:0-3905 GCA_043748985.1 Rhodospirillales bacterium
TCCTTCTCGCATTGGCTCGCGCCGGCCGCGATATCGGTGCCGCGTGGCTGGACATCTCCACCGGCCTGTTCGAAACCGAATTGGTCACCGACCTCCCCGCCCTCCTCGGCCGGCTGGACCCGGCCGAGATCGTCGCCGCCCCCGACATCCCGCTGGGCGACCACGAGCGCTGTCGCGCACCCGGTCCCACCCCACCGCCACCGCTCGCCGCACGCGCCCGCATCGCCGAGAGCTTCGGCACCGCCACCATAGACGGCTTCGGCAGCTTCTCGGATGCCGAGGCCATGGCCGGCGCCGCCGCGCTGGACTACGTCCGCGTCACCCAGGCTGGACGTCTCCCGGCCCTCTCCCCGCCCAGTCGCCACGAGGCCGCCAGCACTCTGGCCATGGACGCCGCCACTCGGGCCAGCCTCGAGATCACTCGCGCCCGCGACGGCGGCACCGACCACACCCTGCTTACCGCGATCAAGCGCACCCTGACCGCCGCCGGCGCGCGCCTCCTCGCTGCCTGGATCGCAGCGCCGCTCGCCGATCTGGTGCCCATCACCGCGCGACAGCAAGCCTGGGGTCGCTTCCTCGCCGAGCCCGAAGCAGCATCTGCCATCCGCGCCATCTTGCGCAGCGCGCCCGACGCCACCCGCGCCCTCGCCCGCCTTTCCCTTGGCCGCGGCAGCCCCCGCGACCTAGCCGCCATCCGCCTCGTCCTAGCCGTAGCCGCAGCCGCTGCCGCTGCGCTACCCAGCGGCCTGCCAGCCCTGCAGGTCGACCTCACTCTCGATCCGGCCTTGTTTGCCTTGCTCTCCGCGGCCCTGGCACCCGCGCCACCCGCCCGCCTGGACGATGGCGACGTCATCGCCGACGGCTACGACGGCGAGCTCGACGCCGAACGCCGCCTCCGCGATGACAGCCGTCGGGTCATCAGTGCGCTGCAACTCGACTTCGCCCAACGATACCGCGTCGCCGCCCTCGAGATCCGCCATCACGCCCAGCTCGGCTATATCATCGAGGTGCCCGCGTCCGCCGCAGAAGCCCTGCGCGCCCAGCCGGGCCTTACTTTACGCCAGTCGATGGCCAACGCCGCCCGTTTCTCCAACGATGAGCTCGCCGACCTCGACCGCCGCATCACTGAAGCCGCCTCTCGCGCTTTCGCCCGCGAAGCCGCCATCTTCCACCATCTTGCCGCTGCCGCCCTCGCTCAGGCCCAGGCGCTGCGCACCGCCCTGGCTGCCCTGGCCACGCTCGACGTCCTGCAATCCGCCGCGCGCCTCGCCGAGGGCGGTTCCTGGTGCCGCCCGGACATCACGTCGGACACCGCATTCTACGTCACCGCCGCACGCCACCCCGTCGTCGAGCACGCCCTACCCTCCGGCACCCGCTTTCAGCCCAACGATTGCGACCTGTCCCCCGCCCGCCGGGTACTGCTGCTCACCGGCCCCAACATGGCCGGTAAATCGACCTACCTGCGGCAGAACGGGCTGCTCGTCATCCTTGCCCAGGCCGGGCTGCCAGTTCCTGCCGCGTCCGCCCGAATCGGCGTCGTCGACCGCTTGTTCAGCCGCGTCGGCGCAGCCGACGATCTCGCCCGCGGCCGCTCCACCTTCATGACCGAAATGACGGAGACGGCGGCCATCCTGAACCAGGCAGGCCCGCGCAGCCTGGTCGTCGTCGACGAGATCGGCCGCGGCACCGCGACCCTCGACGGCCTCGCCATCGCCTGGGCCGTGCTCGAACACCTGCATTCCCAGATCCGCTGCCGCACCTTCTTCGCCACGCACTTCCACGAGCTTGCCGGACTGACCCAGTCACTGCCGCAGATGTGCCCTCATGCCATGCGCGTGCGTGAGTGGAAGAACGAGATCGTCTTCCTCCATGAAGTCGGCGAAGGTGCCGCTGGTAAGAGTTGGGGGGTGCACGTGGCCAAGCTTGCCGGCGTGCCCGCCGTCACCATCCGCCGCGCCGCCTCCCTCCTCGCAGCACTCGAACGCGGGAGTGCGACTGGCGCCGACCTCCCGCTTTTCGCCGCTGTGCCCAACCTGCCGGCACCGACCTATGCCGATCGCCTTGCCGCCGCGCTGGACGCAATCGACCCTAATCAACTTTCCCCGCGCGAAGCCCTCAATGCGCTCTACCAATTGAAGGCACTCAGTCTATCATCGGACGAATGCTAACGATCCTTCCTCCGCTCGAGCCACCTGACGCCGCCGCGACCGTCCTCAGGCAGGCGCTCGCCGAAATCGCCGATCCAGATGGGATCGTCGCACGCGACGCAGCTTTATCGATCTTCCGTCGGCACATGACCCGCATCCAGCAGCATGTCCGCGACCTGTTCGAGCATCAGCAGCTCTCCGGGCTCGAGGGTGCCCGCCTGCTCGCCTCGCTCACCGACGGCTTGGTGGCCGCCCTATATGGCTACGCCACCGCCCAGGCCCAGGCAGAGGCGCCCCCGCCAGCCCACCCAGTGACCGACCGGCTCGCCATCGTTGCCACGGGTGGATACGGCCGCGGCATGCTCGCTCCCTTCAGCGACATAGATCTGCTCTTCATCACCACGCCGCAGCCCCAACCGGCGACACTCGCCGCCGTCGAGTTCACGCTCTACTTTCTCTGGGATCTCGGCCTGAAGGTGGGCCACGCCACCCGCTCGGTCGATGAATGCATCACCGAGGCCGGCAAGGACACGACCGTCCGCACCTCCATGATCGACGCCCGCCATCTCGCCGGCGACACGGCGCTGTTCGATGATTTCACCACCCGCTTCGTCGCTGCATGCCGCCAGCAGGTCGGCGACTTCATCCACGCAAAGCAGGCCGAACGCGACGTCCGCCATCGGCGCTATGGCGAGAGCCCCTTCCTGGTCGAACCCAACATCAAAGAAGGCCGCGGCGGCCTGCGCGACCTCCAAACCCTCTATTGGATGTGCCGTTACGTCTTCGACACCCGCGTCATGGGCGACCTGGTCGGCCCGCAAAGCCCCGGCGGCGGTGTCCTCGTCGAGCGAGAAGCCAAACACGCTCGCCGCTCGTGGGACTTTCTCTGGACCGTCCGCTTCCACCTTCACTATGTCGCTGGCCGCGCCGAGGAACGTCTAACCTTTGACATGCAGCCCGTCGTCGGCGCTCGCATGGGCTACACCCGACATGGGCGGCAGGACGGCGTCGAACGCTTCATGCGCCATTACTTCCTGACCGCGCGGGAAGTCACCCGGATCACCGCCGTGCTTGAGCCGGCCATCGTGCGCGCGGCCCTCGGCCCCCCGGCGCTCGAGGAGAAGACCGACGCCGCCCTTCTGGAACAAGGCTTCGTGCTGGCCGACGGCAAGTTGCTCGCCGCCCCCGGACGCGACTTCAGGGTTGAGCCGATCCAGATGCTCCGCCTGCTGCAGATTGCCCGCGACCGCGATCTGGCGCTCCATCCACTCGCTATCCGCGCGTTGATCCGCCACGAGCGGCAGGCCACCACCCTTCGCAACGATCCAGCAACCGCCGCCATCTTCCTCGACCTGCTCACCGCAAACCGCGACGGCGCGCGTTGGCTGCACCTGCTCAACGAAATCGGATTCCTCGGCCGCTATATTCCGGACTGGGGCCGTATCGTCGGCCAGATGCAGTTCGACACCTACCATGTCTTCACCGTCGACGAGCACACCATCGAGGCCATCCGGGTTCTCAATACCATCGAGGACGGCGAGCTGACCGAGATCGCTCCGATCGCCACGGGGCTGATGGAGGACCTGCAATCCCGCCGCGCGCTTTACGTTGCCGCGCTCCTTCATGACATCGCAAAAGGCCGTGGGGGCGATCACTCCGAACTCGGTGCCGAACTCGCCCTCACCATCGGACCCTCACTCGGCCTGTCCGCCGAGGAGACGGAGATGGTCTCGTGGCTGGTGTTGCAGCACCTCCTGC
>JAYVEG010000168.1:0-12370 GCA_043748985.1 Rhodospirillales bacterium
CGCGCCTCCGGATGCGTCATGAACTGCCGTGTCTCCCCCTCCAGCGTCAGCTTGTCCCGCAGCCCCCGCCACTCCGCCTTGTCGGTGTCCTCGATGAACATCGCAAGAATGCCCGGCCGCGTCCCGGTCAGCCGCGCCGGCGCCACCGCATCCAGCCGCCGCCGGAACGCGCACGCCACGTCGTTCTCCTGCCCGGACCGCGCCGCCATCACGAACACCCCGCCCCCCGCCGTCGTCACCGACAGATGCGCCTCCGGCCCGAACTCCTGTCGCAGCCGCGGCATCAGCCCCAGCTCGTCCGCCTGTGCGGCCGCCAGCATCAACGGATCCAGCCGCAGCATCGCAGCTTCGTCCCCGTCGGAATGCCGCCTGGTCTTCAGCATCTCCGTGATCCGGCTGTGTAGCGTCGCCAGCAGATCGTGGTCACCCTCGCTGCGTAGCCCCTTCGGCAGCGTCATCTTCAACAGATACCGCCCGGGATGCGCCCGCAACCAGGTCTGCAGCTCCGGATCCACGCGATCCATCAGCGTGAACCACGCGCTCCGGTGCACGCCCCGCCCTTCCTCAGCCGACAGCGTGTCGCACGCCACCTCCGCCTCCACGCCGTTCCGCTCGATCAGCAGGTCGAACGGCGCAGCCTCCTCGAACGCGGCGAACTGCACCGCGAAGCCCCGCGCCCGCTGCATCGTAGCCGTCCGCAATAGATGAAACGGCTCAACCAGGCATCCCGTCCCTGCCAGCGCGCCCCGCACCATGACCAGCAGCGCCTCTCGCCCGGCAGGCGTCAGCGTCTCCAACGTCTCCACCGCCGAGGCGGCATAGGTCGCGATCCAACGCTCCGCCACGCTGGGTGGCCGCGCCGGAGGCCGCACGCGCAGCCGCTCGATCGTCAGCTCGATGCAATGCCGCTGCAGCGTGTTCCGCCCGGCTCGCGTCTGTTGCGCACCCGCCAGGCTTAAAGCCCCCAGCCGATCCTTCCACGCACGCGTTCCCACCGCCTTGACGAAGGCATCCAGCATCTTCGCGTCGATCCGGGTGGCTGCGGGCTGCATCAGTGCCGCAGCAGCCGCGTTTGTGCCGGTGCATCGGGGTTTTGTGCCCGATGCCGCAACAGGTGATCGGCGAGCACGCAGGCGACCATGGCCTCTCCAACTGGGACGGCGCGGATGCCGACGCAGGGATCATGGCGGCCCTTGGTCACGATGTCCACGTTCGCTCCTGCGTTGTCGACACTCTGCCGGGTCACCAGGATGGAACTGGTCGGCTTCACTGCAAACCGCGCGACGATCGGCTGCCCGGTGCTGATCCCCCCCAGGATGCCCCCCGCATGGTTGGCAGAGAACGCGATCCGCCCATCCTCCATCCGCATTTCGTCGGCATTCTCCTCGCCATGCAACGCCGCCGCCGCGAACCCGTCCCCGATCTCGACACCCTTCACAGCATTGATCCCCATCAGCCCGGCCGCGATATCCGCATCGAGCTTCGCATAAATAGGCGCCCCCAGCCCCGGCGGTGCCCCCTCCGCCACGATCTCGATCACCGCCCCCACGCTGGACCCCGCCTTGCGGATGCCGACCAGCGCCTCCTCCCAGATCCCCGCCATCACCGCGTCCGGGCAGAAGAACGGGTTCTCCAACGTCTGCGCCCAATCCCACCGCGCACGGTCCACAACATGCCCGCCCATCTGCACCAGCGCCCCACGGATCGTAACCCCGGTTCCCAAAACCTTCCGCGCGATCGCCCCGGCCGCCACCCGCATCGCCGTTTCCCGCGCCGAACTGCGCCCACCTCCACGAAAGTCGCGGATCCCATACTTCAGCTCGTACGTCACGTCCGCATGACCCGGCCGCATCTGCGTCGCGATCGCCCCGTAGTCGCGACTACGCTGGTCCACGTTCTGAATCTCCATCGCGATCGGCGTCCCCGTCGTCAGCCCGTCCATCACGCCCGACAAGATGCGCACCGTGTCAGGCTCCTGCCGCTGCGTCGTGAATTTGGACTGACCCGGCCGCCGCAGATCCAGCCACGGCTGGATATCCGCCTCCGTCAACGCGATCCGCGGCGGACACCCATCCACCACGCAGCCGATCGCGGGCCCATGGCTCTCGCCCCAGGTCGTGACGCGGAACAGATGTCCGAAGCTGTTATGGCTCACTGGATGCGACGTTGATGTCGGGCGCCGCCGGGTTCTTCATGCCCACGATATGGTAGCCGCTGTCCACATGATGCACCTCGCCCGTCACCCCGGACGACAGCGGGCTGACCAAATACATCCCCGCCCCGCCCACATCCGCCATCGACGTGTTTCGCTCCAGCGGCGAGTTGTACTCGTTCCAACGCAGGATATACCGGAAGTCCCCGATACCCCCCGTCGCCGCAAGCGTCTTCATCGGCCCCGCCGAGATCGCATTCACCCGGATGCCCTGCCCACCCAGATCGGCCGCCAGATACCGCACCGAGCTCTCCAAAGCCGCCTTCGCGACCCCCATGACGTTGTAATGGGGCATCACCCGCTCCGCCCCCAGATAAGTCAGCGTCAGCAACGCGCCGCCCGGCCGCATCATCGGCACCGCCCGCTGCGCCACCGCCGTGAACGAGAAGCACGAGATGTCCAGCGCCTCCGCAAACGCGGCCCGCGGCGTGTTCAGATACTTGCCCCGAAGGTACGCCTTGTTGGCATACCCGATCGCGTGCACCACGAAGTCGACCCCGTCCCACACTTCCCCCACCGCGGCGAACGCACTGTCGATGCTGGCGTCGTCGGTCACGTCGCACGGCACGACGAGCGTCCCGCCCACGCTTGCCGCCAGCGGCCGCACCCGCTTGCCCAGCGACTCGCCCTGATAGGTGAACGCCAGCTCGGCCCCCTGTGCCGCACAGGCCTGCGCGATCGCCCATCCCAGCGAGCGATCATTGGCCACACCCATGATAAGGCCGCGCCGACCTTGCATCACACCGGTGCGGGGGGCGACGCTGCCAATGGGCATCGGAGGGGCGTCGTTCATGGGGCAGCCTCGAAATTGCGCAGATGGGGGGCGGTGGTGACACATTGCACCCCCCCGGGGCAAGGGCACCCACGCCTTGACCCCGCCCCCAGGTGGCGCAAATTAGGTCGATGCCCGATCTCTTTCCCACACCCGAACCCACCCCCGCCTCCCCGGGCATCCCCGAAGCCACCGATCCGTTCAAACTGTTTGAACAATGGTATGCCGAGGCCCGCGCCACCGAACTTAACGATTCCAACGCCATGGCCCTGGCTACCAGCACGCCGACCGGCCACCCCTCCGTGCGCATGGTCCTGCTGAAGGGCTTCGACCACAGGGGGTTCGTCTTCTACACCAACCTCGAAGGCCGCAAAGGCCAGGAACTCGCCGCCAATCCCCACGCCGCCCTCCTCTTCCATTGGAAAAGCCTGCGCCGCCAGATCCGCATCGAGGGCCCGGTCGGCCCGGTCGCCGAAGCCGAGGCCGACGAATACTTCAACAGCCGCGCCCGCATCTCCCGGCTCGGCGCCCACGCCTCCGACCAGTCCCGGCCGCTCCCCAGCCGCGCCGAGCTGGAGCGTCGCCTGGCCGAACTCGATGCGCGCTATCCCGGCGACACCATCCCCCGCCCGGCGAACTGGTCCGGTTTTCGCGTGGTCCCCACTGCCATCGAGTTCTGGCAGGACATGCCTTTTCGCCTGCACGACCGCCGGGTCTACACCCGGGCAGGCGACTCCTGGACAACCCAGGCGCTGTATCCCTGATGCCTCACCTTGGATAGCATCCCGCCATCCCAGGCAAACGTCGTCGCCTTCTTGGCGGGGCTTGCGGGCGGCCCGCCGCTCGAAACCCACATCTCCTGTATCTTCCGCAGCGCAGACACCGTCTGGAAGCTGAAAAAAGCCGTCAGCCTCGGCTTCCTCGACTTCACCGCACTCGCCGACCGCCGCCACTTCCTGGACCGCGAACTGGGCCTGAACGCCGCCGCCGCCCCTGGACTCTATCGTGACGTCATCCCCATCACCCGCACGGCCAAAGGCCTCGCACTCGGCGGCGACTCCGAGCCCGTCGACTACGTGCTCCGCATGGCCCGGGTGCCCGAACCCGACTTCCTCGATGCCATGGCCGCCGCCGGCCGGCTCGACCCGCCGCTGCTGACCGCCATCGCCGACGCTGTCGTTGCCCTGCACCAGGCCCTCCCCGCCATCCCGGACCGTCGCCCCTCCGAACACCATCGCCTGCAGAAGGTCATCGACGGCAACCGTGCCGCAGGGCTTGCGGCCGGCCTGCCAGCCGAGGCGGTTGCAGCATGGCACGCCACCGCCACCGCCCTTTTGGCCCGCCTCGCCGCCCATCTGGACGCCCGCGCCCCCGCCATCCGCCGCTGCCACGGCGACCTGCATCTCGGCAACCTGTTGCTATGGCACGGCAAACCCGCCGCCTTCGACGCCCTCGAGTTCAATGAAGACCTCGCCACCATCGATCCCGGCTACGACCTCGCCTTCCTGCTCATGGACCTCGACCTAAAGCTCTCCCGCGCCGCCGCCAACATCGTCCTGAACCGCTATCTCGCCCAAACCGGGGACCTCGGCCTGCTTGCGCCGCTCTCTCTGTTCCTCTCCCTCCGCGCCTTCATCCGCGCCCATGTGGAGGCCAAGCGAGGCCGCGACGCCGCCCCCCTCCTCGACGCCGCCCAACGCTACCTCATGCCCGCCCGCCCCGTCGTCGTCGCAGTCGGCGGCCTCCAGGGCACCGGCAAAAGCACACTGGCCCGCGCCATCGCGCCCCATCTCGGCGCCGCCCCCGGCGCCCTGATCCTCCGCAGCGACGAGATCCGCAAGCGCCGCGCCGGCATCCGACCAGACCAGCGCCTGCCCCCCGACGCCTACACGCCGCAATCCAGCGCCGAGACCCAGACGGCCATGCTCGAAGCCCTGCGAACCGCCATCGCAGCCGGGCATTCCGTCATCCTCGACGCCACGTTCCTCGACCCCGCCGCCCGCCACGCCGCCGCCCACGCGGCCGAAGCCCCCTTCCTCGGCATCTGGCTCCACGCCGACATCGCCATCCTCGAAGCCCGCATCATGGCCCGCCGCAACGACGCCTCCGACGCCACCATCGCCGTCCTCCACGCCGCCGCCGCCCATCTCGACCCGCCCCCCGACTGGCTGCGCTTGGACGCCACCAGCCCCCTGTTGCAACAGAACGTGCAGGCGGCCCTGGCAGTGCTATGATGTCCCCAAAACATTGACACCGGACCCGCACGCCATGCCCATCCGCCGCATCCTCCTCCCGCTCACCGGTACTGCCGCAGGCGAGGCAGCACTCACCACGGCGCTCATGGTCGCTCGACTTTGGGACGCCCATCTCACGGCACTGCACGTCCGCGTCGACAGCCGCGACGTCGCGCCCCTCGCCGGCGAAGGCCTGTCGGGCGCCATGATCGAGGAGATGATGTCCGCGACAGAGAAGGAAAGCAGCGAGCGCAGCAACGCCGTCCGCGCCCTGTTCGACCGCTTCGTGGCCCAGCACGGCGTCACCGTCGCCGAGCCCCACGCCGGCGCCGGCGCCACCGCCAACTTCGCCAGCGTCACCGGCCGCGAGGAAGACCTCGTCGCCCAGCTCGCCCGTCTCACCGACATTACCGTCGTTCCCCACCCCGAGGCCGGCGACGACGTCAGCAGCAGCGACGCCCTCCACGCCGTCCTCTTCGACAGCGGCCGTCCCGTCCTCATCGCCCCCCAGATCCCCCTGCAGACCATCGGCACCCGCGTCGCCATCGCCTGGAACGGCACCGCCGAGAGCGCCGCCGCGGTGCAGGCCGCCATCCCCTGGATGCAGCGAGCCGACAAGGTTCAGATTCTCTCCGCCGACGAGTATCACCGGCGCGGGCCCGGTGCCATGGAACTCGCCAGCTATCTCGCCCTCCACGGCATCCAGTGCGACTCCGCCCAATTCCGCCCCGTCGAAAAGGATGTCGGCCGCGGCCTCCTCGAAGGCGCCCGGGCCTTTGGCGCCGACATGCTCGCCATGGGCGCCTACTCCCACTCCCGGCTCCGCCAGCTCATCCTCGGCGGCGTCACCCGCCACGTCCTGGAAAACGCCACGATCCCCGTCCTGATGAACCGGTGACCCCCAAAAAGCCCTCTCCCGTTGGGAGAGGGTTGCCTCAGGGTGCAGCCGCACGCACAAACCCCGACCACACCGTGACCCCGCCCACCATCGCCGACTGCGTCCGCGCCTACGTCAAACTCAACCGCGCCACCCGCGCCGTCCTCGCCTTGGTCGAACACCGGGTCGCCGAATCGGGCCTGACCCTCACCCAACTCGGCCGCCGCAATCGTCATGGTCAAAACCATCTGAACAACATCTGAACCAACCGACCCGCCACCGCGTTCACGCTGCAACGATCCATGGAGCAGACGATGCGGTATTACGCGGCGGCGGCCCTCGGGCTGGGTTTGATGGTCAGCGTCACCCCGTCAAAGGCACAGAACCTCAACGACATCGGCCGGCAGCTGCAAAACCAGCTTTTTCCCCAGCAGAACAACGACCGCGAGCGCACCGCCTACGACCGAGGCCGGCGCGATCAGGAAGAACAAGTCCGCCGTGATCGCGACGCCCGTGGCTACGATGGCGACCGCCGCCGCGTCGAGGAAGAACGCCACCGCTACGATGACAGCCAGCGCCAGCAAGCCGAAGACCGTCAGCGCTACGACCGTGACGCCCAACGCGAGCGCGCCGACCGCCAGCGCGCCCTTTCCGAAGACGAGCGGTCGCGCAACCGCTATTGATACTCGTCTTCTCTCCTCATGGTCGTGCATGACAACAACATTCACGCCGTTCCGGCAGCCGCTACTCCAGGCAGTTCGTGCACGATTTGCGATGCCGGTGCTGCCGGAGCGGCGTGAATGGTCGAACCGGTTCCGACCATGACAACCCCGTAAAACGTCGGTGCCTCCGGTCGAGATTCTTCCTCTCTATTTCATCACGAGCCAACGCCACCACCGGTTACGCCGAGAGTCGAAGCAGCCGGGTCGTCCGCACCATCCGGTCCTCCAACTCCAACGTCGTAGGCACTTCATACGTGGCAAACGGAATCAGACCCTCCGCCGGCAGATAAGTCCGCCCGGGGTCGGCGATCCAAACCTCCGCCTGCGCCACCAACCCCCTCAACCACGGCAGGATATGCCCGGTCATCGGCGCCTCATAACAGACGTCGCCACACAGGATCAGGTCCCACCGCCCTGTCTCGCCCACTATGTCCCGCGACGTCGTTTCGATCATCACCCCGTTCTCTGCAGCATTCAACGCGATTGCCGCGATTGCCAGCTCATCGATCTCCGCCGCCTCCACATGCGCAGCCCCGGCCATCGCACACGCGATCGCGGCCAGGCCGCCGCCCGCCGCAAAATCCAGCACCCGGCGCCCCGCAACCAGGCCCGGTTCATCCAGGATATGTCGCGCCAACGCCTGACTGCCCGGCCACGCAAAGGCCCAGAACGGCGGACTTAATCCCTCCCGCTCCAGCCACGCCTCGGTCGCCTGCCAGATAGGCGTGATCTCGGTTGCCAGATGCAGCCTGATCTCGGGCACCAGCGGCGCATGTCCCGGCGCAGTGTTCGCACGGATGAAATTCATCCGACGAGGATGGCCGCCGCAATCAGCAATCCGACCTCACGGTTGATCTTGAAACGACTCAGGCATCCCGCCGGATCGTCGATGTCAAGCGTCCGGACCTGCCACGTCAGCACCGCAGCCGGCGCCAGCAGCGCCACATAGAAAGCCGGCGTCGACCCGGCCAGCCACCCCGCCACCCCAACCAGCCCGATCGTCGCGGCATAGCAGGCCGCCAGAAACGGCCGTGTGCTGGAAGCGAACAACCGCGCGGTGCTGCGAACGCCGATCAGCGCATCATCCTCGCGGTCCTGATGCGCATAGACGGTGTCATACCCCAGGATCCACGCAAATGCCGCGGCATACAGAACCAACGCCGCAGCATCGAGCCGCCCCGTCGCCGCCGCATAACCCATTGGCGCACCCCAGCCGAACGTGACGCCAAGCACCGCCTGCGGCCACCACGTCACCCGCTTGGCCAGCGGATAAAGCGCAACCAGGCCCAGCGACAGCACCCCCAGCAGTTCCGCCAAACGCCCCAACTGCAACAGGATCGCAAGCCCGATCGCCAGCAACACCATCAGGAACACCGCCGCCTGCCGCATCCGCAAGGCGCCGCTGGCCAACGGCCGGCCCGCAGTGCGCGTCACCAGCCGGTCCATGTCCCGGTCCCACATGTCGTTCACGACACACCCGGCGCCGCGCATCACCACGCTGCCCAACGCGAACAGCGCCACCAGCCAAACCGCCTCGTGCGCCCCCGGCCGGGCCAACAGGATGCTCCACAGCCCCGGCAGGAACAGCAGCCACGCCCCGATCGGCCGGTCGATCCGCGCCAACAGCGCATAGGCCCGCAGCCGCGGCGGCAGCCGCATGACCCAGCCCGTCGCCGCGATATCCGTCCAGCCCTGCATGCCTCTGCATAGGGCGTGGCAGCGCTCCACACCAGGGTTCCTCCTTCCGCCTCTCCGTCCGGGAATGGGGCTCGCCAAAAGCGCAGGCCCCCCGGCTCCATGAGCAACGCTCCGCCGCCTTGACGCCCGCCACCCGCCGCTCTTTGTTGGGGCCTCACGTTTGCAGGCTCGATAATGTCCAACCCCGGTGACGCCGACGACACGCCTATCGCGTCGGTGAAGCAGCTTGCTGATCACATCGCGGCCGGATGCAAGCCCCCCGCCGAGTACCGCATTGGCACCGAGCACGAGAAGTTCGGCTTCGTCCGCGACACGATGCGCCCCCCGCCCTACGAGCCTGCCGGCATCCAGGCCATCCTCGACGGCCTCGCCCGCCCCAGCGCGTGGGAGCCGATCCTCGACACCGGCCGCCTCATCGGCCTCAAGGGCGTCGGTGCCAACCACTCCGCCTCCGTTTCGCTGGAACCCGCAGGCCAGCTGGAGCTGTCAGGCGGCATGGTCGAAACCCTGCACGAAACCGCAGCCGAACTCGACACCCATTTCAACGAGTTGCGTCCCATCGCACAAAGCCTTGGCCTGGGCTTCTCCCCGCTGGGCCATCATCCAACCATGACCCGCGCCGAAATGCCCTGGATGCCGAAAAGCCGCTACGCCATCATGCGCCGCTACATGCCCTTGGTGGGCTCCCTTGGTCTCGACATGATGACCCGCACCTGCACTGTCCAGGTCAACCTCGACTACAGCAGCGAGGCCGACATGGCCCGGAAGCTGCGCGTCTCCTTGGCCCTCCAGCCGGTCGCCACAGCGCTCTTTGCCAATTCGCCCTTCATCGACGGCACGCCCAGCGGCTTTCTCTCCAGCCGCGCGCAGGTCTGGACCGACACCGACGACGCCCGCAGCGGCATGCCCGCCGCCTTCTTCGACGAACCTTTCGGGTTCGAACGCTACGTCGAATGGCTGCTGGACGTGCCCATGTACTTCATCATGCGCGACGGCCGTTACGTGGATATGGCCGGGCACTCCTTCCGCCGCTTCATGGCCGACGGATGCAACGACCTGCCCGGCATCGTCGCCACCGTCGGCGACTTCGAGGACCACATGACAACCGCCTTCACCGACGTACGCGTCAAGCGGTTCCTGGAGATGCGCGGCGCAGACGCCGGACGCCCCGACATGATGGTGGCGCAAAGCGCCCTGTGGGTCGGCCTGCTGTACGACGAGGCGGCGCTCGCCGCGGCCGATGCGCTGGTGCGCCGACGGCCCTGGACCGACTACGTCGCCCTGCGCGCAGCCGTGCCCCGTCAGGCGCTCGACGCACCTTTTGCCGCCGGCACCGCGCGCGATCTTGCCCGCGACATGGTCGAGATCGCGACCGAAGGCCTGCGTGCCCGCGCGCGCCTGGACGCCGACAACCAGGACGAAACCCGCTTCCTCGACCCCCTCCATCCGATCGTCGCGGGCGCCCGCACCCAGGCAGAGCACTGGCTCGAACGATACGCGACCGCCTGGGGCGGCGACGCGTCACGCATCTTCGAGGAATCGGAAGTCTGAGTGACTATGGCTTTTGGAACACAGGTTAGTCTACGAAAGGCGTAATCCCCGGGGATGATCGTGAACCCGCCCACATTCGCCTTGCCACAATTCGTGAAGTCTACGGTAATGTAGTCATGATGATCCGTCCTCAATCTGCCGTGCAGGCCCGAACCATCGGTCCGCCGACCGAGATGGTGGCCATCCGCCTGCGCCTCATCGGCCAGATGGAGGCCTGGACGATCAACAGCGAGAGCGTGCTTCCCCCCGGCCGCAAGACCCGCGCTTTGCTGGCGATTGCAGCGCTTTCTCAGCCAAGGCCAGTGCTTCGGTCAAGGTTGGCCGAACTGCTCTGGAGCCGCCGGCCGGAAGAACAGGCCCGTGCCTCCCTCCGCCAGGAAATCCACCGCCTGCTGGAAGTGCTCGCACCCGCCGAGCAGGAAATTCTGTCAATCAACCGTGATAGCCTGGCATTGCGCCCCGGCATCGTATGGGTCGACGTGGAAGAGGTGCTTCGCGCCACCACGACCCATCCCGGATCCTTGGCGCTCCTCGACAGCGAACTCCTCGAGGAGCTGGACGGCGTCGATCCCGCCTTCGACGTGTGGCTCCATGCCGAGCGGGAGCGCCTTCGGGATCGCGCTCGCGGCGTTGCCGAAGCCCTGCTGAACGAGGCGAAAGTCCCGGAAACCTTGATCCCCGTCGCCCAGCAGCTGCTCACCATCGACCGCGCCCATGAAGGCGCCTGGCGCGCCCTGATGCGCGCCCACGCCGAACGTGGCGAACGCGGCATGGCGATCCAGTCGTACGACCGGTGCCGTGCCGTCCTCGCCGACCTCATGGACGCCGTGCCGTCCCCCGAGACCCAGGCCTTGCTGGCCGAGATCCGCAGCGGCAAAAGCGTTCGAACCATTCCACCGCCGCCATCCCCCGTCGAGCCTCGGTTCGAAGTCCGGCCCAGCACCATCCGTGGCGGCGCCAAGCTCGGCGTGCTGCCGCTCAACCTGGTCGGAACCGACGAAACCGAAACCCATCTCGCCCTGGGCCTGGCCGAGGAGATTACCTCCGCACTGGCCCGCTTCCGCTGGATCTTCCTCGTGTCCAGCTCCTCGATCGCCCAGTTCGTCACCGAGACCCGCGACGATGCCGCGATGCGCCGCACCCTCGGCCTCGACTACATCCTCGACGGCTCCGTGCAGCGCGTCGGCAAGCGCCTGCGCATCACCGTCCGCCTCGTCGATCTGCAGGACGGCAGCCAAATCGTTTGGGCGCGCCGCTTCGACCGCCAGGTCGACGACCTGCTTACCCTGCAGGACGAGGTCGCGGCCGAGGTCGTCGCCCAGATCGACCCCGAGATCCTGCTGATCGAAAGCCGCCGGGCCGCCCATCGGCCGCCGCAGCATGCGACCGCCTACGACATGGTGCTCCGCGCGATTCCCAGCATGTCCCGGCTTGAACGCGCCAACTTCATGGCTGCCGGCGACATGCTCCGCCAGGCCATCGCGCTCGAGCCCGACTACGCCTCTGCCCATGCCTGGTTCGCCTACTGGCTCCACTTCCAGGTCATCCATAACTGGTGCGACGACATGGCCCAGGCCCAGGTCGAGGCCGCCATGCACGCCGAACGCGCCATCACCCTCGACGCCCAGGACGCCAAGGGCTTCACCATCGCCGGCCACGTCCGCGCGGTGCTGCACCATCGCCTGCGGGAGGCGGCCGCCCTGCACGACCGCGCCCTGGCCCTGAACCCGAACCTTGCCATGGCCTGGGCGCTCTCGGCGCTGACCCACATCTACCTCGGTGAATGGGACGAGGGCGAACGCCGTCTCAACCGCTACAAGAAGCTCTCTCCCATGGATCCCGGCGCCTTCCACTATGACGTCGGCTTCTGCCTCATCGCCCTCATGCGCCGAGACTACGAAACCGCCGTCAGCGTCGGCCGCACCGTCAGCGAGCTGAACCCGGCCTTCCCCGCCGCCGGCATGCCCTACCTCGCAGCCCTTGGCCACCTTGGCCAAACCAGCGAATCCGCCTTCGTGCTACGCCGTCTTTTGACGCTCGATCCCGACTTCACCGTCCAGCGCATGCTCGCGACCACCCCGTTCGAGCGGGAACAGGACCGTGACCACATCGTCGACGGCCTCCGCCGCGCCGGCGTCCGCGAAGGCTGAAACCGCCCTTACCGCTTCGAAGCAGTCCGCGTCGGCATCGCCTGGTTCAGCCCATCGACGATCGACGCGGCCAGCGCCACGGCCACGCATCGATAGCCATAATCGTTGTGATGAATCCCATCATCGGACATGAAGCGGGCATAAGGATAGCCGG
>JAYVEG010000169.1:0-3885 GCA_043748985.1 Rhodospirillales bacterium
TCATCGCGCGCTACCGCATCGCCGCCACCGTCGTGAGCGACCTGGTGGACCCCACATTCCGGTTCGTGACCGCCGACTGGGACGGCCGCATCCGGATGGACTGCTCCTCCCCCTATGCCATGACCCGGCTGGTCGCCATGGGGGCCGCATTCGACGTCGCCTTCGCCAACGACACCGATGCTGACCGGCACGGCATTGTGGCCGGGACGGACGGCCTGATGAACCCCAATCATGTGCTCGCGGCCGCCATCGACTACCTGTTTGCGAACCGTCCTGCATGGGGACAGGCCGCGGCCATCGGCAAGACAGTCGTCAGCAGCAGCGCCATCGACCGCGTCACCGCCCGGCTAGGCCGCGCGCTGGTCGAGGTACCGGTCGGGTTCAAGTGGTTCACCAAAGGCCTGCTGAACGGCACGCTGGGCTTTGCCGGAGAGGAAAGCGGCGGCGCGAGCTTTCTACGGCGGGACGGCTCGGCCTGGACGACGGACAAGGACGGGATCATCGTCGGCCTGCTGGCGGCGGAGATCACGGCAAAAACCGGGACCACCCCCGCCACCGCCTACGACCGCATCGCAAACGACCTGGGCCAGTCCTGGTACGAGCGTATCGACGCGCCCGCAACGACGGCGGAACGGGTGCGATTGAAGGCGCTCACGCCGGAAGCGATCGGAATGACGGAGCTGGCCGGAGAGCGCGTGCAGGCCACGATAACCACGGCCCCGGGCAACGGCGCCCCGATCGGCGGGGTGAAGGTGCTGGCCGAACACGGCTGGTTCGCAGCCCGGCCCTCGGGCACGGAAGACATCTTCAAGATCTACGCTGAAAGCTTCCGTAGCGAGGCGCATCTGCTGGCGATCCAGCAGGAGGCGCAGGCCGCCCTTGCGCGGGTGTTCGCCCAGCCTGTTCCCTCCATTTCCGTGGCCTGAGGCCGGGCGCCTCAACCCGGCTCATTCGCGCTCGCGGCTTGCCGCCTCGCCTGCCGCAAGCTCGATGATCTCGGCCGTGATCTCCTCCTGTCGAACGCGCCGCTGGGTCGCCTGCAGGTCAGCCAGTTGGCGGTTGGTCTGGGTATGCGCCGCGGCCATGGCCTCCATGCGGGCCTCGTTCTCGGCCGCGAAACCGTGCAGGGCCGCATGGCAGAGCTGGGCGTGCAGGTAGTCCGCGGCCAGGTCTTGCAGCAGGGCGGCCGGGGCAAGGTTGAGCAAGGGGACGGTCGCGTGCGCCGGCGCCGGAAACTGCGCCGGGTTTAACGGCAACAAGGCCTGCCGGATGATGCGGACGCCATGCCCCGGGTCCCACTGGCAGAAGACCACGTCGAGCCGGTCGACGTCGCCCGCGGCAAGACGCGCATAAAGCGCCTTGGTGATCACGGTCGCAAGCCTGGGTAGCCCGGGCGAGTGGGACGGCAGGGCGCCCGTCCAGCCAGGCTCGATCTGCCGCTCGATGAGGGCCGCGCGGCCTCTTGTCCCCACCACGAACAGCGCCGCGGTCGCCAGATCCGCGCCGGCGGCATCCAGCACCCGCTCGCTGAAGGCCCCGGCAAACCCCTGTTCGGCACAGAACAGCACCAGGGCGAGCCCGCCCCTGTCGCGCGCGAGGTGGGGCCGGGTCGTCGGCAGCAGTGACAAGGCGCGCCCGATGGCGGCGGCGATCGTCGCGGCATAGCGGTCCACGGCAACCACCTGGCTGTGGGCCTGCCGCGCCCGCGCCGCGGCGATGCCGCGCATCGCGTTCACGACCGCCCCCAATTGGCGGATGCCCACGATCCGCGCACTGACGTCGGCCAGGCGTTCGGTCACGCGACCGGCGTCGTGGGATGTGCCGCAGCGACGCGTGCGGCGTAGCTGTTCAACACGGCCGCCAATGCCTGCGACCCGGCCGCGTCCAGCGTGCCCACCTTCTGCATCTGATCGACGCCGGACGAAGCCCCGGTGTCGATCGCCTCGCGAAGCCCCAGCCTGAAGTCCGCGATCGCCGGCCGCGCCATCCCGTCCAACAGGCCCGACTGCACCGCCATCACCAGGGCCACCTCGTCGGCCAGCCGCAGCGGCGCGTGCTGTGGCTGGTCCAGGACCGCGCGGATGGCCGCGCCCCGGGCAAGCTGCTGCTTGACCCGCGCATCCGGCATGCCGCCGAACCGGGTGAACGACTCCAACTCCAGGAACTGCGCGTATTCCAGTCGCAGGGTCTTGGCCGCGTCTCGCAGCGCCACCGCCTGGGTCTTGCCGCCCACCCGGCTCACGCTCGTGCCCACATCCACCGCCGGCTTCTGTCCCTGGTAGAACAGCTTGGCGTCGAGCACGATCTGCCCGTCGGTGATGGAGATCAGGTTCGTCGGGATGTAGGCGCTGAGATTGCCGGCATCGGTTTCCGCGATCGGCAATGCCGTCAGCGAGCCGCCGCCCTTCTCCTGCGACAGCTTCGCCGCACGCTCCAGCAATCGCGCGTGCACGTAAAACACGTCGCCAGGATAGGCCTCCCGGCCCGGCGATTGCCGCGTCAGCAGCGCGATCTCACGGTGTGTGGCCGCGTGCTTGCTCAAATCGTCGATCACGATCAGCGCATGTTGGCCGCGGTCGCGGAAATACTCCGCCATCGTCATCGCCGCGAACGGCGCGATCCAGCGCAGCCCCGGCGAGCCCGCCGCCTCCGACGCCACCACGATGCACCGCCCAAAGTCACCATAGGCCTCCAGCGCGTCGATCGCCCGTCGCACGGCCGAGCTCTTCTGCCCGACGGCGACGTAGATGCAGACGATGTCGCTGTCCCGTTGGTTGATGATGGTGTCGATGCCCAGCGTGGTCTTGCCGATGGCGCGGTCGCCGATGATCAGCTCGCGCTGACCGCGGCCAAGCGCGAACAGCGTGTCGACGACGACCAGCCCGGTCTGCACCGGCTGCACCACCAGGTCGCGGTCGATGATCGACGGCGCCGCCCGTTCGATCGGCTGCAATGACTCCGCGACGACCGCGCCCTTGCCGTCGAGCGGACGCCCGAGTGGGTCCACGACGCGCCCCAGCAGCCCGGGCCCGACCGGCACCCGCACGACATCCCCGGTGCCGTGGACCGCATCCCCGGCGGCAACGCCATCCATGTCGTCCAGCAGCACGCAGCCGATCCGGTCGCGCTCCAGCACCTGCGCGAACCCGAACTGGCCATTGGCAAAACGAAGCTTCTCGTCCAGGCGCACCCCGGGCAGCCCGGACACCAGGGCCACCCCGTCGCCGACCATCTCCACTCGGCCGACCTGCTCGGCATGGAAGCCGAGCTTTGCCGCCGCGACGCTCTGGGACGCCTGCGCGAACCAGGCAGCCGCCGCGGCGCTACCGTCCGGGGGCATGGCGGATTGTCTTGAGGATCTCGTCCAGATCGGCACGCCAGCTGTTGTTGAGGGCGAAATGCGGCCCGTGCAACTCGATGCCGGCCAGCAACGCCGGGTCGGCTCTGAATGTCACCTGCGGAGGTATGCCGAATGCCGCGGCGATGGCGGTGCGAGCCTGCTCCTGTTCGGCAGGCCCAAGCGGTGCTGCCGTCACCGCCTCCATCCCGCCGGCGTCGGTGACCGCGGCCACCCGCGCCGGGCCCGGCATCGCCCGGATGCTCGACACCAGCCAATCGAGAAACAGGCTGCTGACCGCCGGTCCCTGAAGTCGGGACGCCAGGCGGCCTGCGATCTCCACGGCGAGTGCTGCGGCACGGTCGGACCAGGCCGCCTGGTTGGCGTCGTGCTCCGCCTTCATGGCGGCGGCGGCCGTGTCGGCGCGCGCCGTGGCGTCCTTGGCTGCGGCATCCAGCACGGCCTTGCTGGCCGTCTCGGCATCCGCATGGGCCGCAGCCAGGATCGTATCGCGCTCCTTGCCGAAACCGGCCCGCGTGGTCGCGATG
>JAYVEG010000170.1:0-12285 GCA_043748985.1 Rhodospirillales bacterium
TCCAGCCCCGGGAACGCCGGCAGTAGGCTCGGGTGGATGTTCAGCATCCGCCCTGTCCAGGCCCCCACGAGACACGGCGTCAGCAACCGCATGTAGCCCGCCAGGCACACCAGTTCGATGCCCCGCTCTTGCAGCACCGCCTGGATCGCGCGCTCATGCGCCGCCCGGTCCCGCCCGAACCCCTTGTGATCGACACACACCGCCTCGATCCCCTGCGCCCGCGCATGCGCAAGACCCGCCGCATCCGGCCGGTTCGCCACTACCAGCGCCACCTGGTCCGGAAACGCCCGCACCAGGGCCTCCATGTTGCTGCCCCGCCCGCTGATCAGGACGGCGATCGTCAATCGAGCCACCCCTCCGGCACTGCGACCCGCGCCTCCGACTCGCCATCTGTCGTGACGATCCGCCCGATCACGATGGCCTGCTCGCCCAATTCAAGAAGGTGCGCCACCGCCGCCTTGGCGTCCCGCACCACCAGCGCCATGCCCACGCCGCAGTTGAACACCCGCAGCATTTCCGCAGGCGCCACCCCGCCGGCCCGGGCCAGCCAGCGGAATACCGGCGGTAACGTCCACGTGGACGCATCCAACTCCGCCGCCATGCCCGCCGGCAGCACCCGCGGCAGGTTCCCCGGCAGCCCGCCACCGGTGATATGCGCCGCGGCCAGCAACAGCCCGGCCCGATGCAGGCTCAGCATCGGCTGCACGTAGATCCGTGTCGGCGCCATAAGCACATCGGCAAAGCTCTGCCCCGCCGCGAACGGCGCCTTGTCGTCCCACCCCGCCCCCGCAAGCGCCATCACGCGCCGCACCAGCGAGTAGCCGTTGCTGTGCACGCCGCTGCTCGGCAGCGCCAACACCGTGTCGCCGGGCCGCACGTCGCGCGGCAGCAGCGCATCCCGCTCCGCCGCCCCCACGCTGAACCCGGCCAGGTCGTAGTCGCCCGGCCCATACATCCCCGGCATCTCGGCCGTTTCCCCCCCCACCAGCGCGCATCCCGCCTGCTTGCATCCCGCCGCGATCCCGGCGATCACGGCCGCCGCCTGCTCCACCTCAAGCGCGCCCGTCGCGAAATAATCGAGAAAGAACAGCGGTTCCGCCCCCTGCACGACCAGGTCGTTGACGCACATCGCCACCAGGTCGATCCCCACGGTGTCGTGCCGCCCGGTGTCGATCGCCACCTTCAGCTTCGTGCCCACGCCATCGGTCGTGCTCACCAGCACCGGGTCCGCGAACCCGGCGGCCTTCAGGTCGAACAGCGCCCCGAACCCGCCCAGCCCGCCCATCACGCCCGCGCGCGTAGTCGCCTTCGCCAGCGGCTTGATCCGCTCCACCAGCGCGTCCCCCGCCTCGATGTCCACTCCGGCAGCGCGGTACGTTATCCTCTGTGGGTCGGTCATAAGCGGTTCCTCGGATGCTGGCCGATCGGCTATGCTTCCGGCATGCAACGGCCGGACATCAGGGGCGGACACAACCATGACAGCCGGGCCGGGGCAACGCCCGTCACGTCGCATCACGCATGCCCGGGCGGCACCGATGCCTGACATGATCATCCCACCGGACGCCCCACCGGGCCTTGCGACAGCCCCTCTGCCGACAACGAGCCGCGCCACCCGCGCCCAGCGCTTCGGCCTGCTGATCGGCCTCGCCGCCACCGTCGTCCTCGTTCTCTATCTTTTCTCGTCCATCCTGCTGCCCTTCGTCGCGGCGGCCGGCATCGCCTATTTCCTCGATCCGCCCACCACCCGCCTGACCCGAGCGGGAATGCCGCGCGGGGCGGCCGCCATGCTCATGGTCGTTGCCCTGATCGCCGCCTGCCTGCTGTTCGCGCTGCTGCTATATCCGCTGCTGGTGGCACAGCTCGGCCTGCTTATCTCGCGCGCGCCATCCTATGCCGGCGCCATCTACGTCTGGGCCGGCGAGGTCGTCAGCCGGCTGCAGGAGACGTTCGGCCCTGAATACGTCGACGGCAAGATGCGCGACCTGATCGGCGGCCAGGCCGGGTCGATGCTGTCCTTCCTGGCCGGCGCCCTCACGCGCGTTGTTGGCGGGGGCTTCGCGCTGTTCAACGTCGTCTCGCTCGTTGTCGTCACCCCGGTCGTCGGCTTCTACCTGCTGCGCGACTGGCGCCGCGCCATCGCGCGCCTCGACAGCTGGCTGCCTCGCCGATACGCCGGCGTGCTGCGCGCCCAGGCCCGCGAGGTCGATCGCATCCTGTCGGCCTGGGTGCGGGGGCAGGCGCTGTGCTGCCTCGTGCTCGCCGGGTTCTACGCCTTCACACTCTCGCTGGTGGGGCTCGACCTCGGCCTCATCGTCGGCATCACCTCGGGCCTGCTGTCATTCATCCCCTATGTCGGCAGCATCGTCGGCGCCGTGGCCAGCATCGGCCTCGCTTTGGCGCAGTTCAACTGGCAGGGCGTCGCCGTGGTCACCGGCGTGTTCATCACCGGCCAGCTGCTCGAGGGCTACATCATCTATCCCCGCTTCCTCGGCGACCGGGTCGAGCTGCATGCCGTCTGGGTCATCTTCGCCCTGTTCGCCGGGGGCGCCGCCTTCGGCTTCCTCGGTGTGCTCATGGCCGTGCCCGTCGCCGCCGCCATCGGCGTCCTGGCGCGCTTCTGGCTGAAGCGCTACCTTGTCAGCGCTTTGTACCTCGATCAGCCCCCACCCAGCGCCACTTCCGAGTGACCGCGATCCCCGCCCAGCTCGTGCTGCGCTTCCCGCGCACGCCCGGCTTCGCCGCCACCGACCTTCTGCCCAACGCCGCCCAGGACGAGGCCCGCGCCTGGCTCGACGGGAAACAGCCCTGGCCGCTCAACCGTCTGGCCCTCTATGGCGGACCCGGCAGCGGCAAGTCCCACCTGGCCCACGCCTGGGCCGAGGCGCATCATGGCCAGGTGCTGGACTGCGCCCCCACTGGCGGCTGGCCCACCCGCGCCGTCGCACTGGACTCCATCGACACGGTGCCCGACGAACCCGCCTTGCTCTATCTACTCAACGCGGCGGCCGAGAGCGGCCATCCGGTCCTGCTGGTTTGCCGCACGCCGCCGGGCCGGTTGCCGGTGCGCCTGCCGGACCTCGCCAGCCGCCTGCGCGCGACCACCGCCGTCCGCATCGGCCCTGCCGAGGACAGCTTCCTCGCGCTGCTGCTCGCCCGCCTGTTTTCCGAGGAGCAGCTTGTCGTATCCCCGGCCGTCCAGTCCTGGTTGCTGAAACACCTGCCGCGATCCCCGGCCGCCATCCGCGACGCCACCACGCGCATCGCCGCCGCCGCCTTTGCCGCCGCCCGCCCGGTCAACCGGGCGCTGGTCGCCAGCGCACTCGGACTGTGTGACACTTCGGTGGCAAGCACCCCCGCCCCCTCGCTCCCCGCAGCGGACGCAGGCTAGATCATGCGCACCACGGCGAGGAAACGGCCCATGTTGCACGCCATCAGCCCGGCCCAAGCAATCTCTCCGATCGCCCTCGACAACCCCGAGCGCTTCATCAACCGCGAGCTCTCCTGGCTCGATTTCAACCACCGCGTCGTCGAGGAGGCCGAGAACGAGCGCCACCCGCTGCTCGAGCGCCTGCGCTTCATCTCCATCTCCGCGTCTAACCTGGACGAGTTCTTTTCCGTCCGCGTCGCCGGCCTGATCGGCCAGGCCAAGGCCGGCATCGTCGCCGTCAGCGCCGACGGCCGCACCCCCGCCCAGCAGCTCGACGTCATCCAGCGCCGCGCCAGCCTGCTGATGGCCGACCAGCAACGCGTCTGGCACGACCTCCGCGGCAAGCTGAAGGACGCCGGCATCGAGCTGTGCGAAACCCCTGCCCTGTCGGACGAGGATCGCATTTGGCTCGAGGCCTGGTTCATGGACCGCGTCTTCCCCGCCCTTACCCCGCTCGCCATCGACCCTGCACACCCCTTCCCCTTCATTCCCAACATGGGCCTGGTCAAGGTCCTGAAGTTGCACCGCGACGACGATCCGCAGGGCGCCACCACCGGTATGGACGCCCTCATCCCCATCCCGGCCCTTATCGAGCGCTTCGTCCGCCTCCCTGCCGAAGCGGGCACGGCAGCACCTGGCGCGCCCGCCATGCCCGGCGCCAACACGCCGTCCGCCATCCGCTTCGTCCTGCTGGAAGACATCGTCTCGCTCTGCCTCCACCGCCTGTTCCCCGGGTATCACGCCGTCAGCCAAGGCATGTTCCGCCTGATCCGCGACACCGGCGTGGAGTTCGAGGAGGAGGCCGAAGACCTGGTCCGCTCCTACGAAACGGCGTTGAAGCGCCGCCGCCGCGGGGTCGCCATCCACCTCAGCGTCGACGCCAACATGCCCGACGACCTGCGGGCCCTCGTTGTCGACGAGCTGGAGGTCGGCGAGAAGGGTATGCCCGGCGAGGAGGTCGTCATCCATAACGGCATTCTCGGTGTCGCCGACCTCAAGCAGATGATCGTCGACGACCGCCCGGACCTGCTGTTCACTCCCTACACGCCGCGCTTCCCCGAACGCATCCGCGATTTCGCCGGCGACTGCTTCGCCGCCATCCGAGCGAAGGACATCATCGTCCACCACCCGTTCGAGAGCTTCGACGTCGTCGTCCAGTTCCTGCGCCAGGCCGCGGCCGACCCCAACGTCGTCGCCGTCAAGCAGACCCTGTACCGCACCAGCCGCGACAGCCCCATCGTGAAAGCCCTCATCGAGGCCGCCGAGGCCGGCAAGTCCGTCACCGCCATGATCGAGCTGCGCGCCCGCTTCGACGAGGAGGCCAACATCCGCCTGGCCCGCACTATGGAGGCCGCCGGCGTGCAGGTCGTGTTCGGCTTCGTCGAGCTGAAAACCCACGCGAAACTCAGCCTCGTTGTCCGCCGCGAGGGCGCCGCCATGCGCAGCTACGCCCATTTCGGGACCGGCAACTACCATCCCATCACCGCCCGCATCTATACGGACCTCAGCTTCTTCACCTGCGACCCGGACCTGACGCGCGACAGCGCCCGGCTGTTCAACTACATGACCGGGTATGCGAAGCCCGAACGCATGGACAGCCTGTCCTTCAGCCCGTTGACCACCCGCACGACGCTGATGGCCATGATCGACGCGGAGCTCGCCCACGCCCGGGCCGGCCGCCCCGCACACATCTGGCTGAAAATGAACAGCCTGGTCGATGACGTGCTGATCGACGAGTTGTATCGCGCGTCGAACGCCGGTGTGCATGTCATGTGCGTCATCCGCGGCATCTGCTGCCTGCGCCCCGGCGTGCCGGGCCTGTCGGAGAACATCTGCGTCAAATCCATCGTCGGCCGGTTCCTCGAACACGGCCGCATCTACGCCTTCGGCAACGGCCATCGTCTGCCCAGCCGCCATGCCACCGTGTTCATCAGCAGTGCCGACTGGATGGCCCGCAACATGGACTGGCGCGTCGAGACCCTGGTGCCCATCCACAACCGCACCGTTCACCAGCAGGTGCTCGACCAGATCATGGTCGTGAACCTGAAGGACACGCTGCAATCCTGGGAGCTGGGCGCGTCCGGCACCTGGACGCGCATCGCGCCAGGCCCCAAGCCCTTCTCCGCGCATCACTACTTCATGACCAACCCGTCGCTTTCGGGACGCGGCTCCGCCCTGCACGGGCCCGCCCTTGCCGGGACCCCCGACGCCGCCCATAAGCGCCAGGACCGCGTCAGTCAGGACTAGCTTTGCCCGAAAACGCAATCAGCGTGCAGCCCCGCTGCGCAATCGTCGACCTCGGCTCGAACTCCGTCCGCCTCGTCGTCTATGAGGGTCGCGGCCGCAATCCCGTCGCCATCTTCAACGAGAAGGCGGTGCTGCGCCTCGGTCGCGGCCTGCAGACCACCGGCCGCCTGAACGAGCAGGGTGTCGAGCAGGCGCTGCGCGTCATGACCCGATACGCCGCCATTGCGTGCGCCATGGAGGCGGCACCCTTCGACGTGCTGGCCACCGCCGCCGTGCGCGACGCAAGCAACGGCCGCGCCTTCGTCGAGGGCCTGCAGGCGCGCATGCCGGGTGCGACCATCCGCATCCTCTCGGGCGAGGAGGAGGCCACCCTGTCGGCCGCTGGCATGCTCTGCGGCATCCCCGAGGCCGACGGCATTCTTGCCGACATCGGCGGCGGCTCCCTCGAACTCGTTCGCCTCGACGCGGCCGGGGTTCGCCACGCGGCGACCCTCCGCCTCGGCGTGATCCGGCTGTCCGAGCGCGCCGAGAACGACCTCGCCCGGGCCCGCGCCATCGCCGAGGCCGACCTGGCCGCCCTTCCGTGGCTGCAGGAAGGGGCCGATCGCGACCTCTACCTCGTCGGCGGCGCCTGGCGCGCCTTGGCCCGGGTGCACATGCACGAGACGCATTACCCGCTCGGCATCGTCCATCACTACACCATCGATCGTGATGCCGCCCGCAACCTGGCCGCCATGATCCTCGAGCCTCGGCGCGACCGCTCCCCCGGCGCGCCCCGCCGCCGCTCCGAAGACCTGCCTTATGCCGCCATCGTCCTCCGCCGCCTGCTGCGCCTGTCCGGCGCTCGCCGCGTGGTGTTCAGCGCAGCCGGCATCCGCGAAGGCTGGTTCATGCAGCAGGTGCCGGCCGACATCCGCCGCCAGGACCCGCTGCTTGCCGCAGGGCAGGAGATGGCCGCGCTTCTGGGGCGCGACGCCCGCCTGCCCCCCGCCCTGATCGCCTGGACCGCGCCGCTGTTCCCCAGCGAGACCACCGCAACCCTTCGCCTCCGCCACGCCGCCTGCTGGATGTCCGACATCGGCAGCCACGACCACCCGGAATACCGCGCCGAACAGACCTTCTACCGCGTCCTCCGCCAACCCGGCGTCGGCCTGACCCATCAGACCCGCGCCTTCCTCGCGCTGGCCATCGGCCTCCGCTACGAGGCGGAGCCCGGCGCGGCCTTCCTGGCTCCCGCCCGCGCCCTGCTCGATGCCGCCGACCAATCCCGCGCCGCAATCCTCGGCGCCGCCCTGCGGCTCGCCTATGTCCTCAGCGCCGGCACCCTCGCTTTGTTGGCCGACGCCGCCCTGCGCCTCGAACCCGGCCGCCTTATCCTCCGCCTGCGCGGCCCCGGCGTCTTCGAGGGCGAAGGCGTCCAGCGCCGCCTGGACCACCTTGCCGCCACCCTCGGCCTGGCCGCCGGGCTGGAGTAAAAGGCCCTCTCTCTCGGGCATGGACCGCGACGTGGGCCAAGGTTGGGTGAGGATCCATCAACCATCCCAACTGCAGAACGAAAGGCCTCAAGCCCCCATAGTCCCAGCGGAGGCGCAGATGAACGATCTCAGCCACGCCCCGGCGCCCGCGAAAACGGGGCACCGTTCGACATGGCGAACCTGCGCCCCGCTGCGACAGGCCTGCCCTTCGTCGTCTTCGTCAGCCACCAAGGCGGCGCCCGCCACGGCCCCCGCATCACGCTCCGCGCCCTTCCTCGCTACAACCCAGTCGAGGCCATTACCGTCACCCTGCAGACCCCGCCCCAAGCCGTTGGCGATCTCGTCCCATCGGACCTGGCTCTCGTTGCCGCCTGGATCGAACTGAACCGCGAGTTATTCGGAAGCCTACTGGCACGGCACGATCGAGTGCAGCGAAGACCTGGTCGCCCGCATCAAGCCGGTCTGACCGGCACCCCAGCCCCGCGCCACCCCCCCTCCCCAGGGCGCCGCCCAGGTGCTAACCCCCGGACATGACCGCTCTCTTCCCGGCCGCCGCCCTGGCACCCGAGATCGACACGCCCCTTATCCTGGCGCTGCCGAAAGGCCGCATCCTGGCCGAGTGCGCACCCCTGCTCGAACGTGTCGGCATCGCCCCGGCGCCCGACTATATCGACGAGGACAGCCGCCGGCTGCGCTTTCCTACCGACCATCCGGGCCTCGATGTCGTCCGCGTCCGTCCCTTCGACGTTGCGACCTTCGTGGCCTTCGGGGCCGCGCATATCGGCATTTGCGGCGCCGACGTGCTGATGGAATTCGACTACTCCGAGATCTACGCCCCGCTCGACCTCGGCATCGGTGCGTGCCGGGTCAGCGTGGCCGAGCCGGTGGACCGTGCCCCGGACGAGCCTGAGACCTGGTCGCGCGTCCGCGTCGCCACCAAGTATCCCAACATCGCCCGCCGCCACTTCGCCGCCCGCGGCGTCCAGGCGGAGATCGTCCACCTCAACGGTGCGATGGAACTGGCCCCGGGCCTCGGTCTGTCGAAGCTGATCGTCGACCTCGTCCAGACCGGCAGCACGCTACGCGCCAACGGTCTGGAGGAAACCGAGGTCATCGCCCACGTCACCAGCCGCCTCATCGTCAACCGCACCGCGTTGAAGACCCGGCCCGAGCAGGTCGGCGCCTGGATCGCCCGCTTCCGCAGCGCCCTCGAAGCATGATCCGCCTCGACACCGCCGCCCCGGGCTTCGAGGGCGCATTCATCGCCCTGCTGCATGACGCCCGCGACACCACCAGCCGGGTCGACGCCCCCGTCGCCGGCATCATCGCGGACGTCCGCGCCCGCGGCGACGCGGCCCTCGTGGAACTCACCAACCGCTTCGACCGGCAGTCGCTCACCGCCGACACCCTCCGCGTCACACCGGCCGAGATCGACGCCGCCGCGGCCAGCATTCCAGCCCCCCTTGCCGAAGCGCTGGACCTTGCGGCGACGCGAATAGAGACCTTCCACCGTGCCCAGTTGCCGCGGGATATCGAGGTTCCGGACCCCGCCGGCCTAACGCTCGGCCTGCGCTGGACGCCGCTTGATGCCGTCGGCCTCTATGTGCCCGGCGGCAAGGCGGCGTACCCATCCTCCGTCCTGATGAACGCGCTGCCCGCGCGCGTCGCCGGGGTCGGCCGCGTCGCCATGTGCGTGCCCTGCCCGGACGGCAGGCTCGAACCGCTGGTGCTGGCCGCCGCCCGCCGCGCCGGCGTGTCCGAGATCTACCGCGTCGGCGGCGCCCAGGCCGTCGCCGCGATGGCCTACGGCACCGCCACCATCGCGCCCGTCGACCGCATCGTCGGCCCCGGCAACGCCTATGTCGCCGAGGCCAAGCGCCAGGTTTTCGGCACTGTCGGCATCGACAGCATCGCCGGGCCGTCCGAGGTGGTGATCCTGGCCGATGGCGGCCAGAACGCGGACGACGTCGCCATGGACCTGCTGGCCCAGGCCGAGCACGACGAGAACGCACAGAGTATCCTGATCACGACTGATGCCGCCTTCGCCGACCGCGTCGCCGCCGCCGTGGACGCGGCCCTGGCCACCCTGCCCCGTGTCGCGATCGCCAGCGCCAGCTGGCGCGACCATGGCGCGATCATCGTCGCCCATCACTGGGACGAAGCCACCGCGCTGACCAACCGCCTGGCCCCCGAACACCTGCAGATCATGACCGACGATCCGCAGGCGCTGTTCGGCCGAATCCGCCATGCCGGCGCCGCGTTCCTGGGCGCCTGGTGCCCGGAGGCCGTCGGCGACTACGTGGCCGGCCCCAACCATGTGCTGCCCACCGGCCGCACCGCCCGATTCGCGTCGGGCCTGTCGGTCTACGACTTCCTCAAGCGCACCACCTGGGTCGCGGCCGACCGCGCCGGCCTGCAGCGGGTGGGACCCGCGGCCGTTCTACTGGCCGAGGCCGAAGGCCTGCACGCCCATGGCCGGAGCATATCGCAACGCCTTGCCCGTTCTGCTTGACCCCATCCCCCCGCAACATCACATTCCGCCGCGCAACTGAAGTCCCCCGGCTAGAAGGAACCGAATGTCAAAAGAAGATATGATCGAATTCAGCGGCACCGTCTTGGAGCTGCTGCCCAACGCGATGTTCCGGGTGAAGCTGGACAACGAGCACAGCATCCTCGCCCACACCTCCGGCAAGATGCGCAAGAACCGCATCCGTGTCTTGGCCGGCGACCGCGTCAACGTCGAGATGACGCCGTACGACCTCTCGAAGGGCCGCATCACATTCCGGTTCAAGTAGCGCCGCTCACCCTCGCCTCCGCAAGCCCGCGACGGCTCGCCCTCCTGGCCCAGATCGGCATCGTCCCGGACCACGTCGCCCCCGCCGACATCGACGAAGCGCCCCGCCGCGAGGAGTTGCCGCGGCTGTATGCCCGTCGCATGGCCGCCGAGAAAGCGACCGCCGCCCGCGTGTCTGGCCACTTCACCCTCGCCGCAGACACCGTCGTCGCTGTGGGACGCCGCATCCTGCCGAAGGCAGCCGACGCCGGGGAGGTCCAGACCTGTCTTGAGCTGCTGTCCGGCCGTCGTCATCACGTGATCACCGCCGTCACCCTGATCGATCCCGCTGGCCACGTCTCCGAACGCGTCGTGGACACCGCGGTCATCATGGCCCGCCTGTCCCACGACCAGTTAGCTGTCTATGCCGCCTGTGACGAGGGCCTCGGCAAGGCAGGCGGGTATGCCATCCAGGGCCGTGCCGCCGCCTTCGTCCGCCAGATCGGCGGCAGCTACAGCGCCGTCGTCGGCCTGCCCTTGTTCGAGACCGCGCAGCTGCTCCGCGGCCGCGGCTATCCGGTCCCGTGATCCGCATCCACGCCGCCTGCTCCCCCGGTGAGATCCGCGCGGCGGCCATGGACGGCACCCGCCTCCTCGACTACGCCATCGAGCGCCCGGGCGGCCCGCTTGCCGTCGGCGACCGGCTGAACGGCCGCATCACCGCCGTCATCCCCGCCATGGCCGGCGCCTTCGTGGCCCTGCCCGGCACCGAGGGCTTCCTGCCCGACAGCCAGGGCGCCGCCGGCCTCGGAGTCGGCGCTTGCGTCACCGTGGCGGTCACCCGCGCGCCCCAGGGCGACAAGGGCCCGCGCCTGTCCGCCCGCACGCCGCAGGCCGAGCCAAGCCCCCCTGCCCTGCTCTGCCACGGTCCCGGCGCCATCGACCGCCTGCTTGCGCTGCATCCCGGCGCCGCGGTCATCGTCGACGACCCCGCCATCCATCCCGGCGGCGCCACGCTGGTCCCGAAGGCCTGGGACGATGGCATCGAGGCCGCGGTCGAGTCGCTGTCGGACCCGCTTCTTGCTTTGCCCGGCGGCGCCCGCGCCAGCATCACCCCCACGCCCGCCCTTGTTGCCATCGATATCGACGCCGGGGCCACGACCGCGGACCGCCGGCAAAAACCCGCCGCCCAGCGCGCCACAAATGAGGCTGCCCTGCCCGCGCTGGCCCGCGCCATCCGCCTGCGCAACCTGTCCGGCGCCATCGTCGTCGACCTCGCCGGCATGGCCGCCAAGGCCCGCAACGCCCTCGCGCCCGCGTTCGTCGCCGCCCTTGCGCCCGACCCGTTGCATCCCCGCTTCCTCGGCTTCACCAACCTTGGCCTGGCCGAGATCCTCCGCCCGAGGGTCCATCCGCCGCTGCACGAGCTTCTCGCCGGGCCCCACGCCACCGCCCTGGAAGCCGTCCGCAGCCTGGTCACCGAGGACACGCCGCATCGCCTTGTTGCCGCCCCGGACGTCGTCAGCGCCCTCGAATCCGACACCGTCGCCCGGGCCGACCTTGCACGCCGCACCGGCCGCCCCCTCATCTCCCGCAGCGACCCGGCCCTTCCGCCCGGCGCCTGGCGGCTGGAACCCATATCCCGTGGCTGACAAGCCCGACCCCGACACCTGCCCCATCTGCCGCCGACCCTCCGCCGACGGTCGCCTCCATCCCTTCTGTTCCCGCCGCTGCGCCGACGTGGACCTCGGCCGCTGGTTCGGGACGGCCTACAGCGTTCCCATGGTCGAGGCCGATGACGACAGCCCCGAGGACCAGCCCTGACATCATCGCGTCACGACCGGGGTTGATCCCGCCGCCAGGCTGGGCTAACCACCCTGCCTCCGCTCGGAGCGCCCAGGTAGCTCAGTTGGTAGAGCATGCGACTGAAAATCGCAGTGTCGCTGGTTCGATTCCGGCCCTGGGCACCATCCCCACCCCCGATCGCGACACCGCAGGACGGTAGGGTGGGTTGAATCCACCACCGCCACGGCGCCGGCAGACCGTCAAGACTGTCCGTATGAGTAGTTTCCGACGCTTCCGTGCCGCGTCGCTGCGACCCTAGCTTCCGGCCGTGTTTGGCCTCGATCAGGCCGATCGAAGGCAGGGAATCCCCATGAAAGCGCTTGTCTACCTCGGACCCGGCCAGAAGGCGCTGCAAGACCGCCCGAAACCCACCCTCATCGATCCGACCGATGCCATTGTCCGCGTTACCTGCACGACAATCTGCGGCACGGATCTCCATATCCTGAAGGGCGACGTTCCCACCTGCACCCCTGGCCGCACGCTGGGCCATGAAGGCGTCGGCGTCATCGAGAGCGTCG
>JAYVEG010000171.1:0-3861 GCA_043748985.1 Rhodospirillales bacterium
GGGTTGGTTAGCCGGCGCGTTCCCAGGTTTGGGGTGGGAGGCAGTCGCAGCCGGCGATGGCCCGGATGATGTTGGCGTGGTGGTGGAAGGCGGTGGTGAGAGCGGCGTTGGCTTCGGCGGCGAGGCATTCGAGTTGGTGGAGGAGGAAGGCCAGGCGCTTGGCGAGCTGGCGGGGGGTCAGGTTCAGAGGTCGGGTGTTGCGGATGCGGGCGGGGCGTGCAGGGTCGGGTTGGGGGGAAGACGGGGTTGGTGGAGAGGATTTCGGGTTTGATGCGGAGGGTGAGGGCAAGGAGCTCGCGGATGATGGCCCAGAAGCGGTTGCCGATGCGGATGCGTTCGACCCAGGGGCGGTCGGGGGTGTGGGCGATGGTCAGGATGACGGGCTCGAGCGCGCCGACGATGGCGTAGATGGCTGCCAGGAGGAGATCCAGGAAGCGGTCTTGCGTCGCGGGCGGGGTGGCGTTCGTCATGGTCTAATAGGACCATATTCCTTGGTGTAGGTCAAGCGGTTTTGGCGGTCGGGCGATCGGTTTTCGGGATGCGACGTTCCTGGGTGTGGACCGTTAGGACAACTTCGGAGCGGAGAGTCACATGCGGGTGCATCATCTGAATTGCGGGGCGATGCGCCCCTATGGCGGCGGCTACATGGATGGGCAGACGGTGGGGACGGGGCCATCGAACATGACGTGTCATTGCCTGTTGATCGAGACCGATGACGGGCTGGTGCTGATCGATACGGGCACGGTTTCGAGCGATCCGCTTGGGGATCGGGCGCATCTGGATCCCGCGATGATGGCCGTGATGCGCATTCGGCTGGATTCCAGCGAGTCGGCCCATGCTCAGGTGCGGTCGATGGGGCATGACCCGGCGGAGGTGCTGCACGTGGTCATGACGCATCTGGACTTCGACCATGCTGCCGGGCTGCGCGACTTCCCTGGGGCGACGGTGCATCTGTCGGCGCGGGAGGCGCATGCGGCGCGGCACCCGGAGGGGTTGATCGGGCGGAAGCGCTACATTCCGGCGCAGTGGGGGGATATCGGTCGGTGGGAGCGGCACGAGGCGTTCGACGAGGACTGGTTCGGCATTCCGGCGGCGGAGGTTCTGCCTGGGATCAGCCTGGTTTGGCTGCCGGGGCATACGGAGGGGCATTGCGGGGTTGCTATCAGGCAGGCGGACGGCTGGTTGCTGCATGCGGGGGATGCGGTGATGAACCATACCGAGTTGGCGGCGGCACCGTCGACGCCGACGGGGGCGCGGCTGTTGCAGTGGTCACTGGAGACGAGCCAGGTGAAGCGTCGGCGTTCGCTGCGGGATTTGCGGCGGGTGGTGCGGGAGCATGGGGACGAGGTGCGGGTGATCTGCACGCATGATCCGTCGTTGCTGGATTGATTTCCGGCTTTTGCGATCTTTGGTTCGGGTCGGGGGTTGGACCCTTACCCAACCCTCTCCCGGAGGGAGAGGGCTTTTGGGGGGTTAGAAGCCTAGGATGGCTTTGGCGACGATGTTGCGCTGGATTTCGTTGCTGCCGCCGTAGATCGAGATCTTGCGCCAGTTGAAGTAGGTGGGGGCGGCTTCGGCGGCGAAGTCGGGGCCGATGGGGGGTTCGTTGCTGCCTTCCCAGTCCTTGTCATGGGGGTGTTCGTCGTAGGGCAGGACGTAGGGGCCGACGACGTCCATGAGGAGTTCTGTGGTGGCTTGTTGTAGCTCGCTGCCCTTGAGTTTCAGGATGGAGCTGGCGGGGTTGGGCTTGCCGGGTTCGCGGTTGCGTTCGTCGGCGACGACGCGGAGCTGGGTCATTTCCAGGGCTTTGAGCTCGACTTCGACCTTGGCGAGTTTTTCGCGGAAGTGGGGTTCTTCGAGGAGGGGGCGATCGCCGACGCGTTCGAGGGCGGCGAGCTGCTTGATGCGGCGGATGCGGGCCTTGGAGACGCCGACGCGGGCGATGCCGGTGCGCTCGTTGCCGAGGAGGAACTTGGCGTAGTCCCAGCCTTTGTTTTCTTCGCCGACCAGGTTTTCCAGGGGGACGCGGACGTCGTCGAACCAGACCTCGTTGACCTCGCGGCCGCCGTCGATGGTGACGATGGGGCGGACGGTGATGCCGGGGGTCTTCATGTCGATGAGGATGAAGCTGATGCCTTGTTGCTTCTTGGCGGCCGGGTCGGTGCGGCAGAGGCAGAAGCACCAGTCGGCATATTGGGCGAGGGTGGTCCAGGTTTTTTGGCCGTTGACGATGTAGTGGTCGCCGTCGCGGACAGCGGTTGTGCGGAGGGAGGCGAGGTCGGAGCCGGCGCCGGGTTCGGAGAAGCCCTGGCACCACCAGATGTCGAGGTTGGCGGTGGCGGGGAGGAAGCGCTTTTTCTGGGCGTCGTTGGCGAACTGGGCGATTACGGGGCCGACCATGTTGGCGTTGAAGCCGAGGGGCGGGGGGACGCAGGCCTGCTGCATCTCGTCCTGGTAGATGTAGATCTGGACGGGGGACCAGTCCTGGCCGCCCCATTCCTTTGGCCAATGGGGGACGGCGAGGCCATGGGCGTTCATGATGCGTTGGGTTTCGATCTGGGCTTCGCGGGGGACGTGTTCGCCTTTTTTCACCTGTTCGCGGATGGAAGCGGGGATTTCGGTGGCGAAGAAGGTGCGCATGCGGTCGCGAAAGGCGGTTTCCTGGGGGGTGAAGGAGAGGTCCATTTGTGTTTCCTCGTTGGGCGCCCTTGTGGCGAGGCTGGTTCTGGTGGAGCGGCGTGGGTTGTCGGGTCCGGCCCGTCCATAGGTTATTGTATGGGTTCGGGGATTTTGGAGTGGGGAGCTTCGTTCATGGTTCGCCCTGCTTTTGGGGCGGGTGGTGGTTGGCGGTTAGACCCTCATCCAACCCTTTCCCGAAGGGAGATGGCTTTTCGGCCAGGTCTTTTTTCGAGAGTTTGCCGACGGGGGTGCGGGGGAGGTGTTCGCGGCGTTCGAGGGCGGTGGGGAGTTCGTGGCGGCCGAGGCGATCGGACAGGAAGGTTCGGAGAGATTCGAGGGTGAGGTCGGGGGCGCCGGGTTTTAGGACGATGAAGGCTTTGGCGGCCTGGCCTCGGTAGGGGTCGGGGATGCCGATGACGGCGGCCTCCTGGATGTCGGGGTGTTCGTGGATCGCTTCCTCGATGGCGCGGGGATAGACGTTGAAGCCGCCGCTGATGAGCATGTCCTTTTTGCGGTCGACGATGACGAAGGTGCCGTCGGGTTCCATGCGGCCGATGTCGCCGGTGAGGAACCATCCGTCGATGAAGGCTTTCGCGTTGTCCTCGGGGCGGTTCCAGTAGCCTTTCATGACGTTGGGGCCGCGGGTGCGGAGTTCTCCGATTTCGCCTTGGGGGAGGCGTTTGTTGGGGTCGTCCAGGGCGACGATTTCGAGTTCGACGCCCGGGAGGGGGACGCCGATCTCGCCGGGGATGGGGAGGCGATCAGGCAAGAGATTGGTGCCGGCGGGGGCGGTTTCGGTCATGCCCCAGCCGCCGCCGAGGCGGATGCCGGTGAGGGCGTGGAAGCGCTCGCCGATCTCGTATGGGAGGGCGGCGCCGCCGGAGCTTGCGATGCGGAGGGAGGAGAGGTCTCGGGTTTCGAGGTTCGGGGCGCTTGCGAGGGCGATCCACATGGTGGGGACGCCGTTGAAGTGGGTGATGCGGTGGTGCTCGATGGCGTGGAGAACGGCGTCGCGGTCGAAGCGGGGGTGGATGACGAGTTCGACGCTGTTGGCGACGGCGCGGAGGAGGACGGCGGTGAGGGCGTAGATGTGGAAGAGGGGGAGGACGCAGAGGATGCGGTCATGGGCGCGGAAGGTGCGGCCGAGGCCGTTGTTCCAGGCGTCGTAGATGGCGACGGTTG
>JAYVEG010000172.1:0-12242 GCA_043748985.1 Rhodospirillales bacterium
GGCGGTTTGGCCACCGCGGGGGGAGCGGGGGTTCGGGTATGACCCGATGTTCGTGCCTGCCGGCGGGCGGGCGACCTATGGCGAGATGGAACCCGATGAAAAGCATGCCGTGAGCCATCGTGCGGTGGCCATGGCGCAACTTCTCATGGCGTGCTTCGATACGCCATCATGAGAAACATCATCGCTGCAGCTTGTGTTTTCGGTGCCCTGGCGGGGTTTTCGGGCTCGGCGAACGCGCAGTATTATGGGGCGCCACCGCCGCGGCCGCCGCCGGGGTATTATCCGCCGCCAGCGTATGAGCGGGTCCCGTTCGGGCGGCGCTGCCGGGCCTTCGTGCGGACGCGGCATGGTCCGGAGCGGGTGATCTGCCGCATCATCCGGGCAAAGCCGCTGGGCGAGCCGTGCGCCTGCCCGCCGCCGCCGGGCTATGGGCCGGGCCCGTATGTTGGGGGGCGGACGGTCCGTTAGGCTGCGGTCCATCCACCATCGACGACGAGGGCAGCGCCGGTCATCATTGCCGAGGCGTCGGAGGCGAGGAAGAGGACGGCGCCCATCAGGTCTTGCACCTGGCCCACGCGGCCCAGGCGGATGTTGCCCATGATCCAGTCGCGGAAAGCCTTATCCTCGAAGAAGGGCCGGGTGAGCGGCGTTTCGATGAAGGTCGGGCATAGCGTGTTGATGCGGATGCCGAGGGGTCCGAGCTCGATTGCGGCGGACTTCGTGAAGCCTTCCATGGCGTGCTTCGTGGCGCTGTAGACGCTGCGGCGTTGGCCGCCGACCAGGCCCATCTGGGAGGAGATATTGATGATGCTGCCGCGCAGTCCGGATGCGGCCATGCCGCGGGCCACGGCCTGGGCGGCGAAGAAGGCGGCACGGACGTTGAGGGCCATGATCGCGTCGAAATCGCTTTCGTCCACGTCGAGGAAGGGGGCGTGGCGGGCGCCGCCGGCGTTATTGATGAAGGCGTCGAAGGGGCCGAGGCGGCCGATCATATCGCGCATCGCAGTCAGGTCGGTGACGTCCACGACCGCTGCCTCGGCGCTTTGTCCGGCGGCGCGGATGGCGTCGGCGGCGGCCTCGATCTCCGGCGCGGTGCGGGCGACCAGGACGGTATGCGCGCCGGCCTCTGCCAATGCGGCGGCGCAGGCGAGGCCGATACCGCGGCCGGCGCCGGTCACCAGGGCTCGGCGGCCGTCGAGGCGAAGCGATGGGGTTTTCGGCAGCGTCATCGTCATGACAGGCGTGCCGAACCCGCGGCGCCCATGAAGGCCACGGCGCCGGCCGCGACCGTTGCGACCACCGCGCCGCTGTCGGGCTCCAGCAGGACGAGGTCTGCGCGCTTGCCTTCGGCGATGCGGCCGCGGTCGTGGAGACCGGCTGCCGCGGCCGGGTTGGCGCTGACGAGGTCCCAGGCGGCCGCCAGGCCCAGGGATCCGGTCGCGAGCCGAAGGGCTGCCGCGGGCATTGCGGGATAGTAGTAGTCGCTGACCAGCACCGAGCAGGCGCCGCGCTCGCTCATTGCCGCCGCGGAGGCCCAGCCGAGGTGGGAGCCGCCGCGGACGACGTTGGGGCAGCCCATGACCACCGCCTCGTTGTTCGAGCGGGCTTCGAGCGCCACATCCTCGGCCATCGGGAACTCGCAGATCGTGGCGCCGAGGCCGCGGTAGTGGCGCCTGGTTTCGATGGTGTCGTCGTCGTGGCTGGCGACCGGGATCCCTGCCGTGCGGGCGGCGTGGGCCAGCCGGGCGGCGGCGGCGGGAACGTCGGGTGTGTGGGCCATCGCCTGTTCCGCCAGGGCGCGGAAGGCGTCGACGGTCATCATCGCCCGTTCGGAATACTTCGCCGCGCCTGCCACCGTGTCCAGCTTGCGCAGGATCGACGGGGTGTGGTCGTTGAACGTGAGCATGCCGACCCGGCCGGCGGTGACGTCGGCCAGCGCCATGTCCAGGGCATCGAGGTTGTGCAGTTCCCACCGCATGTGCACCCGCATGTCGCAGGCCCAGGGCTGTGCGGCCATGGCGGCCAGAAGCGTCTGCCAGGCTTGCGGGCTGCGCAGCCCCGGCTCCCATGACAGCGTGACTGCGTGGAAGGCTGTGGTGATGCCGTTTGCCAGGAGTTGGGCCTCGGTCTCGCGGAGCGCGAGGCCGGCCTCGAAGCCCACGCCGGGGCGTGGCTGGATCTGGCGTTCGAAGGCGTCGCCGTGCAGGTCGACGACGCCCGGGAGCACCCAGAGGCCGCGGGCATCGAGGCGACGACCACTGCCGGCTGAGCCGTCGAGCGTTGCGATCATCCCGTCCTCGATCTCGATCGCCACATCTGCCAGCCCACCACCGACCAGGGCAAGTCCGCCTTCGATCCGCAATCCCATCCCCACGCCCTTATTCGGCCAAACGATGACAGGGGTCTACCGCGGAGGGCTGCCGCTTGCGAATCCCCCCCGGCAGCCCGTAATCACGCTGCATGATCCATCTGGCCAAGCTTGCCGTCGGCATCCGCGACATCGCCCATCTGCGTCAGGTGCAAGCGGCACGGCAGGCGCAGCGGCCGCCGTTGCGGCACCAGACGCGGAACCAGCCGCGGCGGCGTGACGAGATCGTCGATGGCGGCAGCATCTATTGGGTGATCGCCGGCACGATGCTGGCGCGGCAACGGATCCTGGACATCGTGCCGGACGGGTGGGACGACGGGTCGCCGTGTGCCGGGCTGGTGCTGGACCCGGCGCTGGTGCAGGTGGAGGGGCGGCCGGTGAAGGCGTTCCAGGGGTGGCGCTATCTGGAGGCGCCCGACGCGCCGGCCGACCTGGACCTGCGGGATTTGCACAAGGATGCGATGCCGCCGGCGCTGCGCAACGAATTGCGGGCTTTGTGTCTGTTGTGACGCAGGGCGATCGCTTGAGCGGGCCGAGTGTTCTTCCACCTTTCTTCTTCAGTGGGGCCACCGTAGTTGGCAAAGCCGGGGCGCGGCAGGGCTGGCCAGAACAATTTCACACAGCGGACACACAGTAGAAGAGGAGAGCACGAAGGGCGTTTGTGTTTCCGTCCCGCTTCCTTCTCGATTGCTGAAACAGCATTTTTGGGGATGCGTCGCGTCTTGCAGAGCTTTTTGGCGCAGATACGATGGCTTTGCTTCTTCAGGGTGTTGCCTTGTGACGTGACGGCACAGGCTTGCATCGCGAGGTAAGTAGGTTGATAATTGGGACAGTGGCCTAGCCCAGGTCCCTCATCTCACATATCAAGCCGAAGCGGAGCATCTCCCATGATCCTTTCTCGCCTGGCCGCCGCATTGGCCGGTCTGGTCCTGCCTGTCCTGGTTGCCACCACGGCCGATGCGGCGCCGCGTCATGTCACGCATGGGCATGGCCCGGCGCATGTGATCACCGCGGCGGACCGCCCGGCCAGCATGCAGCTGGTTTCGCGGCATCGGCACCATCATCGTCGGCACTACAGCCAACGGTCGCATCGGCGGTATGGCTAGCCACAGCGGCTAGCCATAGCGACATCTGGGGGGGCGGCCTCATGCTGACACCTCGCGCGGCGGGCGCAGCGGTTGGCCGCGTTCCACCGGGGGCGATCGGCTATAATCGGGGGGTCGTGCAGCGGAATTACGCGTTCATCCCGCCCGAGGGTGTCCTCGTCAGCCGCATTCCTGGGTATGACCGCACCAGCGTGCGCGTGCTGGCGACGCCTTCGCTGGGGGCGGGCTTCGTTCAGATGATCCTGGAGATCGAGCCGGGTGGCGGCACGCCTGCCGCGATGGGCGGGGACGTTCAGTATTTCTTCTATGTCCTGGCCGGCGAGGTCGGCGTGCGGATCGCCGGGCTGATGGACGCGGTGCTGGGTGAAGGTGGCTACGCCTATGCGCCGGAGGGTCATGGGTTCCATTTGGACAATCATACGGCCGGGCCTGCGCGCGTTCTGGTCGTGCGCAAGCGGTATCAGCCGGCGCCGGGGATCGACGCGCCCGCGCCGTTCAGCGGGCATCGCGACGATACGACCGCGACGAACCATACCGGGCAGGAAGGGCGCGGGTTCATCCACCTGACGGGCCACGGCGACCTGCGGCACGATTTCGAGATGAACCTGATGTATTTCGCGCCGGGAACCTGTTTTCCAGCGGTCGAGACTCACGTCATGGAACACGGACTGATGATGCTTGAGGGCCAGGGCCTGTATTATCTGGGTCAGGACTGGCACGAGATCTGGACTGGGGACTTCATCTGGATGGGCTCGTTCTGTCCGCAGCAGTTCTATCCCACTGGTTATGGGCGGGCGGTGTATCTGTTGTACAAGAACGTGAACCGGGATATCCTGCTGTAGTTGCGGTTCTGCTGTCGGGTGCTCACACCGGCGCTTTCCCGCAAGCGCGGGGGGGAGAAAAGAGGCGGGCGATAGCAACCGGTTTCCGAACGGCGTGGATGGACGTGTCGAGCACGACCATGGCGGCTAAAGCAGCCGGACCAGCCGGTCCCACTCCGCGACCGAGAGCGTTTCCGCGCGCCGTATTGGGTCTATGCCAGCGCGCTCCAGCAGGGGGATGCCGCCCAGGGTGCGGAGGCTGCCGCGTAGCATCTTGCGGCGCTGACCGAAGGCTGCCGCTGTCAGGCGCTCCATGGCGCTGAAGAGGTCGGGCGGCGGCTGTTCGGCCAGGGGTGCGAGGCCTACAACGGCCGACCAAACCTTTGGGGGTGGGGCGAAGGCGCCGGGGGGGAGGCGCAGCAGGAGGGTTGTGCGGCACGTCCATTGGGCCAGGACGCTGAGGCGCCCGTAGGCCTCGGTATCCGCGGTGGCGCAGATGCGCTCGGCGACTTCGAGCTGGAACATCAAGGTCATGCGCTCCCATTGCGCCGCCTGGCGCAGCCATCCGACCAGGAGCGGGGTTGCAACGTTGTAGGGGAGGTTGGCGGCGAGGACTCGTGGCGTGTCGACGAGGGTTGCGAGGTCCAGGCGGGTGGCGTCGGCCTCCATCACGGTGAGGCGGTGTGGATATGCCGCCTCCAGCTCGGTCAGTGCTGCGATCGCGCGGCGGTCCAGTTCCACGGCCAGGACGTCCGTGGCCCCGCTGGCCAGGAGGGCGCGGGTCAGGCCTCCGGGTCCGGGGCCGACCTCGACGACGTGGCGGCCGTCGAGCTGGCCGGCCTGCTGCACGATGCGGCCGATGAGGCCGGGGTCCAGGAGGAAGTGCTGTCCCAGCTTTTTTCGTGCGTCCAGCCCGTGCCGGGCAATGACTTCCTTGAGCGGTGGCAGGTCGATCATCGCGTGTCCATCCAGGCCGATGGCGTTGCTGTCAACGGGGGGACCGGTTTCATCTGGCGTTCATTTCTTTTTGGTAAGCCGGGGCATCTTATCCTGAACCGGAGTTGCCCCATGTCGATCGCCCTGAGAGGCCTGAACGGACGCATCATGCTGCTGCCGCTGTTGACGGTTTTTGCGATGCTTGCCACGGGAGCGCTCGCCATCCGCGCCATTGGCGACCTTGCCTTGGACGATGGCGCGGGCAAGGCGCGGGCGATCGCGCAGTCGGGGCTTGCGATAGTTCAGGCGTACGAGGCGCGGGCGGCCAGCGGGAGCATGACGATCGAGGCGGCCCAGACCGCTGCGAAGGACGCGATCCGCGCCATGCGCTACGACGAGAATAACTACCTGTATATCCTCGATGACAAGGGCTTCGCCGTCTATCATCCCAGCCCGAAGGTGGACGGCAGCAGCATGTGGGACCTGACCGACGCCACCGGCCGTTACATGATACGCGACCAGGTTGCCGCTGCCGAGCGGGGCGGCGCTGGCGTTCGGTATTTCTTGCCGAAGAGCCCGCCGGCGACGGATCTGGTTGAGAAGATGACTTTCGGCCTGAAGTCGAAGGGCTGGGGCTGGATCGTATCGACCGGGGTGTATCTGGATAGCATCCGCACGGCGCAATGGGCCGCATTCCGCGGCCTGGTTATCCCGATGGTTCTGCTGGCCATCATGGCGGCCGGGGTGGCCGCGCTGATTGGCCGGCGGATTGCGGGTGCGATCACCCGGATTGCGGCCGCGACCCGCGCCATTGCCAGCGGCGCGTTGGATACGGCGGTGCCGGACACCGGGCGCAGCGACGAGATCGGGCAGATGGCGCAGGCCGTTGACGTGCTGAAGTCCCGGTCTGCCGAGGCAACCCGCTTCGCGCGGGAGCGGGAGTCGTTGAAGGTCGATGCCGCCCGCGAACGCCAGGCTACGCTGCACCGGCTTGCCGACGCCTTCGAGACGAAGCTGGGCGGCCTGATCGGCATGCTGGCCAGCGGTTCGACCGAGCTTGAAACCACCTCGCGCAGTATGGCCGCGACGGCCGGCGACACCACCACGCGGGCCGCCGCCGTTGCGCAATCGGCCGCGGAGGCCAGCAGCAGCGTGCAGTCTGTCGCCGCCGCTGCGGAACAGCTTTCGGCGTCGATCAGCGAGATCGCGCGCCAGGTCGGGGAGTCGGCGACCATGAGCGGACGGGCCGCGACCAACGCGCGGCAGACCGATGCGACCGTCAGTGCGCTGGCCGAGGCCGCCGAACGGATCGGGCAGGTGGTAGGGCTGATCAGCACGATTGCCAGCCAGACCAACCTTCTGGCGCTGAATGCCACGATCGAGGCGGCGCGGGCCGGGGATGCCGGGAAGGGGTTCGCGGTGGTCGCGAGCGAGGTCAAGAGCCTGGCGAGTCAGACGGCGAAGGCCACGGAGGAGATCAGTGCACAGATCGGCACCATCCAGCAGGCGACGAAGCAATCGGTGGACGCCATCCGCGGCATCACCATGACGATCGGGGAGGTGAGCACCATCGCGACCGCGATCGCGGCGGCCGTTGAGCAGCAGGGTGCGGCGACCGCCGAGATCGCCCGCAGTGTTCAGCAGACTGCGCAGGCCGCGCAGGACGTGACTGCCAACATCGGCGGCGTCAGCCAGGCCGCGAACGACACCGGGGCTGCGACCGGCATCGTTCTGGGGGCGGCGGCGACCTTGTCGAAGCGCTCGCAGGAGATTTCGGCGGAATTGGGTGCCTTCGTCGCGAGCGTGCGTGCAGCCTGAGGCGTTTACGGCGCGTGTTCAGTTGGAACGGCGGGAGGCGTGCCAGGGCAGGAGACGACGCTCCAGCAAGTCCATGATTGTGAACAGCGCGATCCCCGCCACCGCCAACAGCGCGGTGGCGGCGAAGATCTGCGGTGTGTCGAAGGTGCCCTGGGCGGTGAGGATGATGTAGCTGAGACCGTGGTCGGTCGCGACGAACTCGCCGACGAGGGCGCCGACGAGGGCGCCGACGAGGGCGAGCGAGACGCCGACCTTCATACCGGCGAACATCGAGGGCAGCGCGCAGGGCAGGCGGATGCGCCAGAAGTTGCCGATGCGGGTGGCCTGCATGGTGCGAGCGAGGTCGAGCATTCCGGGCGGAACGGAGCGGAGGCCGAGTACGGTGTCGATGACGATGGCGAAGAAGGCGATCAGGAAGGCGATCAGGAAGGCGAGCGCGACCTTGGGTGCCGCGCCGACGCCGAGCCAGATGACGAAGAGTGGGGCGATCGTCACCTTCGGCACGCTGTTGAGTGCGGTGATCAGCGCGTAGACGGTGCCCTCGAAGACCCTGGCCTCCACGATCAGTATTGCGAGGAGAATTCCCACCACGACGGCGATGGCGAAGCCGGCCAGGGTGGTGGCAAGAGTGTACAGGCCCTCGACCAGGAACCAGCGCGGGGCCTCGGCGAAGGCCATGACGACGCTGCCGGGCGAGGGCAGGACCATGGGCTGGACGTGGAACAGGGTCACCCCGAAGTGCCAGACGAGCAGGATGACCAGGAAGGTGAGCGGCGGGGCGAACCAGCGGAACAGAACGGACGCCATTACTCCTCCTTCAGCAGGCCCATTGCCTTGAACAGGGCGGTGATGCCGGCGACGTGGTGGGTGAAGGCCGGGGTGTCGCGCAAGGCCATGCGGCGGGGGCGTGGCAGGTCGATCTGGATGCAGGCGGCGACGCGGCCGGGTCGGGGGCTGAAGACGAGGATCTGGTCGGAGAGGAAGACGGCCTCGGCGATCGAGTGGGTGACGAATAGGACCGTCTTCGACGTCATGGCCCAGACGCGCTGCAGTTCGAGAATCATCTGGTCGCAGGTCATGGCGTCGAGCACGCCGAAGGGTTCGTCCATCAGCAGGAGGTCGGGGTCGGCGAGCAGGGCGCGGCAGATGGCGGCGCGCTGGCGCATGCCGCCGGAGAGCTGGGCGGGGTAGGCGATGGCCTTGACTTGCAGGCCCTTGCTGCGAGCGATGACCATCGAGGAGAGGGCGGCAAAGCCGATGTCGTAGTCCGAGCCGGTGCCGACGATCTGCACGGTGCTGGTGGAGCCGTTGCCGTCGTCGATCTGCACATCGAGGCCGGCGTCCTTGTACCGACCGGGTCCGGGTCGGTCATCCGATCTTCCGGAGCTGCGTGTCCATGCGGCCGTAGGAGGTGAGGCTGGCCAGTTGCTTGCGGGCGTCCTCGATGGTGTCGAAGTGTTCCAGGAGCTTGGAGGGCACCAGGTTCACGGGGATGGCGGGGTCCGTCTCGATGATGCGGATTCTTGTTTCGTGGACGACTTCGGCGAGGGTGAAGCGGGCGCGGTGCTGGCCGTAGAAGTAGTAGTCGTAGGCCTCGATGGGGCGGAGGGAGGCGTCGGCTTCGGTGCGGACGACGCCGTCCTTGTCGGTGAGGATGACGATGCTCATCCGGGGCTCATGGGAGGCTCATGGGAGGCTCGCCTTGTGCCAGTTCGATGTCGTGCTCGGGCCAATGCTGGCACATGAGGCCGGCTGGCGGCGCGCCGGGGGGACGCGGGGGTCGTTTTGCGCATCCGGGCCCTGTTGCAGCGGGGGGAGAAGGCGGCGGGCGCGGGTCGGGTTGGGGAGTTGGCGACGCTGAACGTGCGGTCCTACGAGGAGACGCTTGCGGCGTCGGGCAACGCGTTGTTGCGCGAGATGCTGGAGCGTTTGCGCGAACGCACTGCACCGTTCTTCGGACCCGAGCAACGGGAGCGGCAGGCGGCGTTATGGGCGGACCATGCCCGAATCCTGACTGCGATCGTCGCGGGCGACGAGGGGCGGGCGGACGCGCTGGCAGCGGACCATGTGCGCCACGCGGTTCCCGCGAACGGGGATTGCGGGTAAGTTTACTCCGCAGCCATTAGCGACGCCGGGTCGGCGCCGACGCGGCTGTTCTCGTCGCCGGCCACGGCGCGGGCCAGGACGAAGTCGAACACGATGGAGGCGAGGCCTGGGAATGGCGATCCCGGGACGCCTTGCCTCGGCTGCACCACGAGGGATTGGGACACGCCGAAGACGGTGTCGGTCGCGATATACTGGTCGTAGCCGTAGTAGATTGCGGTCACCAGTTCCCGGTAGCCCGGCGCGCCGATGAGGAAGTGGGTGTGGGCCGGGCGGCAGCCGTGGCGGCCCTGGGCGCGGATCATGGCGCCGACCGGGCCGTCCATGGGGATTTCGTAGCCGAACGGCAGGGTCGCGCGGAACGCGTAACGGCCGTGCTCGTCGGTTTGGAAGCGGGCGCGATGGTCCATCGCGGTGGGATCCGCGGCCTGCAGGTCGTAGGCGCCGTCGGGATCGGTCTGCCATACCTCGACGATGGCGTTCGCGACGGGTGCGCCCTCGTCGTCGCGGACGGTGCCGAACAGGCCGATCTGCTCGCCGTCCAGTGCGGTCGCGATGCTGTCGCCTGACCGTAATGTTCTGACGCGGAGATTCAGAGATTACGGCCGGTTTGCTACAGTGTGACTTACGCCCTGTGCGCGGCGATCGATGTCGGCGACAACGCGCAAGTGACCGCCTCAACAACCGGAGGCTTCAATGTCGTCGGCAAATCAATCTACTTGCATGGCTGCGCGGCGGTGCACACGGCACCGTCGCCCCAGCAGACGACCCCGGCGCTGACCAGTCGACCCTGGGGTGGCTGGTGGAGGGGGCTGGATTCGAACCAGCGTAGGCGTACGCCAGCGGATTTACAGTCCGCCCCCTTTAGCCACTCGGGCACCCCTCCACGGGTCGTCACCGCGGTGACGAGGGCGCGGGGTAGCGCCCCGATGGCCACGTTGTCAATCGAGCGCCATACCCAATAGCGCATAACACCCGTATAAGGCCCGGCATGCGCTCCAAACCACCCAGCCGGCCCGGCCCTGGCGGCCACTCCTCGTCGGGCCCCACTTCATCCAGCCCTGGTACGCCGCAGGCTCCTCGCGGGCCTGTGCGCGCGCCGCCGCGGGACCGGTATACCTCTGGCCCACGCCCTTCGCGTCCACCGGAGCCGGGGGCTGTTCCGCGCGGGCCGGCGCGGCCGGCCGTTCGTGCCGCGGAGCGTGCGCCAGAGGCCCTGGCTGCGCGGCCGGTGGCTTCGGTGCGCGAACCTGGGCGCGACACGCTGCGTGCGCCGGCCCCGAGTCAGACGCCACAGATCACGGAGCGCCAGGCGGGCCAGGGCCGGTCGCCCGGGATTGCGGCGCCGCGCGGCAGCGTCTGGCTGCATGGCATCCACGCGGTTGCGGCAGCCCTGCAGAACCCGGCGCGCCGGCTGAAGCGCCTCGTGCTGACCGAGGACGCCGAGACCGCGCTGATGGCTCATGCGCCGCAGCCCTGGCCGCTGGTTCCCGAACGGATCGAGCGCGTGCGGCTGGACCATTTGCTTGGGCGCGACACCGTGCATCAGGGCGTTGGGCTGCTGGCGGACCTGCTGACGCCGCCGTCTTTGGCGGCCGCGCTGGCTCGGCCAGGGCCGATCCTTGTGCTCGACCAGGTTACCGACCCGCGCAACATCGGCGCGACGCTGCGCAGTGCTGCGGCGTTCGGGGCGGCGGCCGTGGTGCTTCAGGAGCGTAACGCGCCGGAAGAGACCGGCGTGATGGCCAAGGCGGCGTCTGGCGCGCTGGAGACGGTGCCGCTGCTGCGTGCCGTCAATTTGGCGCGCACGCTGGTGGCCTTGAAGGCGGCCGGGTTGTGGGTGATCGGGCTGGACGCGGGGGCGGCGCCGTTGCGCGGGACGGCGCTGCGGGAACGCCGGGTCGTTCTGGTGCTGGGCGCCGAGGGCGATGGCATGCGTCGGCTGACCCGCGAGACCTGCGACGAGCTTGTCGGCCTGGCCATGCCGGGGGTTATGGAGAGCCTGAATGTTTCCGCCGCTGCGACCCTGGCGATGTATGAGTTGACCCGGCCGGAATGAGCGCCTTTTCGCCGGAGCGCACCGCAGCCGCCCTGATGGGGGCGCGTCGCATGCCGGTGCGGGCGCCGATGCTGCCGCTGGGACCCTCCGCCCGCCCGGCCACTCTGGCCGAGGGGGTCGCGGCGCAACGGGCGCTGGCGGAGTTGCATGACCAGGCTGCGCCTGGCGGCTTCAAGATTGGGGCGACCGCGCGGACCATGCAGGCGTATCTCGGCCTGGACGGTCCGGCTGCCGGGTTCATGCCGCGGGACAATCTGCATGCCTCGGGCAGCACGTTCGCCATAGCGCCGTTCCTTCGCCCCGGGGTGGAATGCGAGCTGGCTGTTCACCTGATTCGGGACCTGCCCCCCTGCCCCACCACGCCCGAGGCCGCTGCCGAAGCCGTCGATCTGCTGATGGCGGCCATCGAGATTGTCGAGAACCGCTACGCCGACCTGGCTGCGTTCGGCACCCCGGCGCTGGTTGCCGACCAAGTGTTCCACGCCGGCGCCGTGCTGGGCGCGCCTTTGGCGGACTGGCGCACGCTTGACCTCGAGGCGATCGGGGGCGAGATCGAGGTGGATGGCGTCATCGTGGGGCGTGGCCGTGGCGCGGACCTGCTGGGCCACCCGATGAACGCGTTGGCCTGGTTGGCGGGGTCGGCGGAGGTCGCGGCGTTCGGCGGCCTGCGGGCCGGGCAGATCGTGATGCTCGGCAGCGTGACGCCGCCGATATGGCTCGATGGCCCGGCGCACGTCGTTGTGCGGTTTGGATCGTTGGAGCCGGTCAGTTTGATGCTTGTCTGAGTGTTGACGGCAAGGTTGCATTAACATTGCTGCTTCATAGTCCGTCGAGACCGCGTCGATTCGGATTTCGCGGCAAGTCATTCGCCAGGATGGCATAGTAACGGGGCCAGATCGTGCCGATGATTGCAGAGTGGAACACCCTGCCGGAGACGCTGCAGCTATATCTGGCGCAGCAAGCCTTTCGCCAAGCCGCCGAAACCATCGCTGGGCAGGCGGAGGTTCTGGCGCAGGAATTCGAGGCGGGGA
>JAYVEG010000173.1:0-3849 GCA_043748985.1 Rhodospirillales bacterium
CCATGAAACTCCAGCGGCTGTGCTTCTCTAACGAGAACGGAATGACCAGCCCGCTGATCAGGAAAAACAGCGCCACGCCCAAAGGTCCGAAATTCACCCAGGGGTAGGTCACCACCTGCACCACGCCTGGGGACACCCCCCCCTCCCACGGCGAGAACGTGACGGCCGATACCGCCTCCGGGATCAGCCAATACACCCCCACCAGGTGACTGAACGCCACCGAAACCGCGGCAATGCCACGGAGTTGGTTCGCAAACCGCAGCCGCCCCGGCCCCTCTCGCCCTATCCGCTGTGCCCCTTCCTCCAAAATCACCACCGCTGCCGAGGGAGCCCTGGCGCCGCGGCCCCACCGTTCAACACCCGCCGCCGGTGCCGCTCAACGATCCCGCCAAACGGTTTTCAATGGCCCCGCCCCCCCCACCACCACGCCCGACGACCGCAGCGCATCCAGCATCCCCCGCCACCGTTCCCCGACCATCGACCACTCCCGCTCCAGCAGCCAGGCCCGCCCCGCCGCCGCCGCCCGCTCCCGCGCCGCACCGTCCCGCAACGCCGCATCCAGCCCGGCCGCTATCTCCGCCGGACTGACCCCCGGCAGCTCCAGCACCGCGCTTCGTGCCTCGTCGAACAACGGCAGCGGCGTCACCGCAACCGCCACCCCACTGCCGAACGCGCTGCGCAACGCCGCGCTAGAGCCCTCCTTCGAATATTGATACGGCAGGGCGATCACGTCACACCCCTGCAGCGCAGCTTCCGACGCGGCCGGCTCCAGGAACTCCGTGATGAACTCGACCTCCTGGTCCAATCCCGCCGCCGCGACCAGCCCCTTGCATCGCGCGATCTCGTCTGTGGACAGGAACAACGGATAGTGCGCATTCACCAGCCGCAGCCGCGCCTCCGGCCACGTCTGCCGCAAGATCGACAAGGCCTGGATCAGCTCCGGTATCCCCTTGTCCGGCAAGAAGAACCCATAGCACCCCACCACGACCGCATCCTGCGTCGACACCGCCCGCATCACCGGCTGCACCGCAGGCCGCTTGCCTGGCCGCACCGCGCCGTGCGGGATCACCACGGTGTTCTCAACCAGGCCCAGCGCCGCCAGCCGATTCACATCGCCCACCGTATGAACCACCACGCGTGACATCCGCCGCAGCGCCGCCAAAACGTCTGCCCGCACCGGGTCTGGCGTTTCGACCAGTCCCTGCGTGTTGTGCATCGTCACGCAAACAACCCGGCCCAGCAGGGCAGGGTGGTTCAACAGCCCCGGCACCGTTGCCCAAGGGATCAACCCCGGCTGATGCTGCACCACCAGCACGTCGGGGTCCGCCCGCAGCACCGCCGCCATCAGCGACGGCACCATCTCCGGATCGCCCGCCCGCCAACTCGGACGCACCAACCCCGCCGCATCCTCGATCTCGGTCCGTTCATCGGCAAAGATCACCGCGTCGCCACCCACGGACCCCAGAAGGCTCCGCGAATATTCCGCAATCCCGCACCGCACGTCCCACGTCGTCACCCACCCGGTCGTGAACGCGCCGCGGGCCGGGGCCAACAGCAGATCCGCCGCAAACCCGCTGATCTCATTTGCAACATCCCGCACCGGCAACACTGCGGGCGCCGTGGACACCCGCTTGCGCCCGGCGGCTTCCCGCAGTGCTGCCACCAGATCCCCCTCATCCGGCTCCGCCCACAAGGAGAACGGCGTGGCCAGATGGCTCCGGGACGGCGCCAGCCGATACGCCAGCAGCCGCACCGCCGCCCCTGCGGCGGCCACATCGGTCACGAAATCCATATGACCGCCATACCCCGTCACGATCAACGGGATCCCCGCCGTGATCGCCTCCGCCGCCGGCAGGTTATAGCCCTCCCCCCGCGTCGGCAGGACCACCACGTCCGCCGCCTCGTACAGCGCAGCCAGCGCCGCCTCCGGAAGGTCGTCGTCGATCAGCACGACCTCGGCCATCCCGGGATAGACCTTCCGCAGCGCTTCAAGATCGCCCGCCACAGTATTGTGCGGATTGGGAAATCCCTTGATCACCAGCCGCACTGCATCATGTGCCCCGAACGCCCGCACCCAGGCCGCCAGCAGCACATCGACGCCCTTGCGCGGAAAGCACGACGACACATGCAGGAACGTGAACGGCCCCTCCACCGTCCGCCCCACCCGCCGCGCCGCAATGTCCCGGAACGCCCCCAGCTGCGGCACATGCCCCACCACCCGCACCGGCACGCTCACCCCTGAATCCAGCAGCGCCCGCGCCACCATGCGGGTCGGTGCCAGCACCCCCCGGAAGCCGGCATTCAGCACCGCCACCGTTGCCGCCGGCACCAGGCTCTCCTCCCAGAAGAACAGCGCCAGCGGCACGTCCCCAAGCTCTGGGGAAACCGGCGGCACCCAAACCGGGTAATGCTGGCTGATCACGATCGCCGGCCCCGTTATCGGTGCCGGCCGCGCCAGCAGCATCCCCACCGCACCCCCGCTGCTCGGCGGGCACGTGTCCCACATGCGTCGTGATGCCGCCCTCCACGGCCAGCAGCCGGACCGTCCCTGGCCGAGCCGCCTCCAGCGCCAGGGCCAACGACCGGTTGATCTCCGCCAGGCTATAGGTTCCGTTCACATGCCCGGCCACCGTGAACCGCGCGTTCGCCGCCAGCGCCGCCCGCGTCGCCCCGTCCACCGGCCGCGCGGCCCCAGCCTCTACCACCGCATCGACCAACGCCGGTATCTGCCGCTCCAGCGTGAACCGCTGCATCGATGCACGCTGGCTCTCTGCCAGCGACGCCCGCCCCGCCGGGTCCATCGCCAGTGCCAGGATGGCCGCTGCAATCCCGGTTGGCGTCGTGTCTGCCAGCAGCCCCGCCGGGTCGGCCGCCGGGGCGCCCAGCGTGTAAGGTACCGCCCCAGCCCCCACTGCCAGCACCGGAACCCCCCGCGCCACCGCCTCGATCAACGGAACGCCGAACCCTTCATGCTGGCTTGCCGACACATACAGGTCCGCCTCGGCATACCGCCGCTCCAGTACCGCGTCCGACACCAGCCCCGCCACATCGACGGCCCCCTGGTCCAGCCCCAGCCGCCGGACCAGGCTCAACAATTCGGTGATCGCCGCAGCATCGTCCTGCCGGCCTACCAGCACCAACTGCGTCGCTCCGGCATACCCGCTCCGGAACCGCGCAAACCCAGCCACCAGCGCCAACTGCCCCTTCGACGCCGTGATCCGCCCGACGAACAGCACCGTGAACAAGGCCGGCAACCCGCTTGCCGCCATCGCGCGCTCCGGCCGCGCCGCCACCGCCGCGCCCTGCTCCCCAAGATCGAACAGCAGGGTGCACGCCGCAACCCGGTCGAACCCCAGCCGCCGCAACTCCATCGCATTGTATTCGCTGTCCGCCAGTGCCGCGACCACCGCCGGCCGGATCGTCTCCAGCTGTTGCCGCCCCAGCCGCGCATACCGCTGCATGAAGGGCGACCCGGCCAGCAGTTCCGGCGGAGTGATGTTATGATACATCAATATCTTGGGCGCCCGCAGCCCCAACACCTGCTCCAGCGCATCGTGCCCCATCGAATGCCGCAGGATCAGCACATACCGGTCATGCTCCGGCAATGCGTCCTTGCCATGGATTTCGTCTTGCAGCGCCGGGTCGATGTGTTCGGCAAAGATGCGGCTGTGATAGCCCAGCCCGCGCAGGACCTGTCGCGTCAGCAGCATTGCATTGGTAATCGCATCGCCCACCGCCGTCCCCGAATGAAACTGATGTACTGCCAACCGCGGCGCCACCCCCTGCACCACGCGCGCTGCACGTCTGCCCGCACCCGGCGCCAAACCATGCACCGGCGCAACCGCTTGG
>JAYVEG010000174.1:0-12146 GCA_043748985.1 Rhodospirillales bacterium
GTCAGCCGCAGGTCGGGGAAGCAGTCCAGCAACTGCAGCGTGAACAGCAGGTCCGTCGTCATCCGGTCGCGATGCGTCTCCACATGCACCGCGACCCCCGCCTGGTCCGCCAGCCGCCGCCATCCCTCCAGCAGCGGAATGCACGGCGCGATGCTGGCCGGCCGGACGTCGGGCTGCAGGTTGACGTGGTCCGCCCCCAGCCGCGCCACCAGCTCCAGCACCGGCTTCAGCGCATCCACGCTGGCCGGATAGCATTGCGCCTGCCAGATCAGGCTGTTGTCGCGCAGGAAGCCGGTCGCCTCCGCAGCATAGGCCGCGTCCACGAACCGGACCCCGGCGCCGTCGAAGCCGGCGTCCCGGATCATCTCCAGCTGCTGCCGCAACGGCCACTCCGGCGTGCCCGGGACGCGCCGCTCCATGGCCCACAACGACTGCAGAACGCGAAGTCGCTGAGCCACGAAGCCGCCGGTGTCAGGCCGCCCGGCCGAAGTAACTCTTCTTCGCCGCCGCCTGGGTTTCGTAGATCGATCCCTGCCGCAGCGGCGGTGGCAACGGCACGCTGATGGGCACGGCCGTCATCCGCGGCGTCACGACAGACCCGCCGGCCAGCAGGCGGCTGTCGTACTCCGCGAAATCCTTCACCCCCATGATGGGCCAGGCGTCGCTCGCGGCCACCTCGTACAACAGCAGGTTGCGCGGCCGGTCCGACGTGTTCAGCGCCGAGCCGTGCAGCGCCCGCACATGGTGGAACGACATGCTGCCCGCCTTGCCCATGCATGGCACCGCCCGGGTGATCTCCGGCTGGATCAGGTCGGGGTCGATCAGTCCGGCGAACCGCCCATCCTCGCCATGATGGCTCCACAATGGCGTGGTGTGCGTCCCGGGTGTCACCAGCATCGGACCGTTCGTCAGGTCCGTGTCGTCGAGCAGCACGCCGATGGCCAGCACGTCGTCGTTGGTGTGCGGATAGAACGCCCAATCCTGGTGCCACTCCACCGGAGAGCCGAAATGGGCCGATTTCATGTTCAGCTTCGAGCCATGCAGCCGCAGCCCCGGGCCGATCAGCCTCTTGAGGATGTCGATTACAGGCCCGCTGCGCACGATCTCGTCGAACAGCTTATGCACCTTGTGCGGCGTCTTGATGCGCCGCACGCGCGGTGCTGCCGGGGTATGCCCGGGTTCGAGGTCGTAAACGTCGGTGTGGACGGTCGTTGCGGCTGATGCGGCCACCAACTCCGCGACGACCCGCCGCAGTGCCGTCAACGTCTCCTGCCCCAGCACCTCCGGCACAACCAGCAATCCATCGCGCTTGTATACGGCGACATCGTCATTCGAGATCATGGATATTCTCCCATTCGTCTTCCCCGATGCTAAATGATAGCGCTGTCATTTTGTTCCGCGCAAGCCCTCTCGTGCATCACGCGCCCGCACCGCCCTATGCTGCCGGCGATGGACCCCAACCAGACGATGTCCCCCCCCACGCTCGACGCGGTCGCTGCGAAGGCCGGCGTGTCGGCCATCACCGTCAGCCGGGTGCTGCGCCTGCCGGGCCTGGTGGCTGCCAAAACCCGCGCGCGGGTCGAGGCCGCCATGCACGAACTCGGCTACGTTCCGAACCTGGTTGCCGGCGCGCTCGCCAGTGCCAAGACCCAGTCTGTCGGCGTGCTGGTCCCCACCATTGCCAACGCCATCTTCGCCGACACCGTGCAGGGCCTTTCCGACACGCTCGAGCCGCTCGGCTTCGCCGTCGTGCTGGCCCAGTCGCGCTACGACGCCGAGCGCGAGGACCGGATGCTGTCCGCCCTGCTCTCGCGCCGCCCCGACGCGCTCATCATGGTGGGCTCACCGGCGACCGAGCATGGTGCGCGCCTGCTTCGGGGGGCGCGCATTCCGGTGGTGGAAACCTGGGACCTGCCGACCCATCCGATCGACGCGGTCGCCGGGTTCGACAACCACGCCGCGGGCGCGGCCGTCGCGCGGCACCTGGCGAACAGCGGTCGCCGCAGCCTGGCCTTCATCGGCGGTAGCGACCCCCGCGCGACACGGCGGTGGGCGGGCTTTCACGACGCAGCGCTTGCCGCGGGTCTTGCGCCTCCCTTGCGCCTGGTTCTCGACCGCAACGCCACTGCCGGCGCCGCGGCGCTCCAGCGTTTGCCGGGGGTGGACGCCGTCTTTGCCGCCAACGACGCCTTCGCCATCGGTTTCCTCACCGGGTTGCGCGACGCTGGGCACGGCCACCGGCCTGGACACCCGGCGACGGTCGCCGTCATCGGACTTGGCGACCTGGAGATGGGCCGCCTCATCACCCCCCGGCTCAGCACCATCCGCGTCCACGGCGAGGCCATCGGACGCGCTGCAGCAGCCTTGACCCAGGACCTGTCCGGCCCACGCCGGCTGGACCTCGGGTTCGAACTGGTGATCCGGGACAGCGGCTGACTGGTCGCAGACCGCCCATCCCATACGTCGTACAAACTTCCCGTGCGCAGCCCTGACAGCCCGCCAGCCCGTCCCCATGTCCAAACGTCTATTAGGGAGGCAACCATGAAACATTATACAGCCACGTTCGCGATCGCTCTTGCCGTCGGCGCCATCCTCACCGGGACAGCCCGTGCGGAAACGGTCCGGTTCACCGCCACGCTCAACGGCGCCAGCGAAGTCCCTGCCAAGACGAGCGATGGCAAGGGCACGGCCACCGCCTCGCTCGACACGACCAGCAAGCTCCTGACCTATTCGGTCGACTACAGCGCCCTAACAGGTCCGGCGACCGCCGCCCATTTCCATGGCCCCGCCGAGCCAGGCGCAAATGCCGGCGTCGTGCTGAAGTTCGACACCCCGTCCTCGCCCATCAAAGGCACCTCGACCCTCACCGACGCTCAGATGGCCGACCTGATGGCTGGAAAGTGGTATGCGAACGTTCACACGGCCGCCAATCCGGGCGGCGAAATCCGCGGCCAGATGGTCAAGGGCAAGTAGTCTCGCCAACGACGTGAGCTGGGGCGCCGGTCAGCGCCCCAGCCGCCTTTAGTGGCCGCGCAGGATCTGGCTCAGGAACAGCTTCAACCGGTCAGTTTGCGGGTTTTCGAACAGCGTGTTCGGCGGCCCCTGCTCCACTATCTCTCCTCGATCCATGAACACGACCCGGTCCGCGACCTGGCGGGCAAACCCCATCTCGTGCGTCACGCAGACCATCGTCATCCCGTCTTGCGCCAGCCCGATCATGGTGTCCAACACCTCCTTGATCATCTCGGGGTCGAGCGCCGATGTCGGCTCGTCGAACAGCATGATCTTCGGCTTCATGCACAACGCGCGCGCAATCGCAACGCGCTGCTGTTGCCCGCCCGACAGCTGGCCCGGGTATTTCTTCGCCTGCTCCGGAATCTTGACCCGGCGCAGATAGCTCATCGCCAGCTCCTCAGCCTCAGCCTTCGGCATCTTGCGCACCCAGATCGGCGCCAGCGTGCAATTTTCCAGGATCGTCAAATGCGGGAACAGGTTGAACGACTGGAACACCATTCCGACCTCGCGCCGGATCGTGTCCAGCGCCCGAAGGTCGTTTGTAAGCTCCGTGCCGTCGACGACGATCTTGCCTTCCTGGTGGCTCTCCAGGCGGTTGATGCACCGGATCATCGTGCTCTTGCCGGACCCGGACGGGCCGCAAACCACGACTTTCTCTTTCTGTCCCACCGTCAGGGTGATGTCGCGCAATACGTGCATCGCGCCATACCACTTGTTCACCTTGTCCAGCACGATCGCCGGCGTCTCGTTCGAGCCACCCACCGGGCGCTCCACTACTGCGGCTTGGCTCATCGAAGCATCTCCCGAAATCTCATTGGTTACCGAGTCGCCCCACGCCGCAGCTCGGTCTCGAGCCCCCGGCTGTAGCGCGCCATCACATAGCAGAACACGAAGTAGATCGCCGCCAGCAACAGGTACACCTCGGTGCTATAGGCCTGCCAAACCGGCTCCGCGATCGCCACCTTGCCTGCCGTCAGCAGGTCGAAGATCCCGATGATCAGCACCAGCGACGTATCCTTGAAGAACCCGATGAACGTGTTCACCAGCGGCGGGATGACCAGCCGCAACGCCTGCGGCAGGATGATGAGCCCAGTCTTCTCCCAATAGCTCAGCCCCAGCGCATCGGCCGCCTCGTACTGTCCCCTCGGCAACGCCTGCAGGCCGCCGCGAACCACCTCCGCCAGATATGCCGCCGCGAACAGGATCACCGCGACCTGCGCCCGCAACAGCTTGTCCGGGTTCAGTCCCGCCGGCATGAACAGCGGGAACATCACGCTCGCCATGAACAGCAGGGTGATCAGCGGCACCCCGCGGATCAGTTCGACGTAAAGAACGCAAAGCCCCTTGACCGCCGGGAGATTCGTCGACCGTCGCCCCAAGGCGACCAACAGGCTCAATGGGAACGCCAGCACCAGCCCGAACGTCGACAGGATCAACGTGATCGGCAGGCCGCCCCAGGCATCCTGCGGCACGTAGGTCAGGCCAGCGAATCCGCCCCACATCAGGCAACCGATCAGCGTCAGCACGCCCGCCCAAAGCACGATCAGCCATTTGTTCCAGAACGCCCGGATTGCGGAGACGAAATACAGGCTGATGAACAGCGCAATGACGATCGCCGGGCGCCATTGCTCCTCATACGGGAACCGTCCGAACAGGATGAAGCGATACTTCTCCCCGACGACGGCCCAGCAGGCGCCGACGCCTTTCGCCTCCCGGCACGCCGATGAGTCGGGCAGCCCCCTCGCGTCGACCGGCACCGACCAGACCGCATGCACCACGCCCCAGTCGATCAACTGGTAAGCCCAGTGCAGGATCAGCACGCCCAGCACAACCGAGACGACGGATGACAGGATCGATCCGAACAGATTGACCCGCGCCCAGCCCAGCGGGCCGGCCCCCGCGATCAAGGGTGGCGGCCGCGCGGGCAAGGGCGCCGCGGCGATGCCAGCCAATGACGGCACGGGATCGCGGGCGGCTTCGGACAGTTCAGCTGTCGTGTTAGACATGGGACTAGCGTTCCACCAGGGCGATCTTCGCGTTATACCAGTTCATGAAGAAGCTGATCGACAAACTGATCGTCAGGTACACCACCATGATGATCACGATGCCTTCGATCGCCTGCCCTGTCTGGTTCAGCTCGGTATTCATGATCGAAACCACGTCCTGATACCCGATCGCCACGGCCAGCGAGCTGTTCTTCGTCAGGTTCAGAAACTGGCTCGTCATCGGCGGAATGATTACCCGCAGCGCCTGCGGCAGCACGATCCGCCGCAGCGTCGGCCCGGATCGCAAACCCAGCGCCCCGGCGGCCTCCCACTGGCCGCTCGGGACCGCGAGGATGCCGGACCGCACGATCTCAGCGATGTACGCCGATGTGTACAGCACCAGTCCCATCGTCAGCGCGCCGTATTCCGGGCTGATCGTTCCGCCACCCACGAAGTTGAACCCCCGCAGCACCGGCAGGTCCGGCGTGAACGGCGCGTCCAATGCTGCCCATACCAGCCCGGGCAGCACCAGCAGCAGGCCAATCGCCACCGGCCACGACTTCGGCCGCACCCCCGTCTCGTCCTGCTTCTTGTCTGCGACCCGCGACCAGGCCAGCAGCCCCAACGCCCCGAGCAGGAACGCGCCCGCCACCCACCAATCGGCATCCACCCAGTCGATGAGCGGGAACTTGATCCCGCGGTTCGAGATGAAAACGCCTTCGACGGGGTGGAACGACTGCCGCGGGGCCGGAAGACCCTGCAGCGCCGAATACCAGAACAGCAGTTGCAGCAGCAGCGGCACGTCGCGGATGACCTCGACATACGTCGCCGACAGCTTGGCGATCAGCCAGTTCTGCGACAGTCGGGCAACCCCCAGCAGCGTCCCCCATATCGAGGCCAGCACAATTCCCACGACCGCGACCTTCAGCGTGTTCAGCACGCCCACCCAGGCTGCCCGGGCGTAAGTATTGATCGACGGGTCGTAGTCGATCAGGTGCTCGCCGATCGGGATTCCCGCGATCCGGCCCAGGAAGTCGAACCCGGTCGCGATCCGCCGCGCCGCCAGGTTCTTGTTCGTGTTGTCCACCAGATACCAGACGATGCCCACGACCGTCCCGATGATCAGCACCTGCCAAACCAGGTTCCGGAACCGAGGGTCGGACCAGCTCAGTTGAAACGCCTTCTTCGGCGCCTGCCGCGCCGGCTGATGGCGCGGGTCGATCGTCGCACCAGACATTCTTCTAACCCCTCAACCCTGCATACATGCAGCCGAGGCATACCTCGTCTGCGCGAGCGTCATCTGATTGCAACTCGGCCCAGAGATCAACGACAGACATCGGCCCGCCAAAAGAAAAGGGCCGCCCCCAAACCAGGGCGGCCCAATCGTTAGGCAAAGACTCAGCGAATCGGCGGCGGATAGTGCAGGCCGCCCTTGTTCCACAGATTGTTGATCCCGCGCGGAATACCCAGCGGTGTGATCGTCCGGTCCCACATCTCGCCGTAGTTGCCCACGGCCTTAATGATGTTCACGGCCCAAAGATTGTCCAACCCGAGAGCCTTGCCCATCTCGCCCTCGGCACCCAGCAAACGCCGGATCTCGGGGTTCGTCGACTTCTGCATCTCCGCCACGTTCGCCTGCGTGATGCCGCTCTCTTCGGCCTGATACATCGCATACATCGTCCAACGCACGGCATCGAAGAACTTGTCGTCGCCCTTTTTGACCATAAGGCCCAGCGGCTCCTTGCTGATCACGTCCGGCAGAAGCAGAAAGTCACTTGCCTTCGGACCTTGCTGGAAGCGGAACGACGCGAGCGCCGACAGGTCGGTCGAATACGCGTCGCAGCGGCCCGAAAGAAACGCGTTCTGGATCTCGTTCAGATCCTGGATCAGCACCGGCGTGAACTTCATCTTGTTCAGACGGTAGAAGTCCGCGATCGCCAGTTCCGTGCTGGTGCCGGGCTGAACGCAGATGGTCGCGCCATCCATCTCCTTGGCACCCTTCACGCCCATGCTCGCCTTCACCAGGAAGCCGGTGCCGTCATAGAAGTTCACGCCGGCGAACAACAGACCCAGGTTGCCTTCACGGCCCAGCGTCCAGGTCGTGCTGCGAACAAGTAGGTCGATCTCGCCCGACTGAAGCGCCGTGAACCGGTTGGTCGTCGTCGTCGGAACGAACTTGACCTTGTTGCCGTCGCCAAGGACGGCGGCCGCCACCGCACGGCACGTGTCGGCATCGATGCCCTGCACGATGCCTTTGCTGTCGGCTAGCGAGAAGCCGGCAACCCCCGTGGACACCCCACAGCTCAACGTGCCCTTCGACCGGATGTCGTCGATCGTCTTCGACCCGCTCTGCGCCAGCACCGGACCCGCCAGCACCGACCCGGCCAGCAACATTGCGCCCAACGTAAACAGACTCTTCATCGCTTATCCCCTGAAACAAGCACGGCTTGCGCCACGCGATGGGCTGGACTGTGCTGAATGCAGGGCCGAAGATCAATCCACCCAGTCCATAAATCGCCTAGACGCCTCGACCGGGAGCACCCTTTTGCAAATCCTCCTTCTCAACGCCCGCATCCTCGAGCCCACCGCCGCGGACTACACCGAAGGCAACGTCCTCATCGAAAACGGCATCATCAAGGACGTCGCCGCCCGCCCCCTCGCCGCCCCAGACCGCACCACAATCGACCTCCGCGGCCGAACCCTCATGCCCGGCCTCATCGACTGCCACGTCCACGTCGTCGCCCACCAGATGAACCTCGGCGCCAATGCCCAGGTCCCCGACCCCATCGCCATCCTCCGCAGCCTCCCCATCATGCGCGGCATGCTCGACCGCGGCTTCACCACCGTGCGCGACGTCGGCGGCGCCCCCTACGCCCTGGCCCAGGCCATCGACGAAGGCCTCTGCACCGCCCCCCGCCTCGTCGTCTGCGGCAAGGCGCTCAGCAAGACGGGCGGCCACGCCGACCTCCGCCCCCGCCACGACACCCACGATCCCCACCGCTGGATCAACAATTTCGGCGCGTTGGGCCGGGTCGCCGATGGCGTCGACGAAGTTCGCCGCGCCTGCCGGCAGGAGCTGCGCCAGGGTGCCGCCTTCATCAAGATCATGGCCAATGGCGGGGTCGCCAGCCCCACCGACCCCGTCGCCTGGCAAGGCTACAGCCAGGCCGAGATGGAGGCCGCGGTCCAGGAAGCGCAGGATGCCGAAACCTACGTCAGCGCCCACCTTTATACCGCCGATGCCATCCGCCGGGCGGTCGCCGCGGGGGTCCATAGCCTCGAACATTGCAACCGCATCGACGCCGACGCGGCCGCGCGGGCCGCCGCCGCCGGGTGCGTCGCCGTGCCCACCCTTGTGACCTACGAGGCCCTCGCTTCCGACGGCGCCCGCCTCGGCCTCCTCCCCGCCAGCATCGCCAAGATCGAGGACGTCCGCGCTGCCGGCATGGACAGCCTCATCATCATGCGCGACGCCGGGCTTACCATGGCCTACGGCACCGACCTGCTCGGCGAGACCCACGTCCGCCAGTCCGAGGAGTTCGCCATCCGCGCCCGGGCCTTGCCACCGCGCGAGATCATCGCCTCGGCCACCACGATCGCCGCGAAACTTCTCGGCATGGAGGGCCGCATCGGCACCATCGCCCCTGGCGCCCACGCCGACCTGCTGGTCGTAGACGGCGACCCCTGGGCCAACCCCGCCCTGCTGTCCCAACCCGACCGGTCCATCCGCGCCGTCATCAAGGCCGGCCAGATCCACCGCTCCGCCCTTTGAGGCTCGGCGATCCCCGGGCTTGTCCCGGGGATCAGGTCCCTATTGCCAGCGGTGCGCCCATCTTCCGCAGCAGCGCCACCACCGACTGCGCCGTGATCCGTCCCGTCTTCGGATTCTCGCTCGGCACGTTCTCGATCTGCAGTTCGATGCGCGCCGCATCGCTTTCCAGCTCGATACGATGGATGTTCCGCGTCAGCGCCGGGTCGGCCCAGATGTCGATCATCGTGCGGTCCGGTCCGACCCCGGCCATCGCCAGTGCGGCCGCCACGTTCACGTTCGCCGGAAAGCCGATCGCCGCCTCCCGCGCCGTGCCGCTGAACACCAGCAGCGGCGCCGTCAGCCCCGAAACATCGATTCCATGCGCCACCAGATGCGGCGCCCCCGCCAGGCCGCCTGGCGGCTTGCGCGTGATCATCTGCACCCGGGTGATCACGCCCTCCGCCGCCGCGAGCACCGCATCCAACCCCAGCAAGGCCCCGGTCGGCACCAGGATCCGCCCGCCATGCGCCCGCGCCAACGCCTCAAGCTCCGGCAGGCGCAGCAGCGCCCCGCAGCTCAGCACCACCATCGTCTTACCTGCCCGCAGGACCGGCGCCGCGATTCCCGACAGGGCCGCCGCCGGCGCGCACTCCACCACCACGTCCGCGTGCTCCGCGAGTAGCTCCGCTGCCATTACCGCGACCCCGGGCGCGACCCCCGGCGCCGGCCTCTCCACGCCCCGCCGCACCCCGATCGCCGCCAGCCGCACACCCGGTATGCCTTTCAGCAGCGCCACCCCCACGGCGCGCCCGATGGCCCCATATCCCGCAATCCCGACCCGAATATCTTCTCTCATACCGCCACCCTAAACCGAAAGCGCTGTCTCTCGGCAGGGGGTTGGCTCAGGGTCCAACCACCAGCAACAACCGCTTGACGTCCGACCTCCGGAAATTATACCTAGCGTCTCATGAGCATCCATGAACGTCCTTGACCTCTTCAGCGGCATCGGCGGCGCCAGCCTCGGCCTCCACTGGGCCGGCATGCGGACTGTCGCCTTCTGCGAGCAGGATCCCTTCTGCACTGCCATCCTCCACCGCCACTGGCCTGGCGTCCCCGTCTACCCCGACATCCGCCGCCTCACCGCTTCCACCCTCCTTGCCGACGGCATCCCACCCCCTGATCTCATCGTTGGCGGTTTTCCATGCCAGGACATCAGTCTCGCCGGGCACGGCGCCGGGCTTGAAGGTGCGCGCTCCGGCCTCTGGACCCACATGGCGCGCCTGGTCGCCGAGTGCCGACCGCGTTGGGTGGTGGCTGAGAACGTCCCTGGCCTGCGAAGCCGCGGCGCGGACCAGGTCTGCGCCGGTCTGGAGTCGCAAGACTACACCGTCTGGCCGCTCGTGGTGGGTGCTGTCCATGCCGGCGCGCCCCATCGCCGCCAGCGGGTCTGGATCGTCGCCCGCCACAATGCTCCCGACGCCCCGGGCCCGAGACTGGAAACACGGCAGCCCCAACCAGCGCCACCGCCGCCGCGCCTGCGCCCTGAACGACGTCGCGGGTGGCCGCCTGAACCCGGTCACCGTCGAGTGGATCATGGGCTTCCCGCCCGGGTGGACCGAATAAAAGCCCTCGGCAACGCCATCGTTCCCGCCAACATGGCCATGCTCGCCCGCGCGATCCTGGCATCCTCTGCTTTTTCCGCCTGCCAGAGTGGGGCGGAGTGAGAGTTGGCAGTGCTGCGCTGCAGTTGCAGTGTCGTTGACCCTGCCCACCTACGTCGATACGAACATGCCGATGACAGCCATGACGCGAATGGGATCCCGATGAAAGACGTCCGTGACGCCCAGATGCTGGGGTATCGCAGCGACGGGCAGCTTGTGCGCCGCCCGCTCTCGCCGCATCTGGAGGTTTATCGGCCGCAGCTGACGTCGATCCTGTCCATCATGAACCGCGTCACGGGTATCGCCAGCTCCGTAGGCACCCTGCTCATGGTTTGGTGGCTCATGGCCGCCGCCGCCGGGCCGGATGCGTTCCTGCGGGTGCAGCACTTCCTGGGTTCGCCTATCGGCATCTTCGTGCTGTTCGGTTGGACCGCCGCCTTGTTCTATCACTTCTTCGCCGGGCTCCGGCACCTTGCCTGGGATGCCGGCTGGGGCTTCGAGCTTCCCCGCGTCCATCAGACCGGCTGGCTCACAATCATCGCCACCGTCGCCGCGACGACCGTGACGTGGATTGCCGGCGTCATCGTTCTGCGGGGCTGGCACTGACATGGCCGACCAACTTTCAATCAAGGTCCGTCGTTCCCAGCTTGGCCGCGTTCGCGGCAGCGGCTCCGCGAAGGCCGGTGTGCATCACTGGTATGCGGAGCGCATCACCTCCATCGCGCTGGTGCCGCTCTCGCTCTGGTTCGTGTTCAGCATGGTCCGCCTGGCCGGCAGCCCGTTCGAATGGGTCCGCGCGTGGGTCGAGCGGCCGTGGAACACCGTGCTGCTGCTCGCCTTCATCATCATGACGTTCCACCACATGCAGCTGGGCATCCAGGTCGTGCTGGAAGATTACGTTCATGAGAAATGGCCACAGACCATCGCCATACTGGCGAACAAGGCCATATGCGCTCTGTTGGGCCTTACGGCCTTCCTGTCCGTTCTGAAAATCGTGCTGTACTAGCCCTTTAGATCACACCCCCAGATCACCCGAGGATCCGATGAACGCGATCTCCAAGCCGTCGATCGGCGCCTACAACGTCATCGACCACACCTATGACGTCATCGTCGTCGGCGCCGGCGGCGCCGGCCTTCGCGCCACCCTCGGGATGGGCGCAGCGGGACTGCGAACCGCCTGCCTCTCCAAGGTGTTCCCGACCCGCAGCCACACCGTCGCCGCGCAGGGCGGCATCGGCGCCGCGCTGGGCAACATGGGCGAGGACGACTGGCGCTGGCACATGTACGACACCGTGAAGGGGTCGGACTGGCTGGGCGACCAGGACGCCATCGAGTACATGTGCCGCGAGGCCATTCCCGCCGTTTACGAGCTGGAACACTATGGCGTGCCCTTCAGCCGTACAGAGGATGGCCGCATCTACCAGCGCCCCTTCGGCGGCCACATGAAGGATTACGGCAAGACCCCGGCCATGCGCGCCTGCGCCGCCGCCGACCGCACCGGCCACGCCATCCTGCACACGCTGTACCAGCAATCTCTAAAGCATGAGGTCGAATTCTTCGTCGAGTACATCGCGCTTGACCTGATTATGGACGAAGAGGGTGCCTGCCGCGGCGTGATGGCTTGGTGTCTCGAAGACGGCTCGATGCACCGGTTTCGCGCGCAGACGACTGTGCTGGCGACCGGTGGCTACGGCCGCGCCTATTTCAGCTGCACCAGCGCCCACACGTGCACCG
>JAYVEG010000175.1:0-30294 GCA_043748985.1 Rhodospirillales bacterium
AGGCTGTCGATCAGGGCCTGGGCAGAGGTGGCCGTGACCAGGCTGCGGAAATCCGACCGCTTGACCGCATTCTGGCTGATGTTGCCGTTCAACAGCACGTCGATGGCGCGCCAACCCTGGGCGGTCTTGTGCATGACGTAGTCGATGCGGATCGCCTCGCCTCGTAAGGGAACGATCTGGGTCTGCACGACCGTGTCCTCGCCGACCGCGCGCTGTTCCGGCAGCACGACGAGCTTCTCGCCGTCATTGCTGTCGAAGTTGGCGGCATAGCTGGTGCAGGTGAACTTGCGGAACACGTCCAGTAGCTTGGATTGCTGGTCGGGCGGCAGCGACCCGAACCGTGGGCCGACGGAGGCCTGCAGCACGGCAGCCAGGTCGAAGGCCCGATCCACCGCAGCAGCGATCCCGTTGTAGCGCTGGGTGAAGGGCGCGGACTTGCCGGCCTTCATGGCAGCGATCAACGCCTGGTTCAGCGCCTCGATGGGCGCCGCGGCCGCGGGATCGGCAGCCAGGACCGGCATAGCCAGCCCCACCGCGACACCGGTCAGTAGCGCGCGACGACCCAGGCTCATTGCGCCGGCACCCCGATGAAGCTGCGTTCCCCGTCCTTGCCCAGTGCAGCCAGTGCAGTCGCCACGATGTCCTTGGCGCCGACGCCGGCCTCGATGATCTGGGCGGTGGGGCTGTTGTGGTCGATGAACTTGTCGGGGAAGACCAGCGGGCGGATGCGCAGCGCACCATCCAGCAGGCCGCGCATCGCCAGATGCTGCATCACGGCAGAAGCGAAACCACCAACCGCGCCCTCCTCGACGATGATCAGCACGCCATGGTTGCGGGCAAGCTGCTCGATCATCTGGGTATCGATCGGCTTGGCGAACCGCGCATCGGCCACCGTCGTGGCGAAACCGCGCGCCGCCAGCTCGTCGGCGGCGCGCATGCTGTCGGCCAGGCGGGTGCCCAGAGAGAGGATCGCGACCGCAGTCCCCTCCCGCATGATCCGGCCGCGGCCGATGGACAGCGGGGTGCCGCGCTCGGGCAGTGCCACGCCGGTGCCCTCGCCACGCGGATAGCGGAAGGCGCTCGGCCCATCGTCGATCTGTGCAGAGGTGGCGACCATGTGCATCAGCTCCAGCTCATCGCTGGGGGCCATGATGACCATGCCGGGAAGGCAGCCGAGATAGGCAAGGTCGAAGCTCCCGGCATGGGTGGCACCATCGGCGCCAACCAGCCCGGCACGGTCGATCGCGAAGCGCACCGGCAACTTCTGGATGCAGACGTCGTGCACGACCTGGTCGTAGGCGCGCTGCAGGAAGGTGCTGTAGATCGCGCAATAGGGCTTCAAGCCTTCGGTCGCCATGCCCGCGGCGAAGGTGACCGCGTGCTGCTCGGCAATCCCCACGTCGAAGGTCCGCTCGGGAAACCGGGAGCCGAATTTGTCGAGACCCGTGCCCGACGGCATGGCAGCGGTGATGGTGACGATACGGTCGTCCACCGCAGCCTCGGCAATCAGCGCGTTGGCGAACACCCTCGTGTACTGCGGCGGACCCGGCGGCGCCTTGACCTGCTCGCCGGTTACCACGTTGAACTTGCTGACCCCGTGATACTTGTCGGCCGAGTTCTCGGCCGGGCCATAGCCGTGGCCCTTCTTGGTGATCACGTGAAGCAGGATCGGGCCGCTCTCCTCCGCCTCGCGCACGTTGCGCAACACCGGCAGCAGGTGGTCAATGTTGTGGCCGTCGATGGGCCCGACGTAATAGAAGCCCAGCTCCTCGAACAAGGTGCCTCCGGTCAGGATCCCGCGGGCATATTCCTCGGCCCGGCGCGCCGTGCGTTCGATCCCCTTGGGGAACCGCTTCGCCATCCGGACCGCCAGGTCCCGCAGGTTGAGGAACGAGCGGCTGCTCATCAGGCGGCTCAGATACGCGCTCATCGCACCCACCGGCGGCGCGATCGACATGTCGTTGTCGTTGAGGATCACAAGCAGGCGCGACTTCCGTGCGCCAGCGTTGTTCATCGCCTCGTAGGCCATCCCAGCGCTCATCGCACCGTCGCCGATGACGGCAACCACGTGGCGGTCCTTCTCGCCCAGCAGGTCATGGGCGACGGCCATGCCCAGGCCCGCGGAAATGCTGGTGCTGCTATGGGCCGCTCCGAACGGGTCGTATTCGCTCTCGCTCCGGCGGGTGAAGCCGCTCAGCCCGCCCGGCTGGCGCAGCGTGCGAATGCGGTCACGCCGCCCGGTCAGGATCTTGTGCGGATAGGCCTGGTGGCCAACGTCCCAGATGAGCCGGTCGCTCGGCGTGTCAAAGACGGCGTGCAGGGCAACCGTCAATTCGACGACGCCAAGTGACGCGCCAAGATGGCCGCCGGTCGTGCTGACCGCATCGACCGTCTCGGCCCGCAACTCGTCGGCGACCTGCCGCAACTGCTCGGCAGAGAAGTTCCGCAAATCTGACGGCACGCGAACCCGGTCGAGTAGCGGAGTCGCTGGACGGGACGGGAGCGGCATGCCTGCGTTCATAGTGATCTCTCTAACTCCCCACACCTGGCGCAACCGCCCGCGGCGTGTTCTCTGGACTCGTCAGGAGCCGCGGGGATCGACATGCAGCCCGAAGACGGCGGACAAACCACGTCCGTCAGCGGGTGGCAAGCGAACCGCGACCGTGCGGTCATCGGCACGTAACACAATGTTAAAGTAGCGTCTCGGCCCGTGTCCTGCCAGACCGCTGCCGTACACACCTCCGATTGTGGCGCATTTGCCACATCAACCGGCCGCGATGGGCAGCCCCGCGCATCCCGATGCGCCTATCCCATGTTATACGAGTATGATGCGTGCCCGCAGCATACCCATGTCCGCCGTGCCGGACGCCGGGTTCGGTCCCTACCAGGGCCGCATCCCCCGGCGTCAGGACGATCAGAAAGGTCCTGTCGAGAATGTCCGTTCCTCTGCGCCAGGTTGTCCGAGTCGGCGCCTATGTCGTCAGGCAGCACTTGGTCGGCCGCAAGCGCTACCCGCTGGTGCTGATGCTGGAGCCATTGTTCCGCTGCAATCTCGCCTGCTCCGGCTGCGGCAAGATCGACTACCCGGCAGAAATCCTGAACCAGCGTCTCTCGGTCGCCGACGCGCTGGGCGCCGCCGATGAGTGCGGCGCGCCGGTCGTAAGCATCGCAGGCGGAGAGCCCCTCCTCCACAAGGAGATGCCGGAAATCGTCCGCGGCCTGCTCGCGCGCAAGAAATTCATCTATCTCTGCACCAACGCGCTCCTCCTCGAAAAGAAGATGGACGACTACACGCCCCACCCGGACTTCTCCTGGGATGTGCACCTGGACGGCGACCGCGAGATGCACGACCGCGCCGTCAGCCAGGAAGGCACCTACGACCGCGCCGTCGCCGCCATCAAGGAAGCCAAGCGCCGCGGGTTCCGGGTCAGCATCAACTGCACCCTGTTCGACGGCGCCCAGTCGGATCGCGTCGCAAAATTCTTCGACGACGTGATGGCCATGGGTGTCGATGGCATCATGACCTCGCCGGGTTACGCTTACGAGCGGGCGCCGGACCAGGCCCACTTCCTCAGCCGCCAGAAGACGAAGCAGCTGTTCCGCGACATCCTCGCCAAGGGCCGCGGCAAAGGCTGGAAGTTCACCCAGAGCCCGCTGTTCATGAACTTCCTCGCCGGCAACGAGACCTACAAATGCACCCCCTGGGGCAAGCCGACGCGCAACGTCTTCGGCTGGCAGCGTCCCTGCTATCTGCTCGGCGAAGGCTATACGAAGACGTTCCAGGAACTGATGGACAGCACCGACTGGGACAAGTATGGCACCGGCAACTACGAGAAGTGCGCCGACTGCATGGTCCACTCCGGCTACGAGAGCACGGCCGTGATGGACGCGGTGGCCAGCCCGCTGAAGACCATCGCGGTGGCCCTGCGTGGGCCAAGGCTCGACGGTCCGATGGCGCCGGAGATCGATCTCCTGAAGCAGCGCCCGGCAGATTACGTGTTCAGCCGGCACGTGCAGGAAAAGATGGCGGAGCTGCGCCACAAGAAGCCGGCGAACACCCAGATCGCCGACGCGGCGGACTAGCACTGGGAACTGCTGGACCCCACGAAGCTATGTTGGCCAGGGTGCAATGCGCTCGCATTTCACCCTGGCCGACGGTCAGGCAGTAATCCCGGCCGTACAGACCGCCTTCAGTGCCGCGTCTCCCCGATATCGATTTCGCCGCTGGCCAGATAGCGATCGAACATCGCACGGTCGAAAGCGCCTTCCCATTTGGCGATGACGAGCGTTGCGACGACGTTGCCCACCACGTTGCTCATGGCGATCGCAGTGGCCATCAGCCGATCCACCCCGAACAGCAAACCCAGCCCACCCAGCGGCAGCGCGCGAACGGTCTGCATGGTGGCAGCCAGCTTCACGAAGGCGCCGCCCGCAACGGTGGTACCCCCCTTCGACGTAAGCAGCGTCACCGCCAAAACGCTGAGCTGCTGCCCCAGCGTGAACGGCGTATCCGTGGCCTGAGCGATAAAGCCAACCGCGATCGCCATGTAGATGCTGGTCCCGTCCAGGTTGAAACTGTACCCCGCAGGCAGGACGAACCCCACGACGGCCTCATCGACGCCCGCGCGCTGGAGTTTAACCAGAAGGCGGGGCAACGCTACCTCCCCGCTGGCCGTGCCGAACACCAGCAGCAGCTCCTCCTTGATCAACCGCAGGATCTTCAGCAGCGGTAGCCCGGCGATCGCACAAATGCTGCCGAGGATGACAAGAACGAAGATCAGGACAGAGGCGTAGTACAGCCCGACCAGCCAAGCGAGGTATTTCAGCGTGCCGGCGCCATTGGTGCCGATGGCGGCCGCCAGCGCCCCGAACGCCCCGATAGGGGCAAGCCGCATGATGAACCCAAGGATACGGAACAGCAGCGTCTGGCTCTGCTGCACCAGCGCCACCATCCCGTCCACCTTGCCCCGGCACAGGATGACGGCCGCCCCGGTAAGCACGGAGACGAACAGGACCTGCAGGATCTCGCCCTTGCTGAAGGCGTCGACGAGCGTGTTGGGGATGATACTGAGGAAGAATTTGACCGCCGTGAAGCCGCTGCCGGCCTGGGTGGCGCGGGTTACGCCTTCCGAGACCGCAAGGTTGGTTGCGTGCAGGCCAACGCCGGGCTCGACCACGTTGACAAGGACGAAGCCGAGCAGCAGGCCGATGGTGCTGACGACCTCGAAATACAGCAGCGACTTCCAACCCAGGCGGCCAAGCGTGCCGATGTCGGCCACGTGCGCGAGGCCCAGCACGACGGTGGTGAAGATGATGGGCGCAAGCATCATCCGCAGCAGGGCGATGAATCCGTCGCCCAGTGGCTTCATGTCTGCAGCCAGGATCGGGTCCGCAACGCCGAGTACGACGGCCAGCGCGATGCCAAGCAGCACCTGAACCCAGAGCGGCCTGAAAAAGCTCATGCCCCCAGCTCCGCCTGGTGCGCCTCGGGCATGCCGATCTGGAACGTGTTGAGCGTCATGGAGACGAGCGCGTAATAGCCCAGTACGCCGACCAGTTCGACCAGCGCGGTCTCACCCAGCACGAGGACCGCCTCGGCATACAGCGCGTCGGGCACGGTCTGGGTTTGCAGCAGCGACTGGCTCACGGTGTAGACCATGCGCTCGTCGGCGGCGGTGAACGCAGGCGTGCGGCGGGCGGCAATGGCGTCGATCACGGCTTCGGCCAGGCCGCCTTGCAGCGCCGCCTGCTTGTGCACCTTCCACTCGTAATGCGCAGTCCAGTGGCGGGCGGTCAAAAGGATGGCCAACTCGGACAGGCGCGTCGGCAGGGTGGTGTCGAAGCGGAGCAGTTCGCCCAGCGTCTGCGCCCGGCGGGCCAACTCGGGGTTCTTCAACCAGGCTGCAAACGGGGCAGGGGGGCGCCCACGCTTGCCGGCGCTCGCCTCCGTGCAGGCGGCCTGTTGCGCCGCCGTCATGGCGGCGGCATCGGGCAGGGTCATTCGGGCCATGGTCGCGTCCTCGGCGATTCGTTGCCGGCAGCATGACCGGTATGGGCCGGGGCGCAAGCGGAGCACCGGAACCGGTTCAGCCTCGCTGACGAACGGATCGTCTCACCCAAGCCCGCTGCGCCACCGTCCGGACCCCTTTGGCACGCATACCCCAGCCAGCATCTAACCCGTCCCGCAAACGGCCTGTTCCTCGGGCGTGATATCGACGCTCACGTGTAACGAGTGGCGCCCGCCGCCCTGGAGAACCCCGCGGATAGGGCTGACGTCGGCATAGTCGCGGCCCCAGCCGAGCCAGACATGCTGGTCCTGGACAATCAGGTCGTTGGTGGGGTCGAGGTCGATCCAGCCCTCGGCCTGGCCAAGCCAGCAGCCGACCCAGGCGTGGGACTGGTCCGCACCGCGCAGCCGGGCCTGGCCGGGCGGCGGACGGGTCTGGAGATAGCCGGAGACGTAACGGGCCGGCAGACCAAGGCCGCGCAGACCGGCGATCATCAGGTGGGCGAAGTCCTGGCAGACGCCGGCGCGAAGCTGCAGCACGCGTTCGACCGGCGTGGAGACGGTCGTGACCCCAGGGTCGAAACGGAACTCGCGGTTGATGCGCCCCATAAGGTCCAGAAGCGCCGCAAGGATGGGCCGACCCGGCGGGAAGCAAGCGGCGATGTAGGCGCGGACGGCCGGTTCGACCGGGGCCATGGGGCTGCCGTACGTGAACTCGGCCACCTCGCGCGCGGCGTCGGGACGCTGGGCGAGGCGGGCGACATGTTCCCACGCCAGCGTGTCGCCCGGCGGGGCGTGGGCGGGCGGCGGAGCAACGTCCACCAAAGCCTCGGTGACGACTTCGAGCGACCGGTGGGCGCGGTCGAGGAACAGCCACGCGAGTGGGTTGCCGAAATGGTCGTAGCCCCAGCGCACCCTGTCCGGAACAGGCTCGGCGCGAAGGGTGTAGTCCAGCACGCGCTGCCAGGGCAGTTCCCGCGGACGCAGATGCACCAGGTGGGCCGCCAGCTCCACGCGTGAGGCGTACTCGTAGCGTGTGACGTGCTCCACCCGCAGCACGTTCACGCTATTTCGAGTCCGACCGACTGAAGCCGGGGCAGGAGTGCGAAGAAGCGCCGGGTGATCCGCTCGGACAGTTCGGCAGCGCCGTTGCCGGCGCCGATCAGCGCGTTGCACAGCGTGGGCATCGCATCGGACAGGTCGTTGGCCTGCCCGACACCTTCCACCAGCCCGGCAACGGTCTCGTCCCACTCGCGGGCAAGTGCGGCGAGCTCGGCATCGCCAGCGGCGTCCAGCAGGATCGCGGCCTCGTGGAATTGAAAGGCAAGGGCACGGGGGTTGCCCGTGTCGGCAAGGATCAGGTCCAGCACCGGCGCCGGCTGCAGCATGCTGAGATAGCGGGCGCGATAGGTGATCGCGCTGTCACACAGCTCGAGCGTAAGGCGTAGCGTAGAGTCCATCCGGGCGACCGGCTGGTCCATGACGGTCGCCAGCAAGTAGCCGCCGACCATCGCGCGCTCGATGCGGCGGCCGAGGTCCAGGAACAGCCGCCCGCCGCCACGCACCATCCCCTCGGCCGCGACGCCGGCGACGGTGGTGGCCAATCGCTGCAGGCCGGACATCGCGTGCACCATGACATCGACGCCGGCCGACGCACGGGCAGCCTCCATAACATCGGCCCGGGCCTCGCGCAGGGCGTGGGTGAAGGCGCCGTGGGTCTCGACGGTCATCCGGTCGCGCAACGCCTCGATCAGGCGGGCGGCGTTGTCGATGCCCTGGCCGATGGAGCCCTGCCGCATGGCACTCAGACGGATCTGCTCCTCGATCGGCTGCCCGGTGTCGGCCATGGCGAGGCCGGTGGCGCGAAGGCAGCGGACAAGGATCTGGAGTTCGGCAAGCTCCCGCGGCAGCGGTGCGCCCCGCGCACGACGCAGCAGGCCGGCGCGGGCAATGCGGGCCTGCGCCTCGAGCCGCTCGATATGCCGCCCAAGCCAGTAGAAATCGTCCGCCACCCGACTCGGCAGGTTGCCGGCCGAGCGCCGCAGCGCAACCCGGGCCCGTGGCGCCGGCGCCGGACCCTGGATCAGGCTGCTCTCTTCGTTCAACACCCACACGTCCTTGAACAGCGCGCCGATCGGCAGCGTCTCGGTAACGTGCTCGCCGGCCGCGAGAACCCGGCCGAGTCCGCCCTGCATCATGCGCCAGCCGGTCCCGTCATGCATCAGAAACAATCGCAGCACGACCGGGCGCGGGCTGAGCCCCTCCGGCCCAAAGCACGGCGCGCGGGACGGCAACAGGCTGGTGCAGCCCGCGAACGACCAGGGCGCTTCGGCCATGGCCTGCTCCAAAGCAGCACGCGCCTCCCGCGACAGGCCGTTCAGCGGGGCGGGAGGCGCGGTGCCGTCCAGCGCAGGCCGGATGCTCCAGCGGTCGAAGCCCTGGGCGACCATGCGCTGGGCGCCGTCATCGGCCAGCCACACGGTCGGCTGGGTGGGCAGCATAAGCGGCTCGCCGATCAGCCGACGGGCCAGGCTGGGCATGAACGCGGCAAAGGCGGGCGCCTCGATCGCAGCGGCGCCGGGGTGGTTCAGGATCTGCACGCCACCCTCGCGGGCCACGTCGAGCAGCCCGGCGATCCCCGGTCCACCCGGAGTGAGTTCAAGCGGGTCGAGCGTTCCGCCAGGAACCCGGCGCAACAGGATGTCGACGGTTTGCAGGCCATCGAGCGTCTTGATCGACAGGCGGCCGCAGCGCACCGTCAGATCGCGGGCCTCGACCAGCGCGCAGGCAAGGTCGCGTGAAAGCGCAAGGTGCTCGGGCCAGTGCGGATCCGAAGGGCCGGGCGTGAGCATCGCGACGACCGGCGGCCGGCCACCGCGCCGGCCGCGTTGCAGCAGCGCGTCCTGCCAGGCCTCGAAGAACGGGCGAAGCTGACGGACCTGGGCGGACCGGAACAGCTCCGGCAGCACGCGCGCGAGCAGGCGGCGGGCTTCGCGCGCGTATCCGATGCCCAGCGCCCCCCCGGTCCGGTCGGCCAGCACGCGCCATTGCCCATCCGGCCCGCGCATGAGATCGGCCGCATAGGACTGGAGGTATTGACCCGCCTGAGGTTCGCCATCGGATCCGACATTGCCCTCACCGCTGCGGCACGCGCGCAAATACGCGGGATTGGCGTGGACGATGGCAGGCGGCAGCAGGCCCTCCGCGAGCATGCGCTGCGGGCCATACAAATCGGCAAGGATGGCGTCGAGCAGGCGCGCACGTTGTCCAAGCCCTTGTTCGAGGGCCATGAACTCCTTCGTGGTCAGCGGCAGCGGCACCGGGTCGCACCGCCAGGAGGGCGACGCGCCTTCCTCCTCGGCGGCAAGCGCGAGACGGCGGTTGCGTTCGCCAAGCACGGCCTGGTCAAGGCCGGAAAGCGCACCGAGGATGCCGCGCCAATGCGGTCTGACACCCCCATGGCCATTGACCATCTCGTCCATCGCGGCGGTTGCGTCCGTCATCTCACGCGCGCCTGACGACCGTGATCGAGGTCTCGAGCGCAACCACGGCCGGTTCCACCGTGCCGCTCAGGGGCGCGGCGCCGGCGACGTCGGCGCTCGCGGCCAGGGCGATATGGCCCTCGGCGGTCATCAGGCCGGAAGTGGCATCAAGCCCGATCCAGCCAGCCCCGGGAAGGTACGCCTCCGCCCACGCATGCAGCTCGGCACTGTCGACGCCGTTATCGGCGGGAAACTGAATGAGGTAGCCGGACACGAAGCGGGCGGCGATGCCATGCAGCCGCAGCAGCTGGACAAGCACCCAGGCACTGTCGCGGCAGGACCCGACGGCATCGCCCAGCGTGCGGTCGGGCGGCCAGACGCCGGGCTCCATGCGAACGATGTAGCCGACCCGGTCGCGCACGGCGGCCGCGAGAGACAGGACGAAGGGGATGGTCTCGCCAGACGTGCGGGTGGCGTCGCGCAGGTTTTCCAGCGCCGGCCCGGGATGGTCGGCGCGGCGGTATTCGGCAAGACCGTCGGCGGCGAGGGTGTCGTAGCGGAACGGCCAGGTCTCAGCCTCCGGATCCACCAGGAAGTCGAACGGGTTCGCAGGGGTCATGTCCAATTCGAGTGCGACCTCGAGCAACAGGGCGGCGATCGGCTGCGGCAGCACCAGGCGCGCGACCTGGTTTGCCGCAGGGTCCATCTGCCAATGCAAACTGAGCGGCGCCGGGTCCACGCGCAGACGGTATCCCGGCGCAGGCCGCCGCGGATCCGGCCGCGGGCGAAGGCGGACCCATTGCGGACCCAGCCGCACAGGGTGGTCGTAGGTGTAGGCGGTGCGATGCAGCAGACCGGCGACAGGAAGGCTCACAACCGGAACCGCGCGGGGTCCACAACCGGCAGGATGACGCCCCCCGGGCCAGGGTCACGGCCGGCGATGACGTCCGCCACCAGCTTGCCCGCCGCCGGCGAGGTCTGGATCCCATAGCCCCCTTGGCCGACGCACCAGAAAAAGCCCTTTGCGTCGGCGTCCCAGCCAAAGGCAAGGCTGCGGTCCGGGGTGAACGTGCGCAGCCCGGCCCAGCTGTGCTCGACCCGGCGCACCTCGATGTCCATCGCCTGCTGCATCCGGTCGATGGCGACGGCCACGTCTAACTCGTCCGGCTGCACATCGTGGGCGTGCATGTCGGTCTCGTCGGCCGGGCTCACCATCAGCTTCGTCCGGGCCTCGGGCCGAATATACCACGTGTGGTCGACGTCGTTGATCATGGGCCAGTCGCGAACGGCAAAGGGCTGCGGGTCGATGACGCAGCCGGTGCGCCGCTTGGGCATTAGACCGAGTGGACGCACCCCGGCCTGCTCGGCCACCACGTCGCCCCATGCGCCCGAGGCGTTGACGATGACGGGGGCCATGAACGTCGCACCCCCGGCAACGTCGACTCGCCAGGTTTCCCCCTCGCGCACGATGCGGCCGGTCCGGCTGCGCAGCGCCAGCGTGCCCCCCAGGTTGCGAAGCTGACGAATGAAACCCTGGTGCAGGCTGGCCACGTCGATGTCGAATGCATCCTCCTCGATCGCGGCCTGCACGGCATATTCCGGCCGCAGGGCCGGGACCATCCGCCGAATTTCCTCGATCGATGCTTCCCGCAGCCCGGCGCCCTCACCGAGCAGGCGGGCAAGGTGGCCGGTCTGCTCGGGGGGCGCCAGGAACACGACAGGCCGGCGCAACAGGATGGGCGCGTCGGCAAAGCCCTCGCCGGGGTTCTCGAAGAACGTACGGCTGAGCCCGGTGAGCACCCGGACGTCCGGCGGCCCGTAGTTCAGGATCCAGATCGCGGCAGAGCGGCCGGTCGAATGATAGCCCGCGGCTTCCTCTGCCTCGATGAGTGCCACGCGGCGATCCTGGGCCAGGTGGGCGGCGACGGTGGCACCGGCTATGCCGGCGCCGATGACGATTGCATCGAGGGTGTCGGTTTTCATGCAGCGCAGCATCGTCGCCCATAGGCGGCTGCGCAAGCGTGGCCCGATCTACCGCGCGGCGAAAAGCCCGGCACAGAACAGGCCGACCTGGGCCAGGAACCCCAACGCCCACATGGCCGAGCGCAGGCTCGCGGCGTCGGCGATATACGCGGCGGTATATGCGATGCGGGCCGCAATGAAGGCGGCGGCAAGCGCATCGACCAGCCCTTGTGGCCCATGCGCGATGTGCGCGACCAGTACGGCCGCGGCGAAGGGCCCGAACGCCTCGATATGGTTGCGGTGCGCCCAACTCGCGCGTTTGCGCCAGCCTTCCAGCTTCGCTTCCCACTCCCGCGGGTTGTTGTTGTCGTAACCGGTCTCGCCGTATTTCGCGATGCCGGTCGCAACCAGCGGCAGGATCGCGGCAACGAGAATGCTCCAGAGGGCGAGGGTCACAAACGCTCCTGTTTTGCTGCGAAGCGGGCGCTGGCGGCGCCGAAGACAGCCAACTGGCCTTCGCTGGTGGCATCCCAGCTGAAGCCCTCGGCATAGCCACGAACGCCGCCACGGTCGGGCCTGGCGGCCCACAGCGCCTGCACCCCGGCCGCGACGCCGCCGGCGGTGTTCTCCCCCATGATCAACCCGGCCTCGGGGCCCTGAACGACCTCGGGGTTGCCCGGGATGTTGCTCGCGACCACAGGGGTGCCGCAGGCCATGGCCTCCAGCAGGACGTTCGCCCAGCCCTCGCGGCTCGAGGCGAGCACCAGGATGTCGGCAGCCCCGTAGGTGCGGCCCAGGGCGGCGTGCGGCACGGCCCCCAGGAATTGGACGCGGTCGGCCACACCGGCTCGGGCGGCGATCGCCTCCAAACGGCCGCGTTCGGGGCCCTCGCCGGCAATCAGCAGCCGCCAGCCGGGCAGGCGCGGCAGGCCCTCGATCACGTGATGATGACCCTTGCGCGGGATCAGGTGCCCGACGGACAGCAACGTGGGGCCATCGAGCCCCAGTTCGGCCCGCAGCGCGTCACGGTCGGAGGGCGGCCGGAACTGCGCAAGATCAACGCCGTTGCGCAGGACGGTAATGCGGTCGGGTTCGGCGCCGAGGGCCACCATCGCGGTCTTCAGCCCGGCGCTGACGGAAATCATGGCGTCCGCACCGGCCATCGCCCCGCGGATCATGCGGCACGGGGTCGGGTGCTCCGGCAGTTGCGTCACGTCCGACCCACGCGCGGTCATGACGACCGGAAGGCCGAAGCGCCGCCCCAGCGCCACCGCGACGACGCCGTCGGGATAAAGGTAGTGGCTGTCGATCACGTCCACCTGCAGCCCCTGCCGCAACAGGCGCGCAAGGACCCGCTTCGCCGCGGCATACAGGGCGGCGGGCGCAGCCACCATGCCGATCTTCGGTATCACGGCATAGCGCGGGTGCAGCACGCGCAGGCCGTGACGCAGTTCTTCCGCCTCCGCCATCGCGAACCGCGACCACGCGCCGAACCGCGGGTGGCGGCTGGGAAACCACGGCACCGGCGCCAGCACCGTGCTGGTCGCCTTGCCGGTGCCGACAAGGTGACGCAGCCGGTTCTCCACAAAAATGCCCTGGTTGGGCAGCCCGGCGTGGGGATACAGCGTCGTGAACGTCAGCAGCCGGACCGGCGCCCCCAAAACAGCGGTCCGCCCAACTACTTCTTCGCTACCAACTCATCCAGCAGCTTGCCGGCAGCGGCCTTCTCCTCGAACGCGGGCCCGGCAACCAACGGCTGCAGCATCTTCACGGAGTCTTCCTTCTGGCCGTTATTGTTCAGCGCCACAGCCAGGTGATACTTGATCGTGCTGTCGGTAGGCCGCTGCGTGCTCGCCTGCTGCAACAATGACAGCCCGCCCTTCGCATCGCCCTGCCGCACCATGATCCAGCCCAGCGTATCCGCGGTCTCCGGCGACGGCGACTGCAGATAGGCGCGCTGCGCCAGCGGGCGGGCACGCGGGTCGTTCTTCAGGCCGAGCAGCCATGCCATGTTGTTGAGCGCGACCGTGTCGCCGGGGCGCTTGCCCAGAACGATCTGCAGGTTCTTCTCGGCGTCGGGGTAGCGCTTTCCCTTGATGTCCAACAGCGCCAGCATCTGCGCACCATCGGCATCCTCGGGGAACTTGCTCAGCCAGTCGCGCAGCGTCCGGGTGGCGTCGTCATCGCGGCCCGCCGAAACCTGCGCGTTCGCCAGCCGCATCGCCAGCGGGCCTGACGCAGCCAGCTTGAACTCGTCCTGGAACGCCTGGGCCGCGTCGCCATAGCGGGTGGCCTGCATCAGCGCGTCGCCCTTCAACACGGTCGAGTTCGGCAGGTTGGCTGGGTTGTTGCGCATCTCGGACGCGGTTTTCAGCGCCGCGTCCAGGCCGCCGTTCTGGGACGAGAGGGTGACGAGAGCAGACATCACGCCGATATTGCCGGGCGATATCGCAAGTGTAGCCAGCAGCGCCTCGCGCGCGGCGTCGGTCTCCTTCAGGCGCAGCAGCAGGTCGACCTGACCGCGGCGCGCATCCAGGTCCGCCGGCGCTGCCACCAGGATGTCACGGTAGGTCTTCTTGGCCTCCTCGTTCAGTCCCGCAGCCACCTGTGCGCGGGCAAGTGCGCCCATTAACACGGGCGGCAGATCGCCTGCGTCCTTGATCGCCTGCAGCATCCCCACGGCCCGCCGCGGATCGCCGGACCGGACGATCAGGTCGGACAAAACGGCCGTGAACGCAGGGTTGTTCGGCGCTGCGGCCCGCGCGGCCTCGACGGCGGTGATCGCAGCCGGGAACTGGCTCTCCGCGATCAGCAACTGGATGAGGGTATTGAGCGTGGGGCCGTTGGCCGGTTCCTTGGCCAGGATCTCCTTCAGCAGGCCCTCGCCCTCGGGCCGGCGCCCCTGCAGGATCAGCACCTTCGCCAGGTTCAACTTGGCGTTCAACGAATCCGGGTACTGCTTGACGGTGTTGGCGAAAGCCGCGCGGCCGCCCTCGAGGTCAAGCCGGCCGAGCCGCAGCATGCCGGACAGGATGCCCACCGACTCCGTGTCGCCGATCTGCGCCCGCAGCCGTTCAAGCGCGGCCTGCGCGCCATCGAGATCGCCAGCGCTAAGCGCCGCGGCAACGAGAGCCTCGCCGGAGCTCGCCTGGTTGGGCGCCAGCTGCACCGATTTCTCGAGCGTGGCCTGGGCCGCGGTCGCGTCGCCCTGCTGCAACTGCGACGAGGCAAGGTGGGTGAGGATGTTCGCATCCTGCGGTGCCAGCGAGCTGGCCTGCTGCAGCGTCTTGGTCGCGTCCGTCCCCTTGCCGACAAGGGCGTAGGCGCGGCCAAGCAGGTCGAGCGTCTGGCTGTCGTTCTGCCCGCCGTCGACGGCCTTCTGCAGCACCTCGATCGCACGCTCCGGACGCCCGGCCGTCAACTGCGTGCGGGCCAACAGGCGCACCCCGTCGGGGTCGCCAGGCACCTTCGCGACATAGTGGTCGGCAAAGTCCACCGCCACAGCGGTCTGACCGAGGTTCGCTGCAACAAGCGACTGGAAGTAAAGCGCCCGCGGAAAGCGCGCGATGACGGGCCCCAGCTTCTGGAACTCGGTCGAGGCATCGGCATACTTGCCGCCACGAACCATCAGCACCGCGTTCATGTAGGTCGCGCCCGCGTTACGCGGCTGGCCGGCAAGGACGCTGTTGATGTCGTCCTGGGCCTTCTTGTCGTCACCGGCCAGGATGGCCTGGTTCGCCCGGTCAAGGCGGGGGCCAGCAGCGCTCGGCTGCGCTGCCACCAGCCGATCGGCAATCGCCATCGCGCCGACCTTGTCGCCCTTGGCGATCAACACCTGGCTCTTCATCAGCAGCGCCTCGACCGAGTTCGCGTCCTTCTCGAGCGCCTGGTCGATCTTGCCCTCTGCCGTCGGGTAGTCCTTCAACGCGATCGCCAGGCGGGCGGCCGTCATCAAAACCTCCTCGTTGCCCGGCGCAATCTTCTCGGCCGCGTTCAGCGTCAGCCTCGCGGCATCGATGTCATTCAGCGCCACCTGGGCCATCGCACGCAGCATCAGGTTCCGCGCAGCGATCTCAGGCTTCGGCCCCTCGGGTGGCACCTCGATCAGCACGTCCTTGAAACGGCCCTGCGACAGATAGACCTGGCCCAGCTGCGGAATAACGACCCAGCGGTCCGCCCCGAGGTCGCGGGCGGTCTTCAGCTCTTTTTCCCCGGCGACAGGGTCACCCATCTGCATCTGGGTCAGGCCCAGGCGAAGATGGCCTTCCGGATTGTCCGGATTCTGCCGGACAACGTTCCGAAACTCGATCTGCGCACCGCGAAGATCCCCCTTGGCAAGCATTTCCTGCGCCCGCTTCATGGGATCGCTGTTGCGGCCATAAAGGTAGTAGCCGCCACCACCAAGGGCCGCCACCACCACAACCGCCACCGCAGGCACTATGAGCTTGTTCATGGTCATCCTTGGCCTATGGTCTCGACATTGACGTCTTCGGCGCCGCCATCGGGTGCCTCCGGCGTAATGCCGTGCGTTTCCAGCAGTGAATACAACGTCGGCCGGCTGATGCCCAGCAGTCGTGAAGCCGCCGATAACTGACCGTTGCTGCGGGCCAGCGCGCGCTGAACCACGTCGCGCTCGGCGCGGGCCCGGGCCTGGCGAAGATCATAGATCGTCAGATCCTCCTCGGGTGCAGCCAGTTCCAGATCGACGGCAGCGATCAGCTTGGCTTCGGACATAACGACCGCCCGCTTCATCCGGTTTTCCAGCTCCCGCACGTTTCCCGGCCAGGAATGTGCCGCAAGCGCCTGGAGCGCGTCGTCGGCAAAACCCTTGACCCCTCGTCCGAACTCCTTGTTGAAGGCCGCCAGGAAATAGCGGGCCAGCACCACCGCGTCGCCACGGCGGTCGCGCAACGGCGGGATGCGCAGCGTGATGGGATTAAGGCGGTAGAACAGGTCGGATCGGAACGACCCGCCGTCGACCTGCGCCTGCAGCATCTGGTTGGTCGCCGACACCACGCGCACATCCACTTGGATCGGGGCCCGGCCGCCGATCCGCTCGACCCGCTGGTCCTGCAGGAAGCGAAGCAGCTTCACCTGCAGCTGATGCGGCAGATCGCCGATCTCGTCGAGGAACAGCGTGCCCTTGTGCGCGGTCTCGATCCGGCCAGGGGTCTGCTTCACGGCCCCGGTGAAGGCGCCCCGCTCATAGCCGAATAGCTCGCTTTCCAGCAGGTTCTCGGGGATCGCACCACAGTTGATCGCCACGAAAGGCTGCTTGGCGCGGGGGCCGAGGTCATGCAGGGCGCGCGCCAGCGCCTCCTTGCCGGTCCCACTCTCGCCCAGCAACAGCACGGTGACGTTGGCGCCAGCCAGCTTCTCGACGTCCCGGCAGACCTTCAGCAAACCCTCGTCGGCGGTGATGATCCGCTTGATGGGCGACGACGTGCCATAGGTTTCCGACAAGGCCCGGTTCTCGGCCTCCAGCATCGCGAGCTTCAGGCCGCGCTCGGCGATCATGCTCAACACCTGGATGTCGATCGGCTTCTCGCAGAAGTCATAGGCCCCGGCCGCGATGGCACGCAGCGCATGGCTTCGGTCGGCGTGGCTCGTGGCGATCACCACCTTCATCTCGGGCGCCAGGCGCAGGACCCCCTCTAGCGTCGCAAAGCCCTCGCTGACCCCATCCGGGTCGGGCGGCAGGCCCAGGTCCAGGATCGCCAGCGCCGGCTGCTCCTTCGCCGCCATGGCGACGGCATGCTGACGGTCATGCGCAAACAACACGTTGAAGGTGGGGAAGGCCCACCGGTACTGGCTGCACAGCCCCATGTCGTCCTCGACGATCAGCAGCTTCGGCAGCGGCTTCGGGGAAGGCTTGGCCAGCTCGCTCATGGCTCAGGCCTCCGCGCCCGACAGCAGGCGGGCGGCGGCGCGGTCCCCAGGATCCTGGTCCATCCGCTGGTCCGTCCGGGGCAGCAGCAGGCGCATGGTGGTGCCAGCGCCGGGTGCGGTGATGACATCGAGGTCGCCGCCGGCCTCGCGCAGCAATTCGCGCGACTGGTAGGCGCCGATCCCGCTGCCGCCCGCCTTGGACGTGCTGAACGGCTTGAACAGCCGGTCCTGCACGAACGCGGCGGTCATGCCCGGGCCCTGGTCCACGATCTCGATCACCACCTGCCGCGCTTCATGCCTGACCCTTACCACCACCACGCCGGGCATGGGCGCGCCGCTGGATGCGGTCGCCTCCACGGCATTGTTCAGCAGATGGGTGACCGCGGTCTCGAATGCATCGGCGCCCATCGCGACGTTGCCCGTGGATCCATCGTGTTCAAGCACGATCTGCGACCGGCGCACCCGGCGGTACGTGGCAACAAGCGATTCCAAACGGGGCAGCGGCGCCAGCGCCCCAGGTGCCGCGTCGGGCTCCGGCGCCTCCAGCCGGCGCAGCAGCGCGGTGATCTTGCCCACCGACGCGCGGACCGTGTCCAGCATGTCCTTCTGGAAGGCAGGGTTGGCGATATGGCTCTCGGCGTTGGAAAGCAGCAGCGCCAGCTGGCTGGAGACGTTCTTGATGTCGTGGGCGACGAACGCGAACCGCTTGGAATAGTCGTGCAGCTGCCTGGTCTGCAGCAGCGTCTGCGTGGCGCGCTGCTCGGCGATGTAGGTCGCGACCTCCTGCGCGACGATGCGCAGCAGGTCGAAGACTTCCTGCTCCAGGTCGAACGGCGCACGCGGCGGACCCGAAAGCACAAGCCCGGTCAGAACGCCGCGATGCACCAGCGGGACAGCAAGCCACAACGCGCCCAGGCCGTCGAGCGGACTGGCGGCAAGCGCAACCTGGTGGGAGCCATCGAGCCGGGCGATCCAAGCGCCGTTGCGCACCGCGGTGACAAGCGGGTGGCCGTCCGGAACGGACGCGGTCGCCGGAAGGTTCCATGACCCGGCCCACCGGAACCCTCCGCCATCGCCGTCCCGCAGATAAAGCACGCCGGCCGGGCTGTCGACGACGGAGACCACGGTCCGAATGGCGCGCGCCGCAAGGCCGCCCTGGACCTCGTTCGGCTGGGCCGGGGCGTCGGCCTCACCCGAAAGCGTGCGGATGCAGGCCTGCCATTGCCGGCGATAATCGTAGCGTTCAGCGAAAAAGTGATCGACGACCAGCCGCTGGAGGCGGGATCGGGCGGAACCGGAAGTCAGCAGAAGCGCAATGCCGATCGCGGCGGCGAAGGCGAGGCTGACCTGACCCAGCCAGCCCCAGTCGCCATCGAGGCGCTGCAGCACCTCGCCTGCAAGACCGAGGGCAACGAGGACGCTGCCGCTCAGCACCAGGGTGGCACTATGGAAAACCGCCTGTCGCGACAGCCGCACGCCGCCCTTCCAACGCTGGCCGCGGGCCGCCGCGACGACCAGAAGGGGCGCGACCATGACCATCACGAGGGTTCGCGCACCCTCGAGCGCAGGCGTGCGAACGTGGGTCAGGACCAAATCGGCGCACAACAGGATGTCGAAGCACGCAAGCCCGCCGAGCAGCACCGAAGGCAAAGCGATATGCCAGCGCGCGTCCTGGGGCAGGTTGAGGTAGAGATTCTCGATGAGCAGCAGCTCCGCAACGGCAAGCATGAGCCGGGCGATCACGATGAGGGAAAGCGCACCCCCGGGAACCAGCGTGTCCCCGAACCCGGCGACGGCGACGACCGCCAGGCCGGACGCGGCAAGGGCAGCGACCGCAAAGCCCAACTCGTGCAGCGGCCGGGCGATGCGGGCGTCGTGATAAAGAAAATAGATGAAGCCGAACCACGCCATGGCACGCACCATGTCGCCGGTGCCGCCGATGCTGGCTGTGCCGGGGGCATAAAGGCCGGCCGCGGCCCAGCCGGCAGTGACCAGGCAGCATCCCGCCAGCAGCAGCGGCGCCAGCCTTCGGCGCCGGGCTGCGATGACGATGGCCATGGCCAAGGCAAGATACACCACGCCACAACAGGCCAGCAGAAAGGCGCCTGCCGCCATTACCCGACGCCCGCCTTCTCTGCGCCCACCTTCGGAAGGGTCATCGTCTTATCTTGCCCCTTCCTGGAACAGGATGACGCGGACGGTTGCGAACAGGATGGAAAGATCCAGCCAGACGCTGCGATGCCGGACATAGAAAAGATCATAGGAAAGCTTCGCGCGGGCATCCTCGACCGACGCGCCATACCGGAGGTTCACCTGCGCCCATCCGGTCAGGCCGGGCTTGGCGCGGGATCGCTCGGCATAATGCGGGATGACCTCAGCCAACTGATCGACGAAATGCGGGCGTTCCGGGCGCGGCCCGATGAAGCTCATCTGCCCACGCAGGACGTTCAACAGCTGCAACAGCTCGTCGATCCGGGTGCGGCGCATGAAGGCGCCGACGCGGGTCACGCGTGGGTCTTGCTGCTGCATCGTGAAGCGCACGGCAAACAACGCAGCGATCCAGATCAGCATCATTTTCAACGGCCAAACGCGGTCCGGCCCGTCCAGCAGGTCGCCCTGCATGCCCAATGCGGACGTCACGGCCCACACGGCCGGGAACGCGACCGCGCCGCCAAGTGCGGTGCTGACCAATAGGCTGCGCGCCTGAAGAAAGAGCTGCGGCCGATACAGCCCAAGCAGGACCACGGTGAAGCCCACCGTTACTGCGACCACCGCGGCTTTGTTCGTCGCACGAAGATCGAAATTCGCGTCGCCGGCAGGAACGCGGACAGCATACGCCAGCCCGAAGGCAAGCCCGCCTTCCAGCAGAAGCAGCACCAGCATTTCCGGGACGATGTGTCGTAGGACCGATTTCGCCATGCCCAACCTTGCGACCACTCAAGCTGCCTCCCTGCCAACGGAAGCTAAGACATTTTTAACAATTTTTCTATCTATTGACACAGGGGGCTGGCTTGGGGGCGCATCCACACCACACTTCATCTCGTAAGGTAAGTTGTAGCACCGCCCGCGCCCACCCAGCTTCATAGCTGATCCTCTCTGCCCTCGCAATGACTGCGTCCTGTTGGAGAAGCGGCCTCTTTAAAATGGGCAAGATGGCAATTTTTGACATGAACCCGGCAACGGATTGGCCGTAAACCGATAACGGCACAGGACAAACAAAGTCTTCATGCCCGCCATCCCGTGCCGTTCGTCTCGCCTGTGGTCGTGACGAACGGGGTTTGAAGTGGTACTGTCACCCCATGGAGGACCGTTTGACACAGCCTGTCCGTTCCGTTTCTGCACGGTGCACCGTCCGCGGTTCCGGGATGGCCATGGGATGCGGCCGCCGATGAGCGATCGCGTCGAACATTTGATCGAGCGTGCCGCAGCCAAACTGCGTGGTGACGGCACTGGGCCTCTGCTGCCTCTGCAATCCCCTCTCGATCCCTCGCTCCCGCCAACCCCGCAATCCGTCGGCGCGCCAGCCCCGATGCCGTCGCAACCCCGCGCGGACGCAGCGGAGCCGGCGCTCCCAGGCAGCACAGTGCCGGAATATGTGCCCGGCCCGATCCCGTCGCCGGGTCCGCCGCTCACACGTCCGGTGATGCAGCCGCCGCGCCCGGCACTGACAATTCCGGTGGGCGGCGCACAGCAGGGCGGCCAGGTCCAGGGCCCGGTCTACACGCCGTTCCAGGCACGGGCACCCCAAATCAATGCCCAAGCAATCAGCCTGGGAGCTGGTCAGGGGAACGGACCGTCGGGCAGCACCCTGCCGGCCGGACCCTTGCTGGGCTCGATGGGATTCGAACTGGCGCCAACGCCAGGCTCGACCCTTGCGCTGCAGCCGCCCCCGATCGTGCAACTGGACGCGCTCGAGCGTGCCGGCATGGTCGTGGCGCGCACGACCCGAACCCGCATCTCCGAGGAATATCGGATCGCAATCGGCCGGATCCTCCGCATCCTCCATGAAACCAGCGACGTCCAGGGCGCCCGCAACGTCGTCATGATCACAAGTGCCCGCCCCGGCGAGGGCAAGTCGTTCAGCGCCCTGAACCTCGCCGGTTCGATCGCGCAGAACGGCACCGACGCGGTGCTGCTCGTCGACGTGGACCCAAAGGTGAAGCCCTTGTCCGACCAGCTGGGCCTGGGCGAGGCCCAAGGCTTCCTCGATCTCGTCAGCGATCCCTCGCTCCGGCCGGAAGACCTGCTGCGGGTCACCGCCATCCCGAACCTGGCGATCATGCCCGTGGGCACCCGCCTCGGCGGCGCGGCCCAGACCATCGGCGGAACGGCCAGCATGCGGCCCATCATACCGACCATCACCAGGCTCGCCCGGCGGTTCCCGCGGCACCTCATCATGCTCGACGCGCCACCCTGTCTCTCGACCTCGGACCCCCACACCCTGGCGCCGCATGTAGGCCAGGTGGTGCTAGTGGTAGAGGCGGAGCGCACGCAGCGGTCCGAGGTAGAGGCGGCCGTCGACCTCGTGCGGGTCTGCCCCGCCATCACGCTGCTGCTGAACAAGGTGCGGATGACCACAAGCCACACCTTCGGCGCCTACGACTACTTCGGGTCGTACACCTGATCCCATGCCGGGTCTGATGCTCCCAAGGCCGGCGCGCCGCGTGGCAGACGGTGCGCGCGCGGCAATCTCGGTTGCGGCCGCCTCCCTGGGTTTTGTCATCGACGTCGGCAGCGCCCCGGCCCATGCCCAGATCGGCGGCCTCGGGTTCGGCAACATCGGGTCCGATCTGGGCGTCGATCCACGCGTCGGAAACCTGCGCCCACAGCTCGAACGCTACCTCAACCGCGGCGCGCCCCTGGCCGCCCGGCCGGCCTGGTTGTTCACACCGAGCCTCGGCGTGGGTATCGGCGCCACCGACAACGTCTACCAGATCAAGTCGCCCCGTCGCGGCGACGTCTTCACCGACATCGCACCCGGGTTCGACCTGAACGGCGACACGGCGCGGGTGAAGCTGACCCTGAACTACTCGCCCGAGGTCCGCGTCTACGCAAGCACGAGCAGCCAGAACCGTGTGTCTCAATTTCTGAACGGGCGGGGCACGGCCGTCATCGTGCCGGACGCCATCTTCGTCGATGTCAGCGCCAGCATCACCCAACAGTCACTGACCGGCGGTGGCTTCAATCAGGGACAGAACCAGACCTACAACCGGCAGAACAGCGTCCAGACGACAAGCCTGTCGATCACCCCCTATGCACAGCACCGGTTCGGCAGCTGGGCCGATGGCGTGGTCTCCTATTCCTACGCCAAATCGTTCCAGGGCCAGCAGGACAACAATGCGGTCACCAGCGGCAACAACGCCCTCGGCACCTCGGGCTACGGCGCGCTGGGCGACCTCAGCACCACGTCGGAGTCGGCGACGCTCACCTCGGGCGAAAACCTGGGCCGCATCCGCGACTCCCTCGCCATAATGGCCTCGCAGTCCACCGGCAGCGGCTCGGCCCGAAGCGGCACTCGAAGCGAGGTGCAGAACAACCTGGACTTCGGCCTCACGCACGCCGTCACGCTGCTCAGCGGACTGGGCTACCAGCAGATCAACTACGGCAGCAGCCTCAACAACACAGCGGCAACGTCGGGGCTGGCGAACGCATATAACTACAGCGGCCCGACCTACAGCCTCGGCTTCCACTTCGTGCCGAACCCGGATCTGGACCTGACGGTGCGGTATGGACGCCATGACGGCGCCAACGACGTCACATTCAACGGCCAATACTCGATCTCCGCCCGCGTGCGGGTCATGGCCAGCTACAGCAACGGTGTGACGACGGACCTGCAGCAGGCGCAGAACCAACTCGCCACGACCAGCGTAGGCTCTGGCGGCGTGGTAACCGACACGGCGACCGGCGCACCGGTGCAACAGAACGGCTATAATGCCACCCAGAACGGGGTGTACCGGCTGAAACGCTTCAGCGCGAGCCTCGCCTTCCTCCAGGAACGCGACTCCTACGCGCTCAGCCTGAGCAACGACGAGCGCACCGCACTGACCAACAGCACGACACTGCTGGGCAACGGCATCGTGAATGCAGGCACCAGCACGACCTCGACCTCGGCCTCCCTGACATGGCAGCACGACCTGTCCCCGGACCTCAGCCTCAGCACCAGCGGCCAGTACGGCATCTCGACCAACAGCGGACAGTTCGTGGGCGCCGGCAACCGAGACCAACGCACCATCAGCATCATCGCAGTCCTGACGAAGCAGTTGAGCAAGACACTCAACGCCAGCCTGAGCTACAGCTACATCGACCAGACCGGGGGAACGAACGCCCTCAACAACGGGTTCAGCAGCACCGGGGTGAATGGCGGACCCTACACGCAGAACACGCTCCTGCTGGGCTTGCGCAAAAGTTTCTGAACAGGACAACCGTGTACGACAAATTCTACAACCTGACCGGGATGCCCTTCCAGCTGACGCCGGATAGCCGTTTCTTCTTCGGCAGCCGCGGCCACAGCAAGGCCATCGCGCACCTGAACTACGGCCTCGCTCAAGGCGAAGGCTTCATCATCATCACCGGAGAGGTCGGAGCCGGGAAAACCACTCTCGTGGAATGGCTCCGCTCGCAGATGGACCGCGCCGCCTTCACCGTCGCACGCATCAGCACGACGCAGGTGTCCGAAGGAGATCTGTTCCGCCTCGCGATGGCAGGCTTCGGCCTCACCGATGACAGCCTGACGAAAGCAGCCCTCCTGCATCGCTTCGAGGACGTGCTGCGCCAGCACCAGGCCGCCGGCCGCCGCTGCATCCTCATCGTCGACGAGGCCCAGAACCTCTCCCTGCCGGCCTTGGAGGAGCTGCGGATGCTCTCCAACATCACCGTCGACGGCCGCACCTCGCTGCAGACGATCCTGCTCGGCCAGCCGCAGTTCCGCCGCATGCTGGCCAGCCCGAACCTCGACCAGCTCCGCCAACGCGTGCTCACCAGCTACCACCTCGGCCCCCTCAGCCAAGAGGAAACCCGCGCCTACGTCGAACACCGCATGAACGCCGTGGGCTGGAACAACGACCCCCACTGGGACGAGGGCGCCTTCACCGCCGTCTTCGCCCACACCGGCGGCATCCCCCGCCGCATCAACCGCCTCTGCTCCCGCGTCCTCCTCTACGGCGTGCTGGAAGAAACCCACCACATCACCCCCGCCATCGTCGACACCACCGCGATCGAGCTGGCCCAGGACCTCGAGGGCGTGAAGCAGGACTTCGCCGAAACCGCCGCCCTGGACCCCTCCGAGCGCATGCCCTCCGGCCCGGCCAACCTCGACGACCTCATGGCCCGCATCGAATCCCTCGAACAGCAGATGGCGATGCGCGAACGCGTGTTCCGTCGCCTGACCCAAATGCTCGGCGTCCAGGGCTGATGCAACAGGCAGTCCTCAACGCAATGTCTGTCGATGTCGAGGACTGGTTCCAGGTCCAGGCATTCGCCGGCCTGATCGCCCCATCGACGTGGGACACACTGCCCTGCCGCGTCGAGGCCAACATGGACCGCCTGCTGGCCCAATTCGCCGCGGCCGACATCCACGCCACCTTCTTCACCCTCGGCTGGGTGGCCGAGCGCTACCCCCGGATCGTCCGCCAGATCGTCGCCGCCGGCCACGAGCTGGCCAGCCACGGTCAGGACCATCAACTGGTGACAGGCCTCACACCCGACCAGTTCCGCGACGACGTCACCCGCGCCAAGCACACCCTCGAACAGATCGGCGGCGTCGCCGTGCAAGGCTATCGGGCCCCAACCTTCTCGATCGGCCCGCGCAACCCCTGGGCCTGGGACGTGCTCGAACAGACCGGCCATCGCTACAGCTCCAGCCTCTATCCCGTCCGCCACGACCTCTATGGCGCCCCGAATGCCCCGCGTGTGCCCCACCGCCCCGGCCCCGGCGCGCTGATCGAAATTCCCATGACGACCCTCCCGCTAGCAGGCCGCAACCTGCCCATCGCGGGCGGCGGCTACTTCCGCCTCATGCCCTATCCCCTCTTTCGCACCCTCCTGCGGCGCTTCCTCCGGCACGAGGCGCGGCCGGCAGTCTTCTACTTCCACCCCTGGGAAATCGACCCCGGACAACCCCGCGTGGCAAACGCACCCCGCATGTCGCGCTTCCGCCACACCGTCAACCTGGCTGCCATGGCCGGCCGGGTCGACCGCCTGATCCGCGATTTCCGCTGGGACCGCATCGACCGCGCCTTCGCCGCCGATCTCGCCTAGTGCCCGGCATCGTCCCCCTCACCCCCGCGCGCGCCGCCGCCTGGGACTTCTTCGTGGCCGCCCATCCCAACGGCACCTTCCTGCACCGCGCCGCCTGGGCCGCCCTGCTCGAGCAAGGCTTCAACTACACCACCCATTACCTGATGGCCGAGCAGGACGGCGCCATCACCGGCGTGCTCCCCCTCGCCCGCGTGAAGACCCTGCTGTTCGGCGATAGCCTCGTCAGCGCCCCCTTCCTCGTCTACGGCGGCCCGCTCGCAACGGACCCGGAAACGGCGGCAGCGCTCGAAACCGCAGCTCGCGATCTCCAGCGCCGCCTGGCCGTGCCAGTGATGGAGTGGCGATTCCGCGACCCCCCGCCCGACCTCCCGAACTGGCAATCCCGCGACGACCTCTACGTGACCTTCCGCAAAACCCTCTCCCCCAGCGACGACGTCAACATGAAGGCCATCCCGCGCAAGCAGCGTGCGATGGTCCGCAAGGGCATCGACAAGGGCCTCGTCTCCGTCGCCGGCCGCGATATCGACACCGTGTTCCGCGTTTACGCCGAAAGCGTCCGCAACCTCGGCACGCCCGTCTTCCCCCGCCGCTGGTTCCACCTGCTGGCGGCCGCCTTCGGCGACGCGCTGGACGTCGTGACGATCCTTCACGAAGGCACCCCCGTCAGCGCGGTCCTGAACTTCTACGATGACCGCGGCGAGGTGCTCCCCTACTACGGCGGCGGCACCGCCGCTTCCCGCCCCGTGGCCGCGCACGACTTCATGTACTGGGAGGTGATGCGCCGGGCCGTCGCTCGCGGCTGCACCGGCTTCGACTTCGGCCGCAGCAAGCTCGGCACCGGCAGCTTCGCCTTCAAGAAGAACTGGGGCTTCGTCCCCACCCCCCTGCAGCACCGCTTCCACCTGGCCCCGGGCGCCAGCATCCCCGACCACAACCCGCTGAACCCCAAATACGCCCTCTTCATAAAGGCATGGAAGCGCCTGCCCCTGCCCGTCGCGAACCTCATCGGACCGCATATCGTGCGGGGCGTCGGTTGAAGGACCTGCTGTTCCTCGCCCACCGCATTCCCTACCCGCCGGACAAGGGCGAAAAGATCCGCAGCTTCAACATCCTGCGCCACCTGGCCGGCTCGTATCGCGTCCATCTCGGCTGCCTGATGGCCGAGCCGGACGAGCTGCCGCACCTCGAAACCCTGCGAACCTGGTGCGCCACAGTCTGCGGCGTGCCCATGAACCGCAGCCTGCAGACGCTGAACGCGGTCGCACGGCTGCGGCCCGGTCGCCCGTTGATGCTGGACTACTACAGGCTGCCGGCCCTGCGCCAATGGGTCGCACAAACCCGCGCCGCGCATAAGATCGCGGTCGATCTCGTCTCCACCGTGGCCATGATGCCCTATGCGGAAATCGCCCCGGCCCCCGTCACGATGCTCGATGCCATGGATATCGACAGCGAGAAGTGGACCGCCTACGCCAAGGGGGCCGCCCTCCCGATGCGACATGTCTGGGCGCGCGAGGGCCGGACGCTCCTCGCCTATGAGCGGCGCGCCGCCTTGCGCGCCGATGCCACGCTGTTCGTCTCCCCGGCCGAGACCGCACGCTTCGCCCAACTGGCACCCGAAGCCACCGCCCGGCTGCACGCGGTGGAAAACGGCGTCGACCTCGATCGGTTCGCCCCGGGGCAGCAGTTCCCGACGCCCTTCACGGGTCAGGGGCCCCACGTGGTCTTCACCGGCCACATGGACTACTGGCCCAATGCCGATGCGGTGCAGTGGTTCGCGGCCGACGTGCTGCCCGGCTTGCGGGCCGTCCACCCGAACCTGGTCTTCCACATCGTCGGCGCCAATCCCGGCCCGGCAGTCCAGGCGCTCGCCGCCCGCCCAGGCGTAAACGTGACCGGACGGGTGCCCGACGTCCGCCCTTACGTCGCCCATGCCGCCGTCTGCGTGGCGCCCTTGCGCATGGCGCGCGGCATCCAGAACAAGGTGCTGGAGGCGATGGCGATGGCCCGCCCCGTGGTCGCCTCGCCGCAGGCCTTCGAGGGCGTGCGCGCGACACCAGGTCGGGACCTGCTGGTGGCCGATGGCCCCGCCGCGACCATCGACGCCATACTGAGCGTGCTCGAAGGGCACCACGCCGCACTCGGAGCCGCGGCGCGCGCCTGCATGGAGCACGATTACGCCTGGTCGGCCACCCTGGCCCCGCTGGACGACATCCTTGCAGCCGCCTCCGCCAAATTGTGATATGGTCGTGACATGAGTGCGATAGTCACCCTGGCCCGCCCGCGCGCCGCCATCATCCCGGCCCTGGCGGCGCTGGCCGTCGGGGTCTTGGCGCTGATCGCCGTGTTCTGGCCGGAATGCCGCGCCGCGGTACGGGTCTGGTACGAAAGCACGGCATACGGCCATTGCTTCCTGGTGTTGCCCATCGCCGTCTACCTCGCATGGGACCGGCGCGCCACCCTCCGGGGCCTGGTGCCGGCACCCGCGCCGGTCTTTGCCGTCCTTGGCCTGCCGCTGGCGGCCGCCTGGTTGGTGGCGGAACGCCTGGGCATCATGGAAGGGCGGCAACTCGTCGCCATCGCCGTGCTGGAGGTGTTGATCCTGTCGGTGCTCGGGTGGCGGCTGTTCCGCGCGTTGCTGGGGCCACTGCTGTATCTCGGGTTCCTGGTGCCCTTCGGCGCCTTCCTGACCGGGCCGCTCCAGGGCTTCACAGCCTGGTTCATCGATACCGGCCTCAATATCCTCGGTATCTCGCATTACGTGACCGACCTGACGATCGAGATCGCCGGCGGCACCTTCTTCGTGGCGGAGGCCTGCGCCGGGCTGCGCTTCCTGATCGCATCCGTCGCCTTCGGCGTGTTCTTCGCGCTCCTGAACTACAACAGCCCCGGCCGCCGCGCCGGGTTCATCGCGGCCTCGATCATCGTGCCCATCATCGCGAACGGCTTCCGCGCCCTGGGCATCGTCGTGCTGGGCAATATCCTCGGCAGCGCGGAGGCGGCCGCAGCGGACCACCTGATATACGGCTGGTTCTTCTTCTCGGCCGTCACCCTGCTGCTGGTCATGGCGGGTCTGCCCTTCCGCGAGCCGCTGCCACCAGATCCCGCCGTGCCGTCTGCAACCGGTCCGGGCGGCCGAGGCCGCGCAGCGGCGCTGGCCGCGCTTCTCTGCGTCGTGGTGGCGGCGGTCGGCCCCGGGATGGCGCTGGCACTCGACCGCAACGCACCCGCGGCGCTGCTGTCGCACGTCCCGGTGCTGGTGACGCCCCCCGGCTGCACCCTGGAAGCGAAGGCGCCCGGCGGCCAGGCCGCTGGGCCCGATCGTGCAGTGTGGACCATGACCTGTGGCGACCGCCTCTGGACCATCGCCGTCCAGGCGCTACCGGCGCGCAGCACGGGTGACGTCCTGGCCGAGGCCCGACGGACGCTCGCAGGCCCGGTCGATGCAGAGGAATCCGTCAGCGCCGGCATCCCCGAGGCACCCGGCTGGCAAACGACCATGATCCACGTGCCCCCACTGGTCCTCGGCAGCGCCGCCTGGGTGGACGGCCGGCCGGCGACCGGCGGCCTGATGCAACGCGTGCGCCTCGCGCGAAACAGCCTGGTCGGCGGCGCCGCAGCCCCCGTCGTAATGGCGATCAGCTGGCGCCCGGCAACGCCGCGCTCCCAGACGGAACTGCTCGCGGCACGCGACGAAATGGTCCGCTTCGTGACAGCCCAGCCCGACCTGGCAACCGAACTGGCGCAAGCCGTCCGCAGGGATTAGGCGATCTCCGTTCAGACCGCTTCGTCCGATCGGAAGCTCCCCGTCCTTCATCAAGACTCCTGGGCGGCGAGAGATCCCCTGATCAGCCCCCTGAAAAAACCACGGCCCGGATCACGCCTCGCAAACGGGCAAAGGCAGCCCCGCCACCACCGCCGCATAGTCCGCCGCAATCCGGCGAACCAGCGCCGCCGCAGGTTCGACCGCATCGATCAGCCCGGCGGACTGCCCGGCTTCCAGCTTGCCCTCCAGCACGTCCCCATCGAACGCCGCGGCCTTCAGCGTCGCATGCGCAAAAACCGGCTGCCGCTCCGCCTCCGGCGCCCCCGCACGCTCCAGCGCAGCCATCCGCTCGGCAAACGGATTGCTCAACGTGCGGATCATGCCTAACCCCACTCCGACGGTGCGGGTGTCCTCGGCACCGGCCGCGACGACCGCCGCCTTGTAGGCCGGATGCACGCCGGCCTCGGGCGTCGCAAGGAACCGCGTGCCGAACTGCGCCGCACCCGCGCCAAGCGCCAGCGCAGCGGCCAACCCGGCCCCATCCGCAAACCCGCCCGAGGCAATCAGCGGCACCCCCGGAAGGGCGCGCGCAACGGCGCGGAGCATCACCAACGTGGAAACCAGCGCGGCAGGCGGATGCCCCCCAGCCTCGCCCCCCACGACGACCAGACCATCGACGCCCGCGGCGGCCGCTTTCTCCGCATGCTCGACGCTCGCGACAACATGCAAACAAAGAGTGCCCGCGGCCCGAAACGCCGCCAGATAGCGCTTGGGCCCCCCCTGGGAGGCGATCAGCACCGGAATGCGCCGGGCGACCAGCGCAGCCATGATCTCCTCACCCCCTTGCGATACAGCGGCAGGTTGACGGCAAAGGGCCGGTCGGTGCCACCACGCACGGCGTCGATAGCGCCAAGAAGATCCGCCTCGCGCATCGG
>JAYVEG010000176.1:0-12093 GCA_043748985.1 Rhodospirillales bacterium
ATATGGCAAGCTTTCCGGGCCGCCGCAATCGCCATAGGGTGTGCGGGTACAACGGGGAAACGAGATGCGCCGACTTCTGGGCCGGGCCAATTCCAGCAACGTGATGAAAGTGATCTGGCTTCTGGAGGAGTTGGGCCTTCCCTATCATCGCGAGGAGTATGGCGGCGCGTTCGGCAAGACCACCGATCCCGAATACCTGGCCATGAATCCCAACGCGGTGGTGCCCACCCTGGTCGAGGACGACTTCGTCCTTTGGGAAAGCAACGCCATCTGCCGCTATTTGGCCGCGAGCCATGGCGCGGGGACGCCGCTGTGGCCCGAGGACCTGCACGCCCGCGCGAACATCGACCGCTGGATGGACTGGTTGCAGACGACCCTTGGGCCGCCCATGACAGTCGTCTTCTGGGGCCTGGTCCGCACGCCCGCCGATCAGCAGGACTGGGCCGCCATCGATGCCGCCGCCGTCAAGCTGGGACGGCTTTATGGCATGTTGGACGTGATCCTTGCCCGGCACCCCTATGTTGCCGGCAACGATTTTACACCTGCCGATATAGCCATTGGCCCGCACCTGCACCGCTGGTTCAGCTTCGAGGGCATCGAAAAACCTGAGCATCCGCACCTGCGGGCCTGGTACGACAGGCTATGCGGCCGAACCGCCTACAGGACCCATGTCGCCGTCAAGATGACCTGAGACGATGTGCGGCGGGTGCGACCCGCCGCATATCCTTGCTACTACCGATAGTCATTCCACGCGTTTGTGAAGGGCTTGCGGAAGAATGTCGCCCAGAGGTAGTTGGTGCCGTATCGCAGCCCCGTCATCACGACCCCATCCCCCGTCAGGCGCCGGCCCGACGAACGGGTCATCAGCTTCCATGTGAACATGACGTTGCCCACGGCATTCATCCGCCGGGCGATGTCGGTGTCCTCTCCATAGAACTCGAACGTGTCGCTGAAGCCGCCGGCCTTCACCAGCGCGTCCCGCAGGACCACGAAGTTCCCGCCCTGGACCATCGCGCCGACCCCCAGCACATGCTTGTTGAAGGCGTAGGTGCAGAACCCCATCACGTAAAACATCCGGGCTGCCGCCCTGATGCGGAACGGCACATCGAAGTAGTCGTATGGCCCGCTCAGCGCGACCAGCTTGGGGTCGGCGGCGAAGGACTCCAGCACGCGATCCAGCCAACCCAGTCCGATCTGCGTGTCGGCGTCGATATTTGCGATCAGCACCCCCCGCGCCGCCTCGAACCCGGCCCGCCGTGCCGAGACCAGGCCCTTCACCGGCTCATGCACCACGACCACGCCCGGTACTTTCTCCGCCACCTCCACGGTCCGGTCGGTGCTTGCGTTGTTGACGACCAGCACCTCCGCGTCGCACCCGACGCGGTCGATTTCCGCCTTGATCGCCCGCAGGCACTCGGGCAGCAGCGCCTCCTCGTTGTAGGCGGGGACCACGAAGCTGATCCGGGGCCGGTCGAGTGTGGAGGAGAGGGACATGCGCGAAAAACCTCGTTTTCCCGTTGGTGAAGCACGGCAGAAGCCACAAGCCGATGTCTGTCCAGCGACACTTTAGTGTCATGCCGACTGCGCATGATTGTCGCCAACGGCCCGCTCGCGCAAAAGTTGCTCGGCGCCCCATCTGGTCCCCAGCAATTTCGGGGGCTACCATGGTTTCACACCCGGGAGAACCACCATGCCCCACGCCCTGCCAGAGCACCTCACCCAGCACTGGCAGGTCACGAAGCCCGGCGCCACCGGCCGCCGCGGCATGGTCGCCAGCCAATCCCGCGACGCGGCCCTGGCCGGAGTCGCAGTGCTCGACGCGGGCGGCAATGCTGTCGATGCCGCCGTTGCAACCGCCCTTGCGCTGGCTGCGGTCGAGCCCTGGAACAGCGGCCTGGGCGGGATCGGCTTCGCCATGGTGCATCGCGCCGGGCAGCCACGCGCCGAGGTGGTCGACTTCGGACCCCGCGCGCCGGCCCACCTGCATCCTCATTTGTTCAAGCTGACCGGCCGCATCGCCCAGGACCTGTTCGCCTGGCCCGAGGTCGAGGGCGATGCCAACGTCCACGGTCCGCTCTCCTGGGCCATCCCGTCTGCCCTGGCGGGGTATGCCCACATGCACGGCCGCTTCGGTCGCATGCCCCTATCCGAATTGATGGGCCCCGCCATCGCGCTTGCGAAGCGCGGCCTGCCGCAGGACTGGTTCACCACGCTGAAGATTGCCAACTCGGCATCCATCCTCCGCAACTACCCGAGCAGCGCCGCGATCTACCTGCCGAACGGGCTTCCCCCCGTCGCCCCTTACCAGGGGCGTCCCGGCTACTTCCGCCTCGGCAAGCTTCCCGACACGCTGGAGGCCCTTGCCCATGCCGGGCTGCGCGATTTCTACGAGGGCGACATCGCCCGCAGCCTTGCCGCGGATGCGAAATCCCTGGGCGCGGTGCTGGATGCGGACGACCTGCGCCAATGCGAGGCGCGCATCACCGACCCGCTGGAGATCACCTTCGCCGGCCGCACCCTGCAGCTGCCCGGCGGCCTCACGGCCGCGCCCACCATGGCGCGCGCGTTGGAGCTTATCCCCCACTGGCCCACAACCCCTGACGCGGCGTGGTTCGCCGCCCTGGCGACCGCGCTGCGCACTGCCTACCAGGAACGCCTCGAAGGCCTGGGCGATGCGGAGCCGCAGGCCGCCGAAAGCTGCACCACCCACCTGACCACCTGCGATGCCGACGGCACGATGGTCGCCATGACAACGACCCTGCTGTCGTCCATGGGCAGCCGCCTTGTCGCTCCCGGTTCCGGCGTCCTGATGAACAACGGCGTCATGTGGTTCGATCCGCGTCCCGGACAGCCCAACAGCGTCGCGCCCGGCAAGCGGCCGCTGACGAACATGCTCCCTGTCATCCTGCGCGATGACGACAGCCCCGTGATCGCCGGCGGCGCATCCGGCGGCCGCCGCATCCTGGCCGCGGTCCTCCAGATGGTCGCCTTCACCGCCGCCTTCGGCATGGACCCCGTTGCCGCCGCCCATCACCCCCGCATCGACGTGAGCGACCCCGACACCGTCCACGCCGACCAACGCCTGGCCCCCGACGTCATGGCGGCCCTCTGTGCGCAGGGCCCTGTGGAGGAGGTCGAGCACGGGACGGTCCCGGTCAACTTCGCCTGCCCCAACCTGATCCAGATCAAGGACGGCATCCGCACCGGCATCACCGACGTCATGTCGCCCTGGTCGGCCGCAGTCGCCCAGGCATGACAGGCCTGCGCCCTCTCCCGCCCGCGGGAGAGGGCCGGCATGAGGGTTTGGCGCCAACCCTGACGTTCATAGGCCGTTTGAGAACCCCCTTCCCCACTCTGGCCGATTGCCCCCGCAACGGCCGAAAGCTTCAGCCTCCGCCCGACTGCACCGCCGAGATCGACCCGGCGTTCCACGCGGGCCTGAAGGACCTGGAAACCTTCAGCCACCTCATCCTGCTCTACTGGCTCGGCCCGCAGCCTCCGCTGCTGTCCATCAGCCCCAGGTTCGACAACCAGCCGCACGGCGTCTTCGCGACCCGGACCCCGGTTCGGCCCAACCCCATCGGCCTCAGCGTCGTCTCATTGCACGGCATCGAGGATGGCTGCCTGCACGTCCGCAACCTCGACTGCCGCGACAACACGCCCCTCATCGACATCAAGCCCTACCTGCCCAGCGTCGACCTCGAGCCCGGCGCCACCATGGGCTGGCAGGAACCGCACAGGACACCCCGCATTTGACCGACCTCGCTACCCTTTCCGCCGAGGATCTCCTCGCCCTCTACCGCACTGGCGCCGCCACCCCTGTCGACGCGCTCCAGGCCGTCACCGAGCGCATCGCCCGGCTCAACCCTGCCCTCAATGCCTTTGCCCTGCTGGACCCCCGCGCGCTGGCGGCGGCCCATGACAGCGCGCACCGCTGGCACGCCGGCCGCCCCATCGGCGCCCTCGACGGCGTTCCCGCCACCGTGAAAGACCTCGTCGATCTCGCCGGGCATCCGACCCGCCGCGGCAGCCGCACGACCGCCACGACCCCCGCCCTCCACGACGCGCCCCTCGTTACCGGCCTGAAGAACGCGGGCGCCGTCATCATCGGCAAGACGACCACCACCGAGTTCGGCTGGAAATCGCCTGGCGACTGCCCGCTGCACGGCATCACCCGCAACCCCCGCAACCCTGCCTACACCACCGGCGGCTCCTCGTCGGGCGCGGGGGCTGCTGCGGCCGCCGGGTTCGGGCCGCTGCACGTGGGCACGGATGCCGGCGGCAGCGTACGCATCCCCGCTGCCTGGTGCGGGGTCATTGGCCTGAAGCCCAGTTTCGGGCGCATTCCGCAATGGCCGCTCGGCGCCTTCGCCACCGTCGCCTGCGCCGGGCCGATGGCGCGCACGGTGCGCGACACTGCGCTGATGTTCGGCGCCATGGCCGTCCATGACTGGCGCGACCCGTTCTGCCTGCCGTCGCGCAGCACGCATCCGCGCGCCAAACCGCACTCCTGGCTGCACGGGATCGAGGATGGCGTCGAAGGCCTGCGCATCGCTGTCCTGAAGAACCCGGGCTTCGACGCCCCGGTCGACGCCCAGGGCATTGCCGCGGTGGAACACGCCGCCCGGATCCTGTCCGACGCCGGCGCCCACCTGGAGGAGGTGGACCCTGGCCTTCCCGACACCGGCCACCTTTTTGCCCAGCTCTGGAGCACCGCCCTTCGCCTGGTCGTGGCCAACACCCCGGACGCGCAACGTCCGTTGCTCGACGCCGGCCTCGTGGACCTGGCCGCGCTGCCGGAGCCCTCTGGCACCACTGTCATGCGGGCGGCCGCCCAGCAGGTCCAGGCCGCCCACGCCATGGCAAAGCTCCACCAGACCTACGACCTGGTCCTGTGCCCGACCGTCCCGGGGCCGCCGCCCCTGGCCGACTCGCCCACCATCGAGCCGGTCCACAGCCTCCTGAACCACTGGGCGCCGTGGACCTTCGCATTCAACCTCACGCGCCAGCCCGCCATCAGTCTTCCGATGGGCCTCGGCGCCCACAACCTTCCCACCAGCATCCAGCTCGCCGCCGCCATCTACCGCGACGACCTGGTATTGAAAGCCGCCAGAACCATCGAGCGCGCCCTTCCGCCTCTTTCGCTTGCGGGAGAGGGCCGGGGTGAGGGTTCCTAACGAAAGGACCAACCCATGAACGCGAACACCCCGGAATCTGCCATCACCGCATGGCTCTCGACCCAGCACGACGCGATGCTCGACCTTCTCCGCCAGATGGTCGACATCGACAGCGGCAGCTACGACAAACCCGGCATCGACGCCGTCGGCGCCGTCGCCGTGCGCTTTCTCAGCGCGCAGGGCATCGAAGTCGACCGGCTGCCGCAATCCGCCCACGGCGATTGCCTGCGCGCCCGGGTCCCGTTCGAGGAACCGTCCGGTTCCTCTGGCAATGCGGGCAAGAACATCCTGCTGATGGGCCATCGCGATACCGTCTTCCCCAAGGGCGAGGTCGCCCAACGCCCGTTCATCGTCAGCGACGGCCGCGCCTATGGTCCCGGGGTTGCCGACATGAAGGCCGGGCTCGTCATGAACTGCTTCGTCCTCGCCGCCTTCGCCAAGTTCGGCGGGAGCCCCGCCCCCCTTGTCGGCCTGTTCACCGGCGACGAGGAGATCGGCAGCCCCGAAGGGCGCCCGGTGATCGAGGCCGAGGCCCGCCACGCCCGGGTCGTCTTCAACAGCGAACCCGGCCGCCCCACGGGCAACGTGGTCACAGGCCGGAAGGGCGGCGTCTTCATGCTGATGCGCATCACCGGCAAGGCGGCCCATTCCGGCGGCAACTTCTCCGAGGGCATCAGCGCCATCGAGGAGCTGGCCCGCAAGATCACCGAGATCCACGCCCTGACGGACCTTGACCGCGGCATCACGCTGAACGTCGGCCTGGTTTCCGGCGGCCAGTCCGTCAACACCGTCGCCCCCAGCGCAGAAGGCCAGATCGACCTCCGCTACGTTGATCCCGGCGACCGCGACGACATCATGGCGCGGATCGCTGGGATCGTCGCCCACAGCCACGTTCCCGGCACCCGTGCGGAGCTTGTCATCAAGGGCGAATTCGCCCCGCTCACGCAATCCCCCGCCGCCCGCCGCCTGTTCGAGATCTACGTCGATGCCGCCGCCCAAAGCGGCCTGCATGTCGAAGGCGAGTTCGCCGGAGGCTGTGCCGACAGCGGCTTCACCGCGGCCGTCGGCGCGCCTACGATCTGCGCGGTCGGCCCGGTCGGCGGCAAGGCCCATACCGCTGAGGAATGGCTGGACATCGCCAGTCTGGTGCCCCGCGCCCAGTCCTGCGCCCGCGCCATCCTCAACCTTCAGAAGGCAGGATTATGAACCAGAGCAAGAAGCCTTCGCCCTCGTCCTTTGAGAGCGGGTCGGGTGAGGGCCCAACAACCAGCCCATCTCCCACCCGCCGCGCCCTGATCGCCGCCCCCCTCGCCATGCTGGCCACCCCGGCACACGCCCAACCCAAGGCACCCCCGATGACCAGCCAAGCGAAGATCCTCGCCCCGACCGGCCCGCTCCGCGCTGCCATCAACTTCGGCAATCCGGTCCTTGCCCAACGCGCTCCGGACGGCACCCCCCAGGGCGTCTCCGTCGCGCTCGCCACCGAACTCGCCAGCCGCCTCGGCGTGCCGTTGGCCATCGTTGCCTACGACCAGGCCGGCAAGGTCACCGACGCCCTGCCCAGCGGCGCCCCTGGTCTTGAACCCTGGGACATCTGCTTCCTCGCCAAGGACCCGGTGCGCGGCAAGGGCATTGCGTTCACCGATCCCTATGTCCTCATCGAAGGCGGTTATGCCGTGCCCGATGCTGCCCCCTTCACCACCGTCGAGAGCGTCGACGCCGCCAACGTGTCCATCGGCGTCGTCCGCGGCAGCGCCTACGACCTGTATCTCACGCGCGCGCTGAAGCATGCGGTGCTGTCCCGCTATGACAACAACCAGGCCGCCGGGGACGCGCTCATCTCTGGTGCCGTCCCCGTCCTCGCGGGCGTCAAGCAGCCGTTGGCGGCGCTCGTCGCCGCCAACCCGGGCCATCGCATGATCCCAGGCCGCTTCATGTCCATCGAACAGACCATGGGCACGCCCAACACCCGGCCGGCCGAAGCGGTGGCGGCCCTGCAATCCTTCATAGCCGAAATGAAGTCCAGCGGCTTCATTGCAAAGGCCCTGGCAGCGACCGGGCAGCACGACGCCGAGGTCGCCCCCTGATCGAGGGGGAAGCCGTCTGCCTTCGGAAAGGCTGGGCGTTCGCCGAAACCGGCGTGGCCCGCTGATCAGATCCGGCGCAACGTCTCGCCGTCGCCCACCCCACCAAAGAAGCGGCCCAAGGCGGTCGCAAACACGCTCCCCTCCCCCGCCACAGCGGCGAAAAGCGTCATGCACGACCGGACCTTCGCCGTATCCGGGTCCCCGAAGACGTCATGCGCCGACCCTGCCGTCCGCAGCACGAGCTGCGTGCATCCGACCAGCCGTGGCCCCAGCACCGGATGCGCCAGGTATGCCTCCGCCTCGTCTCGGGACCGGATCGCGTAGCGCTGCGACATCGCGCTCGTGCCCAGCCCTGCGATCTGCGGGAAGACGAACCAGATCCAGTGGCTCCGCTTTCGGCCGGCCCGCAGTTCCGTCAGGACTGCCTCGTATACCGGCGCCTGCGCTGCCACGAACCGCTCGAGATCGCAGGTCAAACGACCCGACCCTCGATCGCCGCCCCCAGCGCGGCATCCACGGCCGCTTCCGAGAATGCGGCCCGCATCAACGCGATCCCCGCCTTCGCCGCCCGTCCATGCGCCCGTCCATCCCCATGCAGGGCCACGATCAGCGCCGCGATCGCCGCCGCATCCGCGCCCACCAGCGCCTGCAATGCCGGCGGCAGCAGCATGCCCTCTGCCGCGATCGCGCTCATCACGCACGGCACCCCCGCCGCCAGACTCTCCAGCACCTTTCCCTTGACCCCCGCCCCGAACCGCAGCGGCGCGACCGTCAGGCGAACCCGGCCCAGCACCTCGCCCGCCAGGTCGGCCACATGCCCCCGCACCACTACCCGTTGCGCTTTGCTCTCGTTCAAGGCGCCCTCGTTCAAGGCGCCCTCGTTCGAGGCGCCCTCGTTCGAGGCGCGGGCCTGCAGCACCGCCGGCAGGTCGCTTCCCACCAGGTGCAGCGCGATTTCGGGTGCCGAGGCCCAGACCAGCGGCATCACCTCGTCCAGCAGCCAATACGCCGCATCCAGGTTCGGCTCATGGCCGAACCCGCCGATGAACGCCACGCCGGAGCGTGCTGCAAACCCTGCCTTCCCGGCGCGCACCGGCAGGGCCCACGGCGCCAGGTAGCAGCGTGCCTGCGGCACCGCCCGCCGCAACAACTCCACTTCGAACGCCGAATGGCTCAGCACCGCATCCGCCGACCACGCCGCCGTGCACTCCAGCAGCCGCATCACGCGGCTTGCGCCCACCAACTCCGGCCTTTCCTCGGCTGCGGCCTGCCGCTCCATGCGCACGTGATGCAGGTCGGCCACGCTGTATAGAATCCGCGCCCGTGGCTGATGCCGCCGCACCAGGTTCAGATAGTTCGCGGCGATCATAGCCCGGTGCAGGTAGACGACGTCAAAGCACCCGGCCTGCCGCTGCAACACTTCTTCCACCGAGGCGTACCAGGGGGCATGGCACAGCGCGGTTCCATCCGGGCCGTCGACGATATCCATTTCGTCCGCTGCCACCAGGCTTACCGCGTGCCCGAGGCGCTTCAGCGAGCGCATGTGGGACAGCACCGCCTGCGACCCGGCGTCGCGCCCCTCTACCGGGACGCGCGTGTCGATCACCAGTGCCCGCGTTCCGGGGCCCTTGATCCCATCGCTTGCCGGCCCCAGCCGACGCACCAGCCGCTGGTACGCCGCCCGCTCCACCCGCTGCGACGCGTCATCTGCCTGCGCGTGCAGCAGCACCTCCGCCTGCGCGCCCAGGAACGCCAGAGCCCGGGCGCGCTCCGACGGCGCCGCCAGCGCCGCGATGGCCCGCGCCACCGCCGCCTCCGCCTCCGGCCCGAATCCGCCGGACGCCTCGATCACCGCGGGCGACCGACCCAGTTCCGTCCCGTCCGCCTCCACCACCACCCGGATCGCATGCGACACGAGCGACGGCAGCGCCGGCGTCAGGTAATGATCGAAGGCATGCCGTCCGCGCCCGATTCCGGCCGTTTCCAGGTCCGCCCGATAGGCGTTCGCCACCACCCGAGCGACCTGGTCCCCGTTGTCGTAGATCAAGACCACCGCCGGCCGGGCCGGGTCGGGCCCTGTCGCCCAACCCGCGATCCGCGCCCGGCTTACCAGGTCCACGAAGCCGCGCGACTTGACCGCCGCCGCCGGCGTGCCCGCCGTTACGCCTACGGTCTCGTCTTTATGCCCTAAGTTCCCTGTCCCTATGCCCAACGACGCCCGATCCCTTGATCCGCCTGCCGCACCCGCGCCGCCAAGCGTGCCCGCACCGATTCCAGGATCGCACCCTCTTCTACCCGAGGCGCACAATACCGCGCTGCAACCCGCACCGCGTCCGGATACATCGACGCGTACTCGGCGGCGTTATGGAACATCCCCCGGCTTTCGTCATCCACGAACGTCTCCGACGGCGCTCCCTCTGCCAGGATCACGTCATGGGTGTCCAGCTCCACATGGACGTAGTCGATCCGCTCGCCGGCCGGCAGCTGCACCACGGAAACGCCGTTGATGAGTGCGCCTGCGGGAATGAGCACGCCGTTGATGAACATCGCATGCAGCGGCGACACAACCAGGTCCCGCCGCGGCACCCCGTCGGCCAACGCGCCGGCCGAGATCCTGATCGGCAGGATCTGCGTCTGCCCCCGCGCGAACCGCCCCGCATAGGACCGGCGACCGATCCACTTGATGGACCGGGCCGCGCCCGAGGCCGTCACGACCAGGTCCCCGATCGCCAGCTTCTCGACCGCAGCCTCGCCTGCGGGCGTCGCGATCAGCGTGCCCGGGCAATAACAGGCCGTGCCGACCGCATTGATCTGCACCCCGGTCCCGGTATCCGGCGTCAGCGTGAAGAAGCCGCTGGCATACCCGCCGGCGAACACGTAGCTCTGGGTGTTCTGCGTCGCCGTCGTTCCGCTCGAGACGGTCAGCACCGTGTTACCGCTGACGAGTGCGGACGTCAGCGTTGCGCCGACCCCGAACCCGGTGACATCGACGGTATCACCCGCCACGAAGCCCGAGATCACGCCGGAGTCGCCGAACCCGGCGCTCGTGAGACCCGTCACCAGGATCGTGTTGCCCGTCCCCTGCTCGATCACCCCGCCTGCCAGCACCGTCTTCGGCGACTGCAGCGACACCGTGGCCCCACCGGCCAGCGTGGTGTTCGTCGCCGACACGTTGCCGCTCAGGTTCAGCGAACCCCCGCTGGACACGACGATGCCGTTTGCCGCTGCCCCCTTCAGGAACACGTTGATCGCGCCCCCGTTGAACACGGTCTCGTTGTTGATCACTGCGGTCGACGCACTCACCAGCTGCGTCCCATAGACCCGGTCGCCGGTCGCCGTGCCCGAAACCGCCTCGTTGCCGAGCGCCGAGATCACCGTTCCCGTCTCGACCCCGCCCATGACTTCGATGCCGCCCGACAGCACTGTGGCGCTGATCACCGATCCGCCGCCGTTCACTGTCAGCGTGCTGCCGCTCGTCACCGTCAACCCGGTGGAGGTCGCTCCGCTCGACACCGTCACATTCGTCGTCGGCGGCGGCACGAACGCGATCTGCACCCCCGTCGTCGTGTCGGCCTGCAAGGTGAGGTTCGAGGCGACAGCCCCCGAGAAGATGAACGACTGCGTCAGCGCCGTCGTGCCGCTGGTGCCGCTGATCGTTGCAACCGTATTCCCGCCGACCAGCGCCGTGGTCAGCGTCGCCCCGCTGGAGATCACCGTCACATCCACCAGATCGCCGGTCCCGAAGCCCGAGATGACCGCGAGATCACCGAACCCGCTGCTCGTCACCGCCGTCGCCTGCAGCAGGCCCGGCCCGGCGAAGGTGAAGCCGCCGCTCAGCACCGCCTTCGGCGACTGCAGCACGACCGCACCGCCGTTCACGACCGTGCCGTTCGCCGTTGCGTTGCCGCTGATGTTCAGCGACCCGCCCGTCGAGACGATCAGGTTGTTGGCGATCGTGCCCTTCAGGAAAAGGTTGACCGACCCGCCATTGTTGACGGCCTCGTTGCTCACGACCGCCGTCGCGGCACTGACGAGCTGCACCCCGTCCACCTGGTCGCCCGTGACGCTCCCCAGGACCGTCTGGCTCGCCCCATGCGCCACGAAACCGCCAGTTTCGGTCCCGCTGATCGTGGCTGCCCCGCCCGACAGAACCGTCGCCGCAGTCGCCACACCACCGGACGCCACCGTCAGGGTGCTCCCGCTCCCCACCGAAAGCCCGCTCGAGGTCGCACCGCTCATGACAGTCACGTTCGTCGGCGCCGCGGTCGAGGCGGTCGGCGCGAAGGACACCCCGCGGATGATCGTCCCGGATGTCGCGGCCATCAGCGTCGTGAAGCTCTCGCTTGTCGGCAGAGACGTTGCCGCCAGCGTGTCGGTCACGCTCACCAGCAACGACTGGTCCAGTTCACCGGCCGTCGAGGTCGTCGCGTACAGCGACACGGTCCCGCCATTCACCACGCCGGTCAGCCCGTACAGGCCTGTCACCCCGGACGTCGCGGTGTCGGGAACCATGTTCAGCCCGGTCGACAGCGTATAGGCCAGCTTCCAGGTGCCACCGCTCGACACCCACTTCTGCAACCCGCCGTCGCCCAGGCCGCCGAGCTTCGGGAACCCGCTATCGGCCACATAGAGCGTTGTCGCATTGGCGAAGAAGAAGCCCTGCGGGCTGAGATTGACGCTCGTGCCCACCGCACTCGCGTTGACCGTGTTCCCCTGGCCCGCCGCCAGCGTCACCGTGCCGTTGATCCCCGACAAGGGCACCGCCACCGTCGCCGAGGTCGGCAGGCCGCCATAAGACGCGATGTTGGTCGCGCCTTGCGAGCTGTCCC
>JAYVEG010000177.1:0-30183 GCA_043748985.1 Rhodospirillales bacterium
CGGGGAGGCGCAAAGAAGCCTCTAACCCGTTGGTTTATTTGGTGCCCCGTACGAGATTCGAACTCGTGTTACCGCCGTGAGAGGGCGGTGTCCTAGGCCTCTAGACGAACGGGACGTCGTGGCAAAAGCGTCGCGATGCTTTTTCCGGAGCAAGCCTAGTGTGCTGCCGGAGCCCGGTGACTAAGCGGTTGAGGGCGCGACATCAAGCCCCTTTACCGATTTTTCCGCGGGCAGCGGCGCGCTTGCCGGTGCGGCAGGCATCGGAGCAGAAGCGGACCTCCTCCCAATTGGCCGCCCATTTCCGGCGCCAGGTGAAGGTGCGCTGGCATGCCGGGCAGGTCTTCTCCGGCAGATGGGGCTTCTTGTGCGCCATCAGGGCCGTAGGCCGATCTGGCCCATGACACGGCCGGATTTAGTGTCAATCAGCACGACGCGATCGGCACCGCCGCCCTGGAGCGTGAGTGCCAGCCGATCCGGGGCCACTGCGGCGCTTGCGATGTGGGTGCCTTGGGGTTCATCGAGCAGAAGGCTGGCAATCTGTCCCGCGGAGGGCGACATTCGGCTGACCAGCGTCACGCCGATCAAGGCGACGCCCGCGACAATCAGGACGCCCATGCCGATTACCAAGGCTTTCAAGGCCAGCACATCATTCTCCCTTTGATTGAACCACCGGCGCCTATCCAGCTGGTGGCCGGGCCGGAGGCGGCGGGAAAGCGCGCCGACCGGTATCTCGCGGACTGCATCGTGATGATGGCCCTGGAGCGCGACATCGGCGTCATGTCGCGGACCCGCGTCAAGTCCCTCATCACGCTGGGCGCGGTGTTACGGGATGGCATACCTCTGCGCGACCCCTCCGAGCCGGTTCGCCCCGGCGCGTTGTATACTCTGCAGCCGCCTACGCCTGTGAGTGCGCGGCCGCTGCCACAGGCCATCGCGTTCACCATCCTGTATGAGGATCGGGACCTGATCGTCCTCGACAAGCCCGCCGGGCTGGTGGTGCATCCAGCGCCCGGCAACGAGGATGGAACGCTGGTGAATGCGCTGCTGGCGCATTGCGGCGACAGCCTGCCGGGAATCGGGGGCGAGAAGCGGCCGGGCATCGTGCATCGGCTGGACAAGGATACGTCGGGCGTCATGGTGGTGGCCAAGACAGAACCGGCTTTGACTGCGCTGTCGGCGGGCTTTGCGGCCCGAAATATCGACCGCCGCTACATCGCTTTGGCCTGGGGGGTCCCCTCCCCTGCTGCCGGCGAGATCGAGGGGGCGATCGGGCGGGACCCGCGCGAGCGCAAACGGATGGCGGTCGTGGCGGGCGGCGGCAAGTCGGCGCTGACGCATTATGCCACCCAGAAGGCCTGGATGCCGGCCGCGAGTCTGGTGGCGCTGAAGCTCGCCACTGGCCGCACGCATCAAATCCGCGTGCATCTTGCTCACATCGGTCATCCGTTGGTGGGTGATCCCGCCTATCTGCGCCGTATCCCGGCTGTGGCGAAGCATCTCGAGGCTGACGTTAGGAATTTGCTTCTCGACTTCCCACGCCAAGCGCTTCACGCCGCCCGGCTTGGGTTCACCCATCCTAGGACGCACGAAAACATGTTGTTCGAAACTCCGATGCCCCCTGACATGGCCGCTCTGTTGAGCGCACTCGACGGCATGCAACCGTGAGTGTTCCGACAGAATCTTGACAGGACCTGTGTAGTCCTGTATTAAACTGGCCTATCGGGACCGCGGGCGTGCGGGACCGGTGTCCAGTCCAGTTCACCGTCGCTTCGGGGCGGTCTCTGGGACGTGATGGACAATCCCGCGCCTAAAGTCTGGTTCGCCGAAACTGACTGCTCCCATTGGTCGTATGCAGTGGGAGATTCCGTAGACACGGACGAATATGAGGGCCTTATCTATGGCTGCTGCGATCGTAAATGTAGCCCCCGAGGGCAATCTTTCTCGGTATCTGCAAGAAATACGCAAGTTCCCGATGCTGGCGCCCGATGAGGAGCTGGCGCTGAGCCGTCGGTGGCGTGACAGCGAGGACCAGGCGGCCGCCCATAAACTGGTCACGTCGCATCTTCGCCTGGTGGCAAAGATCGCGATGGGCTACCGCGGCTATGGTCTGCCGGTTGGTGAGCTGATCAGCGAAGGCAACGTCGGCATGATGCAGGCGGTGAAGCGTTTCGATCCGGATCGCGGGTTCCGCCTTGCGACCTATGCGATGTGGTGGATCCGTGCTGCCATTCAGGAATACATCCTGCATAGCTGGTCTCTGGTGAAGATGGGCACGACGGCCGCCCAGAAGAAGCTGTTTTTCAATTTGCGCCGGCTGAAGGGTCAGATGCAGGCGATCGAAGACGGCGATCTGCAGCCGGAACAGGTTGCGAAGATCGCACGCATGCTGGACGTGCCGGAACAGGACGTGGTGTCGATGAACCGCCGCCTGGCCGCACCGGATAACAGCCTGAATGCCCCTGTCCGCGCCGACAGCGAGGGCGAGTGGCAGGATTGGCTGGTCGATGACGGCGAAAGCCAGGAGACAGTGCTGGCGGACCAGCAAGAAATGTCTGGTCGCAAGGCGTTGCTGAATGGGGCCTTGAAGACGCTGAACGAGCGGGAACGTCACATTCTTATCGAGCGCCGCTTGAAGGACAATCCGACCACGCTCGAAGACTTGAGCCAGCAGTACAACATCTCTCGCGAGCGTGTGCGACAGATCGAGGTGCGTGCCTTCGAGAAGCTGCAGAAGTCGATGAAGACGCAGATTGCCGAGCGCCGTCAGGCAAGTGCTGCGATCGCGGCGTAAACGGTCGGGAAAGCCCCCTCTCTCGCGCGGAGAGAGGGTGCCTACCTACTGTAGGAAGCGATAAGCGAGCGTTTGACCGGGAGTGGGCGGTTCAAACATCGTGCCGCCGTCTATATTGACGAACTAGGTCACCTCGTTGTCCTGGCGGTCCCCGGAGTTAATGTTCATCGACTTGGCGTCGCGTGATGATCGAATGCGGATGAAATTGAGGTCGCACAGCGCCTGATGATCTTCTCGGCTGAAGGTCGCTGATCCTTTTGCAGTATCGAATCGCAAACCCGGCAACTGAGACAGCATGGCAACGGTTTCCAATGAGCGTGTCTTTGCGATAGCTGCAGCGTGGACACACACGGCCGAATGCCCAGCATTCAGGAATCCAAGGGGCATCGCGTTGCCCGTCCGACGGGGTTGCTCTTTATAGAGGCGGTTGCCCATCGCCAGCGATTGGTAGCCGCCGTTGTACCAGCCCATGGCAAGCCAGAGGTTGCCTATGTGTGTCGTAGCCGAGCGTCTGCGGAATCAGGAACTCGTTGACCGGATCCGCCAGCACCTTCGGCCCGGCGAGCGGCCCCGAGCGCGCGGCCTGGCGGTAGAAGTCGATGGCGTCGTCACCCTAGACAGCTATGAAAAGACCCTCGGGCTAATGCGCCTGCAATGCTGCAATCTGGGTATCGAACTCGGTTTCACCGAAGCGTGCCAGGACCGGCCGTTCGATCACGGGAGGTGCAATGCCTTCGAGAGAAGCCGCTTCCATCACGCCTTCCAGCCGGGCTTGGACATAGTTGCGCCATGTAGGCGTGATCGGTCACGCGGAACATGTTGGGGACGGAGGCCTCGTGAGTGAGCTTCTCTATCTGGGCCGAACAGGTGATCATGACTTCGTTCGAGGGCTGCAGTTGCGAGGCGAAGGCCAACGCCAGATCGCTGGGTCACGCAGCCGAACAGAAGGTTGACGCGCTGCTGGCTGAGCGTCGTCACCCAATCGGCCGCAGTGGCAGGATCTGCATGGGCATTGGCAGACACGATCTCAATCGGGCGGCCCAATAAGCCGCCCTGGTCGTTGATCTGCTCGGTGGCGATCAAGGCGCCGGTCATGATTGGGCAACCCGACACCGCCCGCGCTTCGCTCAGGGCGGAGTTACAGCCGATCCGGATCGCACGAGATGCTGCGCGGGCGACTGTGAAAACAGGAGCGCCACGAGCAAGGCACGCCGGAACATTTTCTACATTCCGCTCTCCTGTCATTACGAAAAGCGAGATGTAAGCGGGTGCAGCATATGAGCCGTTGTGACATCGGTCACATCATCAACGGTAATACTCCGCGACTACGCGGTAGCCTCCAACCCAAGGATCACGCGCCGGCTAACGTCATGCCGTCGATCCGGACCGTTGGCGCGTCGGTGCCGCGGCGGAACCGCAGATCGTTGGCCGGCACCATGGCGAGGAACATGTCGAGCAGATTGCCGGCCACGGTGATCTCGGCCACTGGCTCGGCCAGAGCGCCGTTGCGAATCATGAACCCGGTCGCTCCACGGCTATAGTCGCCGGTGAGGCCATTGATCGCAGATCCCATCATTTCAGTGATATAGAGGCCTTCCTTGATGTCGGCCATAAGCTCGGCCGGGGTGTGGTCGCCAGCTTGAAGCCAGAGGTTGCTGGACGCCGGGCTCGGCGGACCGCCGGTGCCGCGGGCGGCATGGCCGGTCGTCGTCATGCCCAGTTGGCGGGCGCTGCGGCTGTCGAGCAGCCAGGTGGTCAGGACACCGTCCTCGATGATGTTGCGTGCGGCGGTCGGCACGCCCTCGCCGTCGAAGGGGCGGCTGCGCAGGCCCCGTGGCCGGCGGGGGTCGTCGCGCACCACGGTGCCGGGCGCGAAGATGCGTTGGCCGAGCTTGTCCTTCAGGAAGCTGGTGCCGCGGACAATGGCGGCGCCATTCACCGCGGACATCAGATGGCCGAGCAGGCTGCTGGAGACGCGTGGGTCATAGACGACCGGCAGCTTCGCAGTGCGTGGCCGGGTTGGGTTCATGCGGGCCAGCGCCTTCTCTGCGGCAACGCGGCCGATCGTGGCGGCGTCCTCGAGATCGACCAGGTGAACCGTGCTGGAATAGTCGTAGTCGCGCTGCATGGACGTGCCCTCGCCGGCCAGCGCGGTGGCCGAGACGGAGTGGCTGGTGCGCGCGTAAGTGCCTGCGAAGCCGGCCGAGGTGACGAGCACGATCTGGGTGCGGCCATAGCCGGCCTCCGCACCCTCGGAATTGGTGATGCCCGGGATGGCCAATGCGGCCTCCTCCGCCGCACTGGCGCGGGCGATGAGGGATGCGGCGTCGGGCTCCTGCGCGTCGTCCATGTCGAGGGCGACGGTGGCGGCGTGGGCTTCGGCAGCAAGGCCGGCATAGGGGTCCTCCGGCACGATGCGGGCCATGGCGACGGCACGCTCGGCCAAGGCGGCGAAGCCGGCCGGGTCGACGGTTGTGGAGGAGACGATGGCCGACCGGTTGCCCACGAAGACGCGCAACCCCAGGTCGCGGTTCTCGGAGCGTTCGAGTTGCTCGGTGCGGCCCAGGCGGCGCTGCACACTGAGCGACGTGCCGGCCACCATGACGGCGTCTGCCGCGTCGGCCCCGGCAGCGCGGGCGCGCGCCACCAGGTCCTGCATCAGCTGGATGCTCATGCAGCCAGCTTGTCGATGATGGAAGTCAGGGTCGGGATGTTGTCGGCGGGCCCGAGGGCCGCGAGGGTTGGGGCAGCGCGGAAGATGCGGCGGGCGGCGCGCTGCACGTCCTCGATGGTGACGGCGTTCAGCTTGGCGACGGTTTCGGCGGTGGGGATCAGGCGGCCGAAGACCTGCATCTGCCGGGCCAACTGTTCGCAGCGGCTACCGGTGCTTTCCAACGACATCAGCAGACTCGCCTTAACCTGGGCGCGGGCGCGGTGCAGTTCGTCGGCGCCCACCTGGTCCTGCACCAGGCGGAGTTCCTGCAGGGTGACGGGGACCAACTCCTTGGCCTCGTCCTCGCCGGTGCCGGCGTAGATGCCGAACAGTCCGCTGTCCATGAAGGGCGCGGTAAAGGAGTAGATGGAATAGACGAGGCCGCGCTTCTCCCGGATTTCCTGGAACAGCCGCGACGACATACCCCCGCCGAGCAGGGTGCTGAGAAGCAGGGCCGGGTAGTAGTCGCGATCGCCGTAGGGAACGCTGGGAAAGCCGAGCACGACATGCACCTGGTCGAGGTCCCGGGCCTCGCGGTATTCGCCGCCAGTGTAGCGGCCCGGCGTGCTGGCGGGCGGCGCCTCGTTGGGGAGATCGGCAAAGTGCGCCTTTACCAAGTCCACGACCGTGTCGTGCTGCAGGTTTCCGGCGGCGGCCACGACCACGTTCTGGGCGGCGTAGTGGGTCTTCATGTAGCCCACCAGCGCGCTGCGCTGCATGGCCTTGATGCCGTCTTCGGACCCCAGCGTGGGACGGCCCATCGGCTGATCGGGGTACGCGGTGGATTGGAAATGGTCGAAGATGATGTCGTCGGGCGTGTCGTTGGCCTGGCCGATCTCCTGCAGGATCACGCCTCGCTCGCGCTCCAACTCCTCGGGCGCAAACGCGCTGTGGGTCAGGATGTCACCAATGATATCGGCACCGAGCGCAAGGTCTTCCTTGAGCAGCTTGACGTAATAGGCGGTCTGCTCGCGGGCAGTGTAGGCGTTGATGTGGCCGCCGACGTTCTCGATCTCCTCGGCGATCTGCGCGGCCGTGCGGCGCTCCGTGCCCTTGAACGCCATGTGTTCGAGAAAGTGGGAGGCGCCGTTCTCGGCCTCGGTCTCGTTGCGGGTGCCGCTGGCGACGTAGGCGCCGAAGCTGACGGTCTCGACGCGGTCCATGGTCTCGGTGACGACCAGAAGGCCGGAAGGCAGCCGGGTCAGGCGGACGGCGTCCCCCATGTGTTCAGTCATGCAGCGTTCCTCAACGTGAAGGCGCGCACCTGGGCCTCGACGGCGTCGAGGTCGTTGGGTGCGCGCGTGAAGCGTTCCTCGCGCTCATATAGGGTGGCTAGGTGCGGCGGCAGAGGGGGGATCTGTCCGGTCGCGGCCAGCATGGCGTCGGGGAACTTGGCGGGGTCGGCGGTGGCGACGGCGATTATCGGCACGTGCAGGCACGGATGGGCGCGTGCGGCGGCGATACCGATGGCGGTATGCGGGTCTGCGAGGTAGCCGGCGGCGTGCAGGCGGCGGATTTCGGCGAGCGTGCCGGCATCGTCGAGGCGGAAGCCCTGGAACAGGGTGCGGGCACGGTGCCAGGCGGCGTCGGGCACGCCCATGGCGCCGGTCGTGCGGAATCGCTGCATCGTCGCCGTGGTCGCTGCGGGATCGCGGTCGAGCATCTCGAACAGGAGGCGCTCGAAATTGCTGCTGACCTGGATGTCCATGCTGGGCGACATGCTGGGCTCGACGCCCTGGATGCTCATGTCGTTGCGGTCGAGGAAGCGGGCGAGGATGTCGTTGCGGTTGGCGCCGACGATCAGCCGGGCGATGGGCACGCCCATGCGGCGGGCGGCCCAGGCGGCCAGCACGTTGCCGAAATTGCCGGTTGGCACGCTGAACGCGACCTCGCGCTCCGGACTGCCGAGGGCGACGGCGGCGGCGACGTAGTAGGGGATCTGGGCGGCGACGCGGGCCCAGTTGATGGAGTTGACGGCCGACAGGTGCATCGACTCGCGGAAGGGCGCATCCGCGAACATCGCTTTGACCAGGTCCTGGCAGTCGTCGAAGGTGCCGTCGATCGCGATGTTGGCGATGTTGGGACTCAGCACCGTCGTCATCTGGCGGCGCTGCACCTCGCTGGTACGGCCGTGGGGATGCAGGATTACAACGTCGACCTGGGGGCGGTCGCGACAGGCCTCGATGGCGGCGGAGCCGGTGTCGCCGGAGGTGGCGCCGACAATGGTAACGCGGCGACCCTCGCGGGTCAGCACATGGTCGAACAGCCGGCCAAGGAGCTGCATCGCCATGTCCTTGAACGCCAAGGTGGGGCCATGGAACAGCTCGAGCGACCAGAGCTGCGTATCGAGCTGCACCAGCGGCGCCACCGCGGGATGCGTGAACCCGGCATAGGCGCCACGGCACATGGCCAGAAGGTCATCGAACGCGATCGATCCGCCGACGAACGGCTGCAGGACGCGGGCCGCAAGCTCCGCATAGGGCAGGCCGCGCAGCGCGCGCAGGTCGGCAGGCGAGAAATGCGGCCAGCTTTCGGGGACATACAGCCCGCCATCCTCGGCAAGCCCGGCCAGCAGCACGCCCGCGAAATCACGGACGGGCGCCTGCCCCCGGGTGGAGACGTACTTCACTTCTTTTGGGGCTCGTCCTCATCCTCGACCGTCTCCTCTTCATCCTCGTCCTCGTCGTCCTCGCCGTCATCCTGGCTTTCGTACCATTCCAGCACGTCGTCGTGGAAGTCGGGGTCGTTGAGCAGGCGCATGGCCAGGGCGACCGCGATCTCGTAGGGCTCGGGGATCTCGGTCGCGCCCTCGGGCAGGTCGGTGGCGGGGACGACGCGGACGGTCATCGACCCGTCCTCCTCGCCGACGACGAGCGCCACTTCGTTGGCGTCGAGCTCGACGGTGCGGCTGTTGGGCATGGAAGTCTCCGAATTTGGGGCAGCGTGGCCGCGCACGCGTAGCAAGCCCGGGGCATCACGGCTAGAGCAGTTGCGCCAACCTTATGCAGCACTGTTCTTACGCAGCGCTGGCATGTCCCCGCGCGGCGGCGCCCGCCTCGGCCAGGGGCGCCAGCGTCCAGACCTGCTTCAGCGGTATCTCGGACCGGATATCTTCCGGAAGGCGGGCGTAGTGCTCCTCGATGCCATGGACGATATCGTCAGCCTCCCACAGGCGCACGCGGAAATAGTCGGTCGCAGCCTCGGCGCGGACGGCTTGGTTGAACCCGCCCCACCCAACCAGCAGACCATGATCGGCCTGGAACCGGGTCATGACGCCGGACAACTCGCGCAGCACGCGCACGTCCACCTTGGTGTCCTGCGACTTCACCTGCACCACCAGCCGCGGCGCGTCGAAACCGAGCGGCCCAGAGCCCGCCAGGATGTCCACGCCGCCATCGATGCCGGGCGGCGAGACGCGGACCTTGTATCCCTGCACCTCCAGCAGGGCCGCGACCAGGCGGGAAAGTTCGTGGCCCTTGAACCGCTGCGCGATGCGTTCGCGGATCATGCTTGCGGAATGCTGTTCGAGCTGGGCGAGCGTCAGCGGGACCGGGCTCGCACCCCGGTGCGTGGTGGGGCGGAGATTGGACAGTTCGGACGGCCGCAGCGAAGGCGGCTTGGCCGTCGCGGCGGGCCAGTCGCCCTGATCCAGCAGCGCACGGGCGCGGCATTCCGCGTCGTTGCGGCCGATGCGACATACGGTCATGAAGGCTCCGAAAGAAAACAGCATGTCTGGGTCGAATTCGCTGCGGGGTATCTGGGCCAACCATCGAACCGGCCGGGCGTGCTGCGGGGGACCTGGAAGATCGGTCCGGTAGGCATAGCCGCCGGCGATGACGCCGAACGCGATGACAGGCCGGGCCTTGAGCGGGAGTGCCACGAGATCGCCGACCTGCATGGTCTCACGGATCGGCCAGATCTGGTTTTGCCAGCTTGCCAGGGTTTTGACGCGCTCGGTCGGGTAGGTCTCACGCAACAGGCCCAGGAGTTCGTCCCGATCGGTGCAGCCGGCGAGATCGGGCAGCTCCTCCCAGCCGATCAGCGCCGCGTCGTTGAGCAACGCCGCCTGCTCCTTCTCGCCTGCCCGGCCGGCCCTCACGAGCCACATGGTCATCTCAGCAGTTCCGCATCACGGACTGTGGGTAGACGAGGCGTCGGGAGTCCTGAGATAACTCTCGGCGATACAAAAGTGAACGTCTTCTGAAAATATTATCATTGTGACCTATTGAGAATTGAAGCAGAGTATCACAAGAAAGTAGCTATTTTTTAGACAGCTACTTATCCTAGTGCGCTGCACAATCACTCGATTAAGACGTCCACTGACTTCGCCTCATTCATTAACCAACACGAAATGTATTTGTTCTCACGATAGTGTTACAACAACCTGCGTTTTGATGAGGTGCGTCGCAGGCGGTTGGTAAAACGACCGTCACGAAACCAACTATGACACTCGTTGTCATGTAGGCTCCGTCCAGCGGGATGGCCGCTGGATCAACACCGGCGCGGATGTTACGTATTCCTGGACGGGTTTCAAAATCACCCGCTCGTCCTTGGGGGAACGGCATGGATACGCAAGCGGCCGATCTGGCGTACAGGCCTGCCGCTGCCACAAGGCCACGTCCTGTCCTGGTTGCGGCCTGGCTATGGAGCGCCGGCTTGCTCGCCGTGCTGGGATTTCTGGTGATCTATCCCGTCGCGATGCTGCTGCTCGGTGCACTGACCGGCGGCGACCCGGTTGTCGACGGGTATCGCTGGGCCGACGTCAGCCTGAAGCATTTCACAGCGGTGCTGGGCAATGAGAATGTGCTGGCGGCCCTGGTCAACTCCCTTGTCGCCTGCGCCGGCGGAACCGCGCTGGCCGTGCTGGTGGGCCTGGCCTTCGCCTGGATCGTCGTGCGAACGGACACGCCGTGCAAGGGGCTGATCGCAGCCACCGGGATGCTACCGCTTTTCGTGCCGCCGCTGGTGGGGGGCGTCGCCTGGGCCATCCTGGGCTCGCCGAAGACGGGCCTGATCAACATCTTCGCCGCCAAGACCGGGCTGTCGTTCCGTATCGACCTCTATTCGATGTCGGGAATCATCTTCGTGTTCGGCATGTATTATGCGCCCTACGTCTACATGTTCACGGCCTCGGCGCTGAAGAACATGGACCCCTCGCTGGAAGAGGCGGCCGAGATGTCCGGAGCCAGCACGCTGCGCACGCTGCTCACTGTAACGTTTCCCCTGATCCTGCCCGCGATCGTCAGCGGCATGCTGTTGAGCTTCATCGTGATGCTGGGCATCTACGGCATCCCGGCCGTACTGGGCACGCCTGCGAAGATCCCGGTGCTGACGACCTACATCTACACGCTGACGGCCTGGTCGCCGCCGCTGTACAGCACGGCGGCGGCCGTCGCGGTGCTGCTGATGATCGTCACGGGCGCGTTGGTTTGGGCGCAGAACCGGGTGCTGGCGAACCGCAACTTCACCACCGTCGCCGGCAAGGCGTTCCGGCCGCGGCCGTTGCGCCTCGGACCGTGGCGCTGGCTGACGCTGGGGCTCGCTCTGGTCTACCTGGTGATCGTGGTCATCCTGCCATGCCTGGCGCTGACCGTCGCTGCATTCAGGAAGTTCCTGTTCGTGCGCGACTTGGCCAGCCTGTTCGACCTGAGTCAGTATAGCTTGATCCATTTCGACCGGCTGTTGTCCAACCCGCAGACCACGCAGGCGCTGATCAACACGCTGGAGGTAGGCCTGGTCACCGCGGTCGTCGGCGGCGCCCTCAGCTTCGCGATCGGCTACACGGTCGTGCGCACCCGCGTGCCGGGGCGGCGACTCGTGGATGTGGTGGCGACCATCCCGGTGGCGATCCCCGGCCTGGTGATCGGTGTCGCCTATCTTTGGGCCTGGATCGGACTGCCTGGGGGGCTGTATGGCACCATCTGGATCCTGGCGCTGGCCTTCGTCGCGCGGTTCATTCCCGACACCGTGAAGGCGCTGAGCACCAGCCTGATGCAGATCCACAAGGAGCTGGAGGAAGCCGCCTTCCTGTGCGGCCGGTCCCTGCCCTCCACCATCCGCACCATCGTCCTGCCGCTCGCCCGGCCCGGCGTGGTCGCCGCGATGACGCTGCTGTTCATCCTCAGCACGCGGGAGCTGGGGTCGTCGCTGTTTCTGTATTCGTCTGGCTCGATGGTGATGTCTGTGCAGTTGCTCAACTACTACGAGGGCGGCAACATGAGCATCACCGCCGCCTACAGCCTGATCCAGATGCTGCTGCTGGGCGGCGTCATCGGGCTGGGACACCTGATATCGCGCAACGCCTCTCCGGGTGCCGTCGGGCGCTCCGGCTGAAATCATCAAGAAACCAGGAGAACGCCATGATCACTCGCCGCCTGGCGCTTGCGGGCGCTGCCACCCTTGCCGCAACCGCCGCCCGCGCCGCGGGATACGACCCGGCCGGAACGCTGGTGGACGCTGCGAAAAAGGAGGGTCGCGTCGTGATGTACACGGCGAGCTTCACGGAGGTGGAGCAGGAGACGGCCGCCGCGTTCAACAAGCGGTTCCCGTTCGTGAAGATCGAAATCATGCGCGCGTCGGGCGGCCAGCTGATCACCCGGGTGCGCACCGAGGCGGCGGCGGGCAAGCTGGTTGCCGACATCGTCGACCATAGCGACCGCGGGCTGATGAAGTCGATCGCCGACGTGTTCATCGACTACGCACCGCCGAATGCGGACGACTACCTGCCGCGCAGCCGCATCTCGGACAAGTTCTGGCCGCGGATCACGCCGGTGTGGTGCCTGGCCTACAACACGGAGCTGGTGAAGGCGCCGCCCAAGACGTGGATGGACCTGACCGACGCGAAGGCCTGGCCGCCCGGCACGATCGGCCAGGTGATCGCACCTTCCGGCGGCACGACATGGACCCGCATCCTGTTCGAGCGCCAGATGCTGGGCGAGGACTACTGGACGAAGCAGGCCGCCACCAAGCCGACACTGTATCCCTCGAGCGCACCCGCCGCCGACGCCGTGATCCGCGGCGAGGTGCAGATGGCACCACTCATCCGCAACGTGATCTTCCCGAAGCAGAAGGACGGCGCGCCGGTGGAGCTGGTGTTCCCCAGCGAGGGCATTCCCGTCGTACCCTATGCCTGCGGGATCCCGAAGGCCTCGGTGCGTCAGAACGCGGCGAGGCTGTTCCTGGACTGGTGCCTGTCGGTCGAGGGGCAGTCGTTCACGATGAAGGAGCAGGGCAACCTCACCTCGTTGAAGACGCCACCCGTGACGTTGGCCGGGTACGACCCGAAGACGAGCAAGATCTGGCTGCCTGACAACAAGGACTTCGAGACCATGCGCGACGGCTGGACCGAGGAATGGAACAAGATCTACGGGTATCGTCAGTGAACCGGGGCCAATAGATGTCGGCAGAGCTCCAGGTCGAGCATCTCGCCAAGGATTTCGGCACCGGCCGGCCGGCGGTGGATGGCGTGAGCTTCACCATCGAGGCCGGGGAGATCGTGGTGCTGCTGGGGCCCTCGGGCTGCGGCAAGACCACGACCCTGCGCTGCGTCGCCGGGCTGGAGCACCCGACCGGAGGTATCATCCGCATCGGCGGCGAGGTGATCTCCGCCCCTGCCCAGGGGATCCTCGTGCCACCGCGGCATCGCAACTTCGGCATGGTGTTCCAGTCGTACGCTGTATGGCCGCACATGACGGTGCGCCAGAACGTGGCTTATCCGTTGAAGAATCGCGGCTTCGACCGCGCCAGGCAGCACCGCATGGTTGCCGAGGCGCTGGCGCTGGTGTCGCTGTCCGCCTATGTCGACCGGCCCGTCACGGCTCTGTCGGGCGGGCAGATGCAGCGTGTCGCCCTGGCGCGCAGCATGGTCTACCAGCCCCGCCTGCTGCTGCTGGACGAACCGCTGTCAAACCTCGATGCGCAGTTGCGCCTACGGCTGCGCGACGACCTGCGGCGGATCGTGAAGGCCGCGGGGCTGACTGCCCTGTATGTGACGCACGACCAGGCGGAGGCGGTGGTGCTGGGTGACCGCATCGGCGTGATGCGCGACGGCAAGCTGCTGCAGCTTAGCTCGGCGACCGATCTGTACAACGCACCCAGCGACCCGTTCGTAGCCGAGTTCACGGGCGCGTCGAACCGGATAAAGGGCCTTCTCCGCGGACAATCCGCTGGGCTCGCCACGATCGAGGCGGCGACCGGGCAGATGATCCGGGCCCGGCTGTTCGGCCCCAAGGGAACAGGCGGCCCCGGTGCCGCGATCTCGGTGATGATCCGTCCTGAGAACGTCGTGCTGGGCGGCCCGGAGATCGAGGATCAGCCTGGTGTTCCCGGCCGGGTGCTGACGGCGCACTACCAGGGCGTGCAGACGGCTTACACGCTGGACGTGCTCGGCACCCGGATCGAGGCGGTCGAGATGGGCACTGCGCCGCGTCATGCCGAGGGGGACCAGGTGCCGGTTCGGTTACCGCCCTCGCAGTGCATGGCTTACCTGGATACAAGCAAGAATTGACGGATCCAAATTTGGCCCTGAAACGCGCCGACGAGGCGCTGTATCGGGCGAAGGCCGCTGGCCGCAACGTCGTGACTGCGGCCAGGGGATCAACGACCCAGGATCGATGAAGCCGACCAGCCGCAGGCCGCCAGCGCCGCGCGCATATGGGGCGGCGGCTCCGCGGTGGCCTCAAGGGGCGGAACGAGTGGCAATGCGATCGCCCGGGCGAGCAGATGCAGCGGCCCCTCCCCATCGCCGTACACGGGATCACCCAGAAGCGGGCAACCCAGGGCAGCGCAATGGACGCGAACCTGGTGGGTGCGTCCGGTCCGGGGGTGCAGCGACAGCCAAGCAATGCCTTCACCGCGCCCCAGCACGCGCCACTCGGTTGCCGCAGCCTGGCCGGCGGGATCGACGAGCATGCGCCACCCGGCCCGCGTCGTTTGCTTCAGGAGCTTTCCCTCGATCACGCCGGTATCGCCCTCCGGCTGGCCCCGCACCACCGCCCAGTACTCCTTGCGCGCCGTGCCGGTGGCGAAGGCTGCCTGTGCGGCGTGCAGTGCCGTCCGTCTCAGGGCAACGACAAGGCAACCGGCGGTATCGGCATCGAGCCGGTGCGCGAGCCAGGGCCCGCTGCGGCGGCGGGACAGCGCCGGGAACCAGTCCTCTACGCTGGTCCCGCCGCGTGGCCCGGCATGCACCGGCAGGCCCGCGGGCTTGTCCAGGATCACGAAGCGATCGTCCCGGAACAAGGTAGGGATCAGGCTTGGCAGCATGACCGCAGGTTGACAGGCGGCGCGCCACGCTGGAAGGGGACACCATGCCCGATGACCGGATATGCGGCGCGAACGCCGTCACTGCCCTGTTCGCGCGCCGACCCGGCGACGTGAACCGCCTCTATTACACCGACTCCATGAAGGAGATGGCCGGGCCGCTGTGCGCGATGCTCGCGCAGGCCCGCCGGCCGTATCGCCTGCTTCCCGACGACGAGATGCAGCGGGCGGCCGGCACCATACACCATGGCGGCATCTGCGCGCTGACGCTGCCGCGCACGGTGCCGATGCTGGATTGGCAGGATATCCCGAAGCACAAGTTGATGGTCGTGCTCGACGGCGTGGGCAACCCGCACAACCTGGGCGCCATCGCCCGCAGCGCCGCGTTCTTCGGCGCCGGTGCGCTGCTGCTGCACGAGACGCCGCTGCAGGCGATGCCCTCCGATGCGGCCTATCGTGTGGCGGAGGGGGCGATGGAGCACCTCGATCTGTATCGGACCACGAGCCTGCGCAGCGCCCTGTTGGCCATGGACCGGCATTACCGGACCGTCGCGGCCACGTTGTCGCCCGACGCCGTGCCGGTGCAGACGGTGCCGAAGGACCGACCCGTGGCCTTGGTGCTGGGCAACGAGGAGCGTGGCCTGAGCGAGGCGGCGATCGCGACATGCCGGCGCCAGGTGCGGATCGCCGGGTCCGGCGCGGTACAAAGCTTGAATGTGGCCCAGGCGGCGGCGGTGCTGCTGTTCGCCTTGTCCTGAAGGATCGAGATCCCATGCGCATCCATTTGCAAAGCCATCGCAGCCAGCAGAACTTCCCGCTGACCCCGGAGGTATGGGCAGCCGCGGCGGCCCGTGCGCCCGACGTGTCGGCAGGGCACGACATGAGCTACGGCGATACCGAGGAGGCGTTCGCCACGGCAGCCCCCGTGGTGGAGGTGCTGATCTCGCAGACGGCGGCGCTGGCCAGCCTGGTGCCGTTCCAGGCGCCGACGCTGAAGATGGTCTATTGCACGTCCGCCGGGCTCGAGAAGCTGGCGCCGTTCGACTGGTTGCCGGCCGGGGTGCCGATCCTGAACAACCGCGGCACGCATGGTGCGAAGGCGGGCGAATACGGGCTGATGGCGCTGCTGATGCTCGGCAGCCGCATCCCGGCCCTGATCACGGCGCAGCGGGAGCAACGCTGGTCGGCGCTGCATGGCTCGGTGCTGGCCGGGCGGCATGTCGTGGTGGTGGGACTCGGCGCACTGGGCGGCAGCACAGCGGTTCACGCCAAGGCGTTCGGGATGCGGGTGACCGGGGTGCGCCATACGGCCGCGCCGCATCCGGCCTGCGACGCTGTCGTCGGGATGGATGGTCTGGAAAGTGTGCTGCACGACGCCGCGATGCTGTTCATGGCGCCGCCGCTGACGCCGGAGACGAAGGGCCTGCTGAGCCGCGAGCGGATCGCGATGCTGCCGCGGGGTGCAGGCTTGGTGAACATCGGCCGTGGTGGTCTGGTGGATCAGGACGCGGTGATGGACGCGCTCGACTCTGGCCATCTGGGCGGCGCGGTGCTGGACGTGTTCACACCCGAGCCGGTGCCGGCCGGGCACAGGCTGTGGTCGACGCCGAACCTGCTTATGACGCCGCATGTCTCGGCCGATGATCCCGAGACGTATAATCCGCGGTCGTTGGATATTTTCTTCGATAACCTGCGGGCATTCCAGGCTGGTGAACGGATGCCCAACCAGTTCGATTTCGCAAAGGGGTATTGAGGGCGTAAGATTCGGCTACCAGCCGGTAGGGTTGTGGGTTTCACCAACCCTACCAGGCTGGTGAAACCCGTTATCGCAAGGCGGCCTCGCCCTACTGGCAGGCCAGGCATTCCTCGTAATTGTTGACGGCCGGCACCGCGGGCATCGTTTCCGACGCCAGCGCCGTCAGCGGCAGGCCCATCAGCTCGGACGGCCGGACGACCTTTTCGCTGACGTTGTCCGCCCGCTGGATCGACAGGCTGCGGCAGTAATACAGCGACTTCAGGCCTTTCTTCCACGCCATCATGTGGATCTGGTGCAGGTCGCGCTTGTGCACATCGGCCGGAACGAACAGGTTCACCGACTGGCTCTGGCAGATGTACGGCGTGCGGTCGGCGGCATGCTCGATGATCCAGCGCTGATCCAACTCAAAGGCGGTGCGATAGACCGCTTTTTCCTGTTCGGTCAGGAAGTCCAGGTGCTGCACGCTGCCCTTGTTCAGCGTTATGCCGGACCAGATGAGGTCCGTGTCCATGCCCTTGGCAACGAGAAGCCGCTGCAGATGGCGGTTGCGGACGGTGAAGCTGCCGGACAGCGTCTTCTGCAGGAACACGTTGGCCGCGATCGGCTCGATCCCCGGACTCGTGCTGCCGGCGATGATGCTGATGCTCGCGGTCGGCGCGATCGCCATCTTGTTGGAGAACCGCTCCATGATGCCGTATTCCGCGGCATCCGGGCAGGCGCCCCGTTCCTCGGCCAACATCCGGCTCGCTTGGTCGGCCTGGCCGCGGATGTGCTTGAACATGCGCTTGTTCCACACCTTCGCGACCACACCCTCCCAAGGCACGTTCTGCGACTGGAGGAAGCTGTGGAAGCCCATCACGCCCAGCCCCACGGAGCGCTCGCGCATCGCGGAATACTTCGCGCGCTCCATGCCCGCCGGTGCGCGATCGATGAAATCCTGGAGCACGTTGTCGAGGAAGCGCATCACATCCTCGATCAACAACGGATGGTCTTTCCAGTCGAACCACGTCTCCAGGTTAAGCGACGACAAGCAGCAGACCGCGGTACGCTGCTCGCCATGCTGGTCGATACCCGTCGGCAGCGTAATCTCGCTGCACAGGTTGCTCGTCTTGACCTCGAGCCCCGCGAGCTTCTGGTGCTCGGGCCGGGCATTGTTCACGTGGTCGGAGAAGACGATGTAGGGTTCCCCGGTTTCGATCCGGGCCGTCAGGATACGGATCCACAGATTGCGGGCCGAGACCTTGCGGATGACTTCGTTGTCCTTGGGCGAGCGGAACGCCCATTCCTCGTCGGCTTCGACAGCGCGCATGAACGAGTCGCTCAGCAGGAGCCCGTGGTGCAGGTTCAACGCCTTGCGGTTGGGATCGCCGCCGGTGGGACGCCGCATCTCGATGAACTCCTCGCATTCGGGATGCGAGATCGGCAGGTAGCACGCGGCGGAACCGCGGCGCAGCGAGCCCTGGCTGATGGCCAAGGTCAGGCTGTCCATGACCCGGATGAAGGGGATGACGCCCGACGTCTTGCCGTTCTTGCCGACGTTCTCGCCGATGGAGCGCAGATTGCCCCAATACGACCCGATGCCGCCTCCCTTAGACGCCAACCAAACGTTCTCGTTCCACAGCCCGACGATGCCCTCCAGGCTGTCGGACGCCTCGTTCAGGAAGCACGAGATCGGCAGACCACGCTGCGTGCCGCCGTTGGACAGCACGGGGGTGGCCGGCATGAACCACATCTGGCTGATGTAGTCGTAGATCCTCTGTGCGTGAGCGGCGTCGTCGCCGTAGTAGCTGGCGACCCGGGCGAACAGGTCTTGGTAGGATTCTCCGGGCATGAGGTAGCGGTCGTTCAGCGTGGCCCGGCCGAAATCGGTCAACAACGAGTCGCGGGTGCGGTCTACGCGAACCTGATGGCGGCCCTGCATCTGCACAGCGTCGAGCACGTCGTGGTCTCCTGCAAATATGTCTGGCATGGCACCACTCTACTAGATGTTGTCCGGTTTGAGCAAGGATCAACACCACATGTTGTTTCCGCCGCCCTCGGTCTGATCATCCAGTGCGAATCCGGCACCTGCTTGACCACCCTTAAACCTGGCCAGTCGCAGCCCGTCACGTCCAGCGGTTTACGTTGTTGGCATCCCGCGTGTTGCCGAACGGCAACATTCAGGCGGTCAGCAAAGTGTCTAGTTTGTTGGCCCGATCCAGCGCCAGCAGATCGTCGCAGCCGCCGATGTGCTGCCCGTTGATGAAGATCTGCGGAACACTGGTAAGGCCGCCCGACCGGCTGATCGCGGCCGCCCGCTCCGGCGTGCCGTGGGGGGCTTCGATCTCCTGGAACGGCACGCCTTTTTGCTCGAACAGGTGGATGGCGCGCGAACAATAGGGGCACCAGGGCTGGGTATAGACTTCGATGGTCGGCATGGGATTCTCCTGCCCGAAGATATCGCGTCTTCGGGGTGCGTTGTGAAGAGCGTGATCCCGGCTCAAGCAGGCTGGATGTCAGGAACCCGGGCAGCGGCCAGAATATCGACGCTGGCCGCGCCGGCGGCCAGCAGGACCTTCGCGCAGGCCTCCGCAGTGGCGCCGGTCGTAAGCACGTCATCGATCAACAGCACGCGCGCATCAGTCAGGATCGCGGCCCGGGATGGCGCTGCAGCGAATGCGCCGACAAGAACGGCCCGGCGCCGCGTCGGCGACAGCGTGCCCAGCGGGACAGTGGCCCGGGTGCGCCGCAGCGCGTCGAGGACCGCTGGGCGCCCGCTGAGGCGCGACAACGCGCTGGCAAGCAACGCGGCCTGGTTATAGCGCCGCGACAGCAGCCGCCATCGATGCAGCGGCACCGGCACCAGCAGATCCGCCCGCACCAGCAGCGCCGCCCCGGCCCGCGCCATCAACGGCGCCAGGGCATGCGCCAGTTCGGTTCGGTCACCATGCTTCAGCGGTAGGATCAATCGCCGCGCCTGGTCGTCATACAGCAGGGCTGCCCTGCCCTGCCCCCAGGCCGGCGGGTCGGCCAGGCACGGATCACACACCAGGATCGCCCGCACGGCCGGGAACGGAATGCCGCAGGCGGTGCAGCATGGCGCAGAGATGAAATTGGTGCGCGCGAAACACGCCGCACAGAACTGGCCCGGCGCAGCGACAGGCTGGTCGCACGTCACGCAATGCGGCGGCAGCAGCAGGTCGAGAACCAGCCGGCCACCCCGGCGCAGCAGCTCAGGCGCCGAAGGCAACGGTCCCGTCGCGTGCAATCTCGTGCACCAGGTCGATCTCCCAGCTCAGATAGGCTTGCATGGCCGCTTCCACGCCGGAATTGCGGTCGTAGGGGCGCAGATAGAAATCAACGCAGGCTTCGTCGGGGGGGTCCGTGCGGTCAATTGCCAGCAAGCGGCCGGCTGCCGTCCACGCGGCCGTGCCGCCAGCCAGGGCCACCACGGGCATGCGACGGATGGCCTTGACCTCATCGACGGCCATGGCCGCGAGGACGCCGTCGGGCGAGGTGATGACGACTCGTTCGGCGGCGGCGATGCGGGCCTGCAGGTGGGCAAGGCGAGTGCGGAGGCCCCATATCGCACCTGGGATGTGTCCGGCGCGGAAGTCGATGCTGCGGCCGAGATCGATGACGAGGGCGCCTTCGGCGGCCTCTGGCGGGGCAGTGCCGACAGGGAGCCTTGCTGGAGAAGCGTCGGCAGGTTCCACGCCTTCCAGGACGCCAGCCAGGACGCCTTCGACGACAAACACGTCCTTGTGGCCCATCTGCCGGAGCCAGGCGGCGGACATCCGGGCGCGGACGCCGTCGTCGTCGAGGACGGCGATGCGGGCGTTGCGGACAGCGATCCATTGGTCGGTGGCCTGGACCATCTGGCCGCCGGGGGCGTTGCGGCTGCCGGGGCGGTGGGCGACGGCAAACTCGCGGGGGTCGCGGACATCCAGGGTGTAGAGGGTGCGGTCGGGGTCTGCCTCGAAGCGGACCAGGTCCAGCGGGCCGATGATGCGGACGCCGGACGCTTCGGCGAAGGCGCTGGCACGATCCAGGGCGAGTGCGGCGGTGCCTGGGCGGCCTTGGGCGTAGGTCGCGATCTTGCCGCGATCGACGTCGAGGCCGGCGAGTTGCCACCCCATCGTACCGTTGCGCAGCGCCACGACGGGGTTCGGCACGCCGGCCCGGCGAAGGCTTTCGGCACCCATGATGCTGCGGGTGCGACCGGCGCAGTTCACGACGATGGTGGTCGCCGGGTCGGGCACCAGGTCGGCGATCCGATAGGCCAGCTCGCCGCCGGGCACGTTGATGCCGGTGGGGATCGACATTCGGTGGAACTCGTCCATCGGCCGGCTGTCCAGCACCACCATGTCGCGGCCCTGGTCCATCCATGCCTTCAGGTCGACGGCGTCAACGGAAACAGTACCGTAATGGTGCTCCACCCACTCGCCGAAGGCCTTGCTCGGCACATTCACGCCGGTGAACAGCACGAACCCGGCCTCGGCCCAGGCTTCGGTGCCGCCCTCCAGGACATGGACGACGGAAGCACCCATACCCTCCAGCAGCGTGGCCAGGCGTTGGGCCAGCCCGCGGCCGTCATCGACGACCACGATGCGGGTGGCAAGCCTGGGCAACAGCACGGGGATGCGCAGCTCGGCGCGGGACAGCGGGCACGGCACCGCCCAAAACAGGTGCCCGGTGCCGAACTCCCCCTCCTCCCGCGCATCCAGGATCGCCAGCTCCTGCCCGTCGCCGATCCAGTCGCGCAGGGTGGCGGGACTGATGTTCACCGGTTGGCGGTCTTGGTCATGAAGGCCTTGTTGTAAGGTTGGACCGTGTCCGTGTCGGTGTCGTAGCCCAGCCGCTCATCCAGCCGCTCCAGCGCCAGGCCGTAGCAATGCAGGTGGCGGGTGCTGGTCACGCCGGACGTGTGGATGGAGTGGATGTCCTCGGGCATCAGCGCAATCCCGGTGCCGGGCTCGACCATCACCTCGCGGACCTGCTCCAGCCGCGCGTGTCCTTCCTGCGTGCCATCATCGATGCGGCGATATACCTTGTTCAGCTCCTTCCCCTCCACAGCCGTCACCACGGCCCACGTGGTGTGGTCGTGCGCCTTCGTGGAATTGCCGGGGTTGAGGGCAAGCATATAGATCGCGAACCGGCCGTCCGGGTCTTCCTGCAGCAGATAGCGCTTGCTGCCTTTTTCGCCTGCGGGCGGCGGCGGGAACTCGGCGGCGGGGAACAACTGCTCGTGTGCGGCCAGCTGCAGCAATTCGGCCTTGATCAGGTCCAGCGCGGGCCGGGTGACGCCGTGCTCGCGCTCGATGGCCTTCACACGGTCCATGGCGGCGGCGACGGCGGCGGTGCGGGCGGCATCGATGGCGGGTGCGTTCACAGAATTTCCCCTGGCTATGGCCAGCAGGCTAATCCCACCGGGGACGGCTGGTCAAAGCACGCTTGCAGCGTCATGTGAGCCGGATGGAACAAGTCTTCGATCGCCGGGCGGTGCGCCTGCACCGCGACCGCGCCGCCGCCTCGGTGACCCAGGTGGAGGACGTGTTGCGCAATGCCGCCGAACGGTTGCTGGATCGGCTGGACGATACCACCGTCCGCTTCACCCAGGCGCTGGACGTCGGCGGTCGCGGGGTGGTGGCCCCTCTGCTGCGGGCGCGCGGCATCGGCGTCGTGTCCTGCGACCTGTCGCCGCGCATGGCGGCGGTGAACGGCGGCGCCTGCGTGGCCGCCGACGAGGAACGTCTGCCCTTTGCACCGGGCGCGTTCGACCTGGTCGTTGCAAACCTCGCGCTCCACTGGATCAACGACCTTCCCGGCGCGCTGATCCAGCTTCGCCTGGCGCTCCGCCCCGGCGGGCTGCTGCTGGCGAGCGTCCCCGTGCTCGGCACGCTCGCCACGCTGCGGGCGGCGCTGACACAGGCCGAGGCCGCGCTGTCCGGCGGTGCGTCGCCGCGCGTCTCGCCCTTCCCGGAGCTACGCGACCTGGCCGGGCTGATGCAGCGCGCCGGTTTCGAGCTTCCCGTCGTGGACGCCGAGGAGATCATGCTGTCCTACGCCGATCCCTCCACGCTCCTGGCCGATCTGCGCGCCGCGGGCGAGACGAACGCCGTGGCACTCCGGGCCCGGCGGTTCTTGCGTGCTGCGCTGGTGCCGATGGCGCTGGGCGGGATGGCGATGCAGGACGGGCGGCTGCCGGTCGTGCTGCGGGTTGGAACGTTGACCGGGTGGGCAGGCCGCTCAGTCCAGGCCTAGGATCCGTCTCGCGTACGCCAGTTCGGCGCGCTGTTGGTCGGCCGGCGGCAAGCGCGCCTCACGCAGCATGACGTGGCTGCGAGATGCACGAGTGGGCTTGTATCCGGCAGGATGACCGTAGGCTTGCAGCGCGGTCCGGCCACGGCGCTACCCTCCGGTCAGGCTCATGTGCCGGGCTACGGCGGGCGCGGTGCTGCGGCGGTCGATAATGAAATCGTGGCCCTTCGGCTTGCGGGCGATGGCCTCGGCGATGGCGGCCGGAAGGTCGGCGCCGGAGCGCAGCACGCGGCGCAGGTCGGCCGCATCGTCCTGGCCCAGGCACATGTACAGGGTGCCAGTACAGGTCAGGCGCACCCGGTTGCAGCTTTCGCAGAAGTTATGGGTCATCGGCGTGATGAAGCCCACGCGTGTCCCGGTCTGGGTGACGTCGAAGTACCGGGCCGGGCCGCCGGTCTGGAAGTCGGTTTCCGTGAGCGTGAAGCGCTGCCGCAGCCGAGCACGGACGAAGGACAGTGGCAGGTATTGCTCCGTGCGGTCGCCGCCGATGTCGCCCATCGGCATCGTCTCGATCAGACACAGGTCGTGCCCCTGCGCGCCGCACCAGGCCAGCAGGTCGCCGATCTCGTCCTCGTTCTCGCCGCGTAGGGCCACGGCGTTGATTTTCACGTGCAGCCCGGCCGCCTTGGCCGCTGCGATTCCCTCCAGCACGCGATCGAGCTTGCCCCAGCGGGTGATCCGTTCGAACCGGGCGGGGTCCAGGGTGTCCAGGCTGACGTTCACCCGGCGCACACCGGCGCGCGCAAGGGGTTCCGCGTATTTGGCCAGCTGCGTGCCGTTGGTCGTCAGCGTCACCTCGTCCAGTCCGTGGCCCAGCCGCTCACCCAGACGCTCGAACAGCGTCATGACGCCGCGGCGCACCAGCGGCTCACCCCCGGTGATGCGGAGCTTGCGGACACCCTGGGCGATGAAGGCGACGCATAGCGTCTCCAACTCCTCCAGCGTCAGGATGTCCTGCTTCGGCAGGAAAGTCATGTCCTCGGCCATGCAATACACGCACCGGAGGTCGCAGCGGTCGGTAACGCTGACGCGCAGATAGGTGATGGCGCGGCCGAAGGGATCGATCATGGGGTTAGTGTCGGGCGTGTCGGCGTTTGGTTCAAGGCTTTGGGCCTTGGCATCACTCGTCCTCGATGCGGAGATCGACGATCTCTGCGTTGATCAGCACCTTGCCGCGATGCTCGAAGTTCACCGTCACACGGGGGCCGATGACGGACTGCACCTGGCCGATGCCCCAATCAGGCTGGTCGGGGTGGGTGACGCGCATGCCCGGTTCGATCATATCCGGTCAGAACAGGGCGCCGCGGGCCGCGACCGGCCACAGGCACTCCACCCGGCCGTTGCGCACGCCGACATACCAGTCATGGCGGTCCACGGTGGGATCGCAATGGCCGGGCACCAGGCGCAGCTTCTCGCCCAGGCGGCAGCCGGCGCCGTCGGTCCATTCCAGCTTGCCGTGCTCATCCGACGCGCCGGTATAGGCGATCCCCGGACGCGCCCACACCAGGGGCATCCCGCTGTCGATCGCCACCGCCTTGTGGCCGGCGTCCAGCACCCCCAGCCCGGCGCGCGTCTGGCTCATGACCGTCGACAGCACGAACAGCGCATGTCGGAAGCCCGCCGACGCGCCGCCCTGGTTGCGGGCGTAGTCGGCGTCCATGAAGGCGTAGCTGCCGGCCTGGATCTCGGTATACACCCCGCTTGCCGCCTCGAACTCGAACGTCCCGGTCCCGGCGCCCCCCACGATCGGGCAATCGAGGCCGCGCTGGCGCAGCTGCTCCACGGTGCGGCGGGACTGGTCGACGGCTGCGGCGATCGTCTGCTGCCGCTGCTCCGGGGTACGCCGATGCTGGGCACTGCCATGATAGGCCTGCAGCCCGCCGAACATCAGGTGTTTCGAAGCCGCGATCCGCTGCGCCAACGCCACCGCGTCCGGACCGGGCGCCACCCCCGCCCGTGCCGCGCCCACGTCGATCTCCACCAGCACCGTCAACCGGCGCGACGCCGCCTCGGCTGCTGCCGCCAGCCGATCCACCTGGTCCGGGTGGTCGGCACAGATCGCCACCCGCGCAATGTCGGACAGGGCGGCGAACCGCGCGAGCTTGCGGTCGCCCACCACCTCGTTGCTGATCAAGATATCGGGCACCCCGCCCCAGGCCAGGATTTCGGCCTCGCCCACCTTCTGCACGCACTGCCCCACGGCGCCGCGGCGCAGCTGATGGTGGGCCACCACCGGCGATTTGTGCGTCTTCGCATGCGCCCGCAGCTTCGCCCCGGTCGGCGCGAGCAGGGCCGCCATGTGGTCGAGGTTATGCTCGAAGGCATCGAGGTCGAGCACCAGCGCCGGCGTGTCGATCTCGTCTTCGGACATACCGGGTTGGGCGGGGGGCGGCTGCAGCATGGCGGGGATCTCGGCTAGGAAGGTTCGGCAATGGACCCGTTCCAGTATCTGTTCAACCCCGGCAGGCTGAACAACCAGAAGTGGGCGCTGATCGGGCTGTTCCTGGCGGGCCATGCGACCGGGCGGCCAGTGATGCTGCCTGACCTTTGTGTGCTGGACCACAAGCCCGGGACCTCGGCACGGGTCGCGATCGGCTCCGTGTTCGACCTGCCGTCACTACGCGCATTTGCAACCAGTCGCGGCATCACCATCCTGCCCGGCCCACCCCGGGGAGCCCGGCGGGTGGGAGTTCCCCGAGCAGGAGCCGCCGGGCCGAGGCTACCTCGCCATCATGGCCAAGGTCGCAACGACCCTTGGCGCGGCCCCGATGCTATTGGCATGGGACGAGAACGACCTGCCGGAACCCAAGGAGGCGATCCGGGCCGAGGTGCTGGCCGCGCACGGCGTCTGGATGGTCTCGAAGTCTGACCTGGTCTCCACCGCGGAGCTGGACCGCATGACCGCGCTCGAGCGCTCCCTGATCGATTCCGAGCCGGCCGGGCGCGCCCGCGTCTTCGTCGGCCTCACCCGCTCCACCTTCTCGAACCTGGTGGCGTTCCAGGCGGCAACGGGCTCCACACACTATATCTACGACGCCCCCTGCCCCGGCCTCGTCCGACGCTGGGATCGCGGCACCTGCCCCGACGCCCGTTCCGCCGGCAATCCGCTGCTGGCGCTCGAACCGCTGCTGCCACTGGATGAGACGGGCGGGTTAAAGTTGACCGTGGTGGTGGTGGGCTACGGAGAGGTATCGAACATCGACGGCTTGTGGGCCGGGATGGAGGGTGCCGCGATCTCGGGCTTCGCGCTGCATCGGCTGAACGAGGCATCGATCCCGGTGGAATACCGTGCCCTGACCGCATCGGGATGGTCGGACCGGGTGGGCAAAGGCATGGCGGGCACTGGCGGCGGCGATGCGCTGCTTGGCTTTGCGGTGCGCGGCGATGGCGTCTCGGTCGTCGGACTATTCGAGGGGGGGGCGGTACGGGCCGGGAACGGCGAGGACTGCATCGGGCCAGGGGGGCTGGCTGCGTTGCAGGTCGTCATTGAACAGGTGTAATCCCTGGCCTCGTCGCCCGACCCATTCGTCACGCGGCAATGCCCTTTCGCACTACACGGCAATGGATACTACCGGGCCGGTAGCAGCCTGCTGGGCCCAACCTTCTGCCCGAGAGAGAGCTTCGCGGCTCAGTGCCCCGCATTCTCTCCGGAGAAGTCCGGCGCTGCGAGGCCCGAGGCCTCCAGCTGCTCCGTCAAAGCCGCCTTCAGACGGTCGAGCCCGGCCTCGTCCCGCGCCTCGGCCCGGGCAACCAGCACGGCCTGCGTGTTGGACGCGCGCAGCAGCCACCAGCCATCTGGGGTCAGCACACGCACGCCGTCGATGTCGTTGATGTCGGCGTGCCGGGCACGCAGGCGGGCCGCGACCTCCTGGACGACGTGGAATTTGCGATCATCGTCGCAGTCGAACCTCAGCTCGGGCGTGTTCACCACCTGCGGCAGGGCCTTGCGCACGTCCGACAGCGTGCCCGGCATGCGGGCCACGATGCCCAGCAGCCGGACCGCGACATACAGGCCGTCGTCGAAGCCGTACCAGCGGTCGGCGTAGAAGATGTGGCCGCTCATCTCACCGGCGAAGGGTGACTTGATTTCGGCCATCTTCGCCTTGATCAGGCTATGGCCGGTCTTGAACATCATGGGTACGCCGCCGGCCTTGCCGATCTCGTCGTACAGAACCTGGCTCGCCTTCACGTCGGCGATGATCGTCGCACCGGGGTGAGTCTTCAGCACGTCGCGCGCCAGAACCACCATCAGCTGGTCGCCCTGCAGCATCCCGCCCTCGTCATCGACGGCGCCCACGCGGTCCGCATCGCCGTCGAAGCCGATCCCGATATCGGCGCCCTGCGCGCGCACCGCAGCAATCAGTTGCTCCTGGTTCTTCGCGATCGTGGGGTCCGGGTGATGCGCCGGGAAGGTGCCGTCGATGACTGGATTGAGCACCGTATGCTCGCCGGGCAATACCTTCAGCAGCTTGGCCAGCAACTCGCCGGCAGCACCGTTGGCGTTGTCCCAGACGACCTTCAGCTTGCGGTCACCGCCATCCCAATCCTGCATCACCCGCGTGACATAGGCGTCGGACACGTCGACAGGCTCGTCGGAGCCCGCACCCTCCGCGACCACGTCGCCGGCTGCAGCGAGCAAGCCCAGCTTCTGGATATCCGGCCCGAAGAACGCCGCCTTGCCCAGCATCATCTTGAAGCCATTGTAGTCCGGCGGGTTGTGGCTGCCGGTCACCATCACGGCCCCATCGGTGCCCAGCGACGTCGCGGCGAAATACAGCAGCGGCGTCGGTCCGCGGCCCACCCGCAGCACATGCATGCCGCTGGCCTTCAGCCCGTCCACCAGGGCAGCCGACAACTCCGGTGACGACAGGCGCCCGTCATATCCCACGGCAACGCGGCTGCCACCGGCCCGCGCGACGACAGTGCCGAAGGTGCGGCCGATGGCGAAGGCATCCGCCGGGTGCAGCGTGCGGCCGACAACGCCACGGATGTCATACTCACGGAGCGAGGTCGGATGAAAGTCATGCCGGAAGGACAAAGTGAAGCTATCCGTTGATATAGGTGGGCAGGAAGGCGCGGACGGCGTCGGCCAATTCAGGCCGCTTCAGGGCGAACGCGATCTGCGCCTCCAGATACCCCACCTTGTCGCCGCAGTCGAACCGCCTTCCCTCGTAGCGGAGGCCGTGAAACGGCGTGTGGCCGATCATCTTGGCCATCGCGTCGGTCAGCTGCACCTCGTTGCCCGCGCCGCGCTCCATCCGCGACAGATGGGTGATCACTTCGGGCAGCAGGACGTAGCGCCCGATCACCGACAGGTTGCTCGGCGCGTCCGCCGGCTTCGGCTTCTCCACCAGGCCCAGCACGTCCACCAGGCGGCCATCGTCCGCACCGGTCTTCACGATGCCATAGCGGTTGGTATGCTCGCGTGGCACCTCCGTCACGGCGATGACGTTGCCGCCGGTCTCGGCATAGGCGTCGGCCAGTTGCTTCGTGCATGGCGTGTCGGCCAGCACCAGGTCGTCCGGCAGCAGAATGGCGAAGGGGTCGTCGCCGATGAAGGCCCGGGCGCACCAGATGGCGTGGCCCAGACCCAGTGGAACCTGCTGGCGCACGGTGGTGATCGCACCTGGCGGGATCTTCATGGCATCCAGAAGGTCGATCATGTCCTGCTTGCCACGCTCCCGCAGCGTCGCCTCCAGCTCATACGACACGTCGAAATGGTCGATCAGCGCCGTCTTGCCGCGGCCGGTGACAAGGCAGAACTGCTCGATGCCGGCGGCACGTGCCTCCTCGATCGCATACTGGATCAGCGGCTTGTCGACGACCGGTAACATCTCCTTCGCCATCGCCTTCGTGGCCGGCAGAAATCGGGTGCCAAGACCGGCGACGGGCAGGACGGCCTTGCGGAGGGGCTTGATCACGTGGGGTGCGTTCCGTCGGCTCAAGTTTCGTTGGCGGCCGGTTGGGCCGCGGCGGGGGCGAGTGGTGGCACGTCGTAGTTGGTCGGGCAAGCCTGACGGCTTTGCCCGGCCGATGTGGCGGCAAGGAGGCGTTTGTTGAACGGCGGGCGGTCCGGTTCGTTGCATCGCCGCTTGTGCACCGCGAGCCAAAGCGCACATTGGTCGCCATGACCTTACTCGTCCTCGCGGCATCGTTCTTCATCGCCATCCACCTCGGTGTGTCCGGCACGCGGCTGCGCGACGGGCTGGTCCACCGGCTTGGGCTGCGCACCTACATGGTCGTGTTCTCCCTCGCCTCGGTCGCCGGGATGGTCGGCCTCGTCGCAGCCTACAAGGCCGCGGACTACGTGCCGACCTGGGGCATGCTCGAATGGTGGAAGCCGTTCGCCATCGCGCTGATGCTGCCGGCGTTCCTGCTGGTGCTGATCGGGCTCACCACCCCGAACCCAACCTCCGTCGCGCAGGAAAAGCTTGTCGGCCAGGCGCCAAGCGGAATCGTCCGTGTGACCCGGCATCCCTTCCTGGTCGGCGTCGGCATATGGGCCTTCGTCCACGTCGTCGGGAACGGTGACTGGGCCTCGTTTCTGCTGTTCGGCGCGCTGCTGATCGTCGCGTTCGCGGGGACGGCGTCGATCGATGCGAAGCGGCGCCGGGCTCTGGGCGACACGGCATGGGACGCGTTTGCCCGGCGCACCTCCATCGTGCCGTTCGCAGCCATCGCGGCCGGGCGGAACACGATGGCCTGGAACGAGCTTGGCTGGTGGCGGATTCTGGCCGGGGTGGTGGCCTATGCCCTGATGCTGGGCGGCCACGCGCATATCGTCGGCGTGTCGCCCTGGCCGAACTGATCTGGCCGAACTGATCTGGTCGAACTGATCTGGCCTCGGTGATCTGGCCTAAAGATCTGGCCGCAATAACCTGAACTAATGCGCCGCCCGCGCGATGGCCAGGAAGTCGGCAGCGACGAGGCTGGCGCCGCCGACCAGTGCGCCGCCGACCTCGGGGAGCGACATGAGCGCTGCGGCATTGCCGGGCTTGACGGAGCCGCCGTAGAGGATGCGGACCCGCGTCCCTGCCTCGCCGAGCGTGGTGACGAGCTGGTCGCGGATCACCTTGTGCATAGCGACCACGTCGTCTTCCGTCGCCGTGCGGCCGGTGCCGATGGCCCAGATGGGCTCATAGGCCACCACGCCCTGGAAACCCGCGGGAACGCTGCCATCGATCTGCGAGGCGACGACCACCTCGGCATTGCCGGACATGCGATGCTGCTCGGTCTCGCCGACGCAGACGATCGGCGTGAGGCCCGCAGCGCTGGCTGCCTGGGCCTTGTAGAGGACGGTCGGGTCGTTCTCATGGTGGTCGGCCCGGCGCTCCGAGTGACCGACGATGACCCAGCTGGCCC
>JAYVEG010000178.1:0-3774 GCA_043748985.1 Rhodospirillales bacterium
CGGCCGGGATCACCGGGCTGATCGGTCCGAACGGGGCCGGCAAAAGTACGCTGTTCGCCGTCATCACCGGGTTCCTGCCGGCCGATGCCGGGCGCATCGCGTTCGGCGGCACCGCGATCGAGGCGATGTCGCCCCAGACCCGCGCCCGGCAGGGCCTCGCCCGGACATTCCAGGTGCCGCGGCCCTTCATCGACCTCTCGGTGCGCGAGAACCTGATGGCTGCAGCCCCCGGACAGCCCGGCGAGCACGTCCTCAGCCTGCTGCTGCAGCCTCGCCTGGTGTGGCGCCGCGAGGCCGCAGTGGGCGCGCAGGCCGACGCCCTGCTGGACTTCCTCGGCCTGTCCCATGTCGCCGGCAACCGGGCAGGCGCGTTGTCCGGCGGCCAGCAGAAGCTCCTGGAACTGGGCCGCGCCCTGATGACCGAACCGCGCTACGTGCTGCTGGACGAGCCCTATGCCGGCGTGAATCCGGTGCTGATCGAGGAGATCTCGGCCCGCATCCGCGCCTTGTCCCAGCGCGGCATCGGCTTCCTGATCGTGGAACACAACCTGCCAGCCCTCTCGCGCCTGGCGGACCGGATGCTGGTGATGGATCGCGGCCGGCTGATCGCGAGCGGCACGCCAGCCGCGGTGCTGGCCGACCAGGCAGTGCAGGAAGCCTATATCGGCGGCCCGGCATGAGCCTGCTGGAGCTGGAGGGCGTCACCGGCGGCTACGGCGAGGCCGACATCCTGCGAGGGATCGACCTGCGAGTGGAAGCCGGCGAGATCGTCACCGTGGCCGGGACCAACGGGGCCGGCAAGTCCACGCTGATCAAGGCGCTGATGGGCCTGGTACCGCGCTGCCGGGGCCGTCTGGTGTTCGACGGGCAGGATTTGCTGCACCTGGCGCCCGAGGATCGTGTGGCCGTGGGCATCGGCTACGTGCCCCAGGTGGCGAACGTGTTCGGATCGCTGAGCGTAATCGACAACCTCAAGGTGGTCGAGGGCGTTGCCCGGCGCGCCCGCCGGATCGAGGATATGCTCGGCCAGTTCCCCGCCCTGGCGGCCCGACAATCCGTCGCGGCCCGGTCGCTCTCGGGCGGCGAGCGGCAGCAGCTCGCCTTCGCGCGGGCGATGATGGCGCGGCCGCGCCTCGTCCTGCTGGACGAACCGACGGCAGCCCTGTCGCCGGCCCTGGTGACGCAGGTGTTCGACCTGATCCGGACGCTGCCGGCCCAGGGGACGGCGGTGCTGCTGGTGGAACAGCGCGCACGCCAGGCGCTGGCGATCAGCGACCGGGGCGCCATCCTGGACCAGGGCCGCGTGGTGCTGGAAGGCACGGCCCCTGCCCTGCTGGCGGACCCGAGCATGGCACGGCTGTATCTCGGCAGCGCCTAGGCCGAAATGAACGCCGAGACCTCACGGGTAAACAGGTCCGGCGTCTCGACAGCGGAGATGTGCCCGGCCGGAAGGGTGACCAGGCGGGAGCCGGCGATCGCCTCGTGGATCAACTGGCCGTCTGCAGGTGTGGTTGCCGGGTCGTTGACGCCCACGATGACGAGGGTGGGCGTCGTGATCGCGCGCATGGTCTCGCGCTGGTCCATGTCGCGGATGGCCTGGCAGCAGGCGACATAGCCCTCGACCGGTGTGGCCAGCACGGCGCGGCGCATCCCGGCGACGATGTCCGGGTCGCTCGCGTGGAAGGCCGCCGGGAACCAGCGTGCTAGGGTCGGTGAAGCGACCCCCTGCATGCCGACCTGCCGCGCCAGCGCGATGCGGCCGTCCCATAGCGCAGGTGGCCCCATATGGGCGGCCGTGTTGGACAGCACCGCGCGGCCGATGCGATGGGGCGCGTGGGTCAGCAGCCACAGGCCCACCATGCCGCCCATCGACAGGCCGCAGAAATGGGCTTGTTCGACATCAAGGGCATCGAGCACCGCCAGCGCATCCTGACCCAGCTGCTCGATCGTGTACGGTCCGGGGCTTGCGACGCTCTCGCCCTGGCCACGGCCGTCGTAGCGGATCACGGCGAAGCGCTCGGAAAGGCCCGCCGCCACGCGGTCCCACATCGACAGGTCGCAGGTCAGCGAGTTGGACAGCAGAAGCACCGGTGCGTCGGCCCGGCCGGACAGGACGATGTTGAACGGGCCGGTGCGGCACTCGAGAATAGGCATGGCGGAAGTGTGTGCGGGTGGGGCCGCGTTGTCGATGGGGTGATAAGCCAACGCGGCCAGATGTGCTACGTCCCCGCGGATGGAAACCAAAGCCCCGATCCCGCTGGCCGTGCTTGTCGGCATCCAGACGCCGGACGTCGACGACATCGCCCATGAGGGCAGCCTGGAAGAACTGGGGCGGCTGGTGAAGACGCTGGGCTATGAGGTGGTGGGCACGGTTTCGCAGAAGCGGGACGGCACGGGCGCCGGGTCCCTGCTGGGCAGCGGCAAGCTGGCGGAGCTGGCGGCGCTGACCGGGGGAACCGGCGTCGTCGGCTCGATGGCGCCCCCGCCCAAGACGAAGGCAAGGCTCCGGTTCGAGGGTGCGGCCGGGCCAACAAGCGATGCGGCCCCGGATGACGACGGACCCCGCAAGCCGGAGTTCGTGATCGTGGACCACGAACTGTCGCCCAGCCAGATCCGCAACCTGGAACGCGCAACCGGCGCGCAGGTGCTGGACCGCACCGGCGTGATCGTCGAGATCTTCCATCGCCACGCCAATACGCGCGAGGCAAAGCTGCAGGTGGAGATGGCGCGGCTGAAATACGTCGCCCCCCGGCTGCGCGAGTCGACCAACGGTGGTGGACGGCAGCAAGGCCCGGGTGCCGGCGAAAGCACGCTGGACCTGGACCGGCGCAAGATCCGCGATCGCTTGTCGGAGCTGAAAGACCAGCTGGAGGCCGTCCAGCGAGACAGCGACCAGCGCCGATCGGCCCGGCGCGACAACCTGCGCGTCGCCCTGGTCGGTTACACCAACGCGGGCAAGTCGTCGTTGATGCGGGCGCTGACCGGCAGCCAGGTGCTGGTCGAGGACAAGCTGTTCGCGACCCTGGACACCACCGTGCGCGCACTACAGCCAGAAACCCGGCCGCGCGTGCTGGTGTCCGACACCGTCGGCTTCATCAAGCAGCTGCCGCACGACCTGGTGGCCTCGTTCCGCTCGACCCTGGCGGAGGCGCTGGAGGCGTCGCTGCTGCTGTTTGTGGTGGATGCGTCGGACCAGACCTACGAGGCGCAACTGGAAGTCAGCCGCAGCGTGCTGCGCGAGATCGGCGCGGACACTGTGCCGTCGCGCCTGGTGCTGAACAAGCTCGATCGGGTCGATGCCGAGGCGCGCGCGCTGCTGGCGGAGAAGCATCCGGATGCGATCCTGCTCTCGGCGCACGCGCCTGAGGATGTAAGCGCGCTACGGGACACGATCATCGCGTTCTTCGAGGCCTCCATGGTGGAGGACGTGCTGGTGCTGCCTTATGCAAAGCAGGGGCTGATCGGTGAGGTGTACGAAAGCGCACGGGTGCTATCCGAGACGTATGACGAGACCGGACGGGTGCTGACGGTGCGGGGGCTGCCGGGGGCATTGACGCGGCTGCGGCGGAGCCTTGCGGCGGGGTGAGGTTGTCGCGCGGCGGCGGTCCGGGTGGTGGGTTGCACCCACCCTACTGGCCGAAGCGGGCGCGGATACGGTCGTGGATGCCGGGCTGGGCGAAGGTGATGTCGTGCATGGCCTTCTCACGCGCGACCGCATCCGGAAGGGCGGCGACGATGGGGAACGCCAGCGCCTGTTTCAGAAGTTTCAGCGAG
>JAYVEG010000179.1:0-11990 GCA_043748985.1 Rhodospirillales bacterium
TCACCACCGCCTTCCACCACCACGCCAACATCATCCGGGCCATCGCCGGCTGCGACTGCCTCCCACCCCAAACCTGGGAACGCGCCGGCTAACCAACCCCTCCAAATCCGCCGCTCCAACCGCCCCGACAGGGGCCGCACCCGCTTCCCTTTCCCCTCTCCCTCGAAGATAGGACCGGGGCGAGGGTCCAGGCCAGGCAGACAGGCTTCGGCGTGAACAAGACCACCCCCACCCAACCCGGTTACCCCAACCCGTTGACAGCAACACCCCCATGGCGCCCCATCCGCCCGGGAGAAAACAATGCCATCGGATGAACCATTCCTCATGGGCTGCGGCGCCGGCTTCTCCGGCGACCGCATCGACGCCCCACGCTCCGTCGTCGAACACATCGCACGCTCCGGCCGCCCCGGCGCCATCATGTTCGAAACCCTCGCCGAACGGACCCTCGCCCTCGGACACGTCGCCCGCCGCGCCAACCCCACCCTCGGCTACGAACCCCTCCTCGCCGACCTCGTAGGCCCCATCCTCCCCACCTGCCTCGAGGCAGGCATTCCCATCATCGGCAATTTCGGCAACGCCAACCCCCCCGCGGCCGCAATGCTGCTCGAACACCTGGCCCACCAGGCCGGCCTGCGAACGCCCCGGATCGCCGTCATCGAAGGTGACGACGTCGGCGCCCACATCACCGTCGCCGACCTCGAAGTCTGGGAAGGCGACGCAACCCTCTCCCGCAACCTCGACGGCCTCATCGCCGCCAACGTCTACCTCGGCGCCCGCCCCATCGCCGACGCCCTGCGGGCAGGCGCCGAAATCATCGTGACCGGCCGCGTCGCCGACCCGGCCCTGGCGCTCGGGCCATTGGCCGCGCATTTCAACTGGGACTGGAACGACTGGGACCGCCTGGCCGCTGGAACCCTGGTCGGCCACCTCCTCGAATGCGGCAGCCAGGTCACCGGCGGCTACTTCGCCGATCCCGGCTACAAGGACGTGCCCAGCCCCGAGACCATCGGCTTCCCCATCGCCGAAGTCGACGCAGACGGTTGCTTCACCATCACCAAAGCTCCCGGCACCGGCGGCTGCGTCACCCTCCGCACCGTCAAGGAACAGATCCTCTACGAGGTCCACGACCCCGCCGCCTACCTGACCCCCGACGTCACCCTCGACGTCACCCGCCTGACCCTCCAACAGATCGGCCCCGACCGCGTCCGCGTCGAAAACGCCGTCGGCCATCCCGCTCCCCCCAGCCTCAAGGCCACAATCAGCTTCGAAGGCGACTGGATCGGCGAGGCCGAGATCTCCTATGCCGGCCCCAACGCCCTCGCGCGCGCCCGCCTGGCCGCCGACGTGATCGGCAAGCGTATCGACCTCCGCGGCCTCGACCTGCGCCGCCGCCTCGACCTCATCGGCACCGAAAGCGTCTTCGACGATGACTCCGCAACCCTCGCCGCCGCCCGCACCGCGCCGATGACCGAATGCCGCGTCCGCCTCGCCGTCTCCGGCCCCACCCGCCGACCGGTCGAACAAGCCCTCCAGGAAGTCCTCGCCCTCCTCTGCTGCGGCCCGGCCGGCGGCGGCGGCATGCGCAGCCAGGTCCGCAACCGCGTCCGGACCCTCTCCTGCCTCGTTCCCCGAAACCGCGTCAGTCCCACCATCACCTGGGCCGGGTCCGGCCAATGACCCTCCTGCACGAAATCGCCCACGCCCGCGCCGGCGACAAGGGCAACCGCCTCAACGTCTCGGTCATCGCCTATCACCCGGACCTCTGGCCCCTGATCCACGACCAGGTCACCGAGGCAAGAGTGCTCGACCTCTTCCGCCACCGCGGCGCCAGCCAGGTGAAGCGCTACGAACTACCCAACTTGCACGCCCTCAACTTCGTCATCGACGCCGTGCTCGAAGGCGGCGTGAACGCCAGCCTTAATCTCGACATCCACGGCAAGACCAACTCCTTCCGCGTCCTCGGCCTGGAGATAGAGATCCCCCCAGACCTCCTGCGACACCTCACCGCGTACCGGAGCGCCCCATGAAGCGTCTTATCGTTCTCCTGCTCCTCGCCGCCCTGCCGGCCCGCGCCGAGATGACGGAGATCACCGTCGCCCAGCAATACGGCGTGGCGATGCTGCCGCTGATGGTCATGCAGAAGAACGCACTGGCGGAAAAGCACGCCGCCGCCGCCGGACTGCCGTCCTTGAAGGTCAACTTCGCCCAGGTCGCCGGCCCCAGCGTGATGAACGACGGTCTCATCTCCGGCGCCCTGCAATTCGCAGCCCAAGGCGCCCCGTCCCTGATCACCCTGTGGGACCGCACCCGCCGCAATGTCGGCGTCAAAGGGGTCGCGGCCATCACCACCTACCCCCTCTACCTCATCACCAGAAATCCCGCCGTGAAGACGCTCGCCGACTTCGGCCCCGGCGACAAGATCGCCGTCCCCTCCGTCAAGATCAGCACGCAGGCCATCATGCTGCAGATCGCCGCCGCCAAAGCCTTCGGCGACGCCAACTACGCCAAGCTCGACCCCCTGACGATCTCGCTGGCCCACCCCGACGCTACGGTCGCCTTCATCAACAACACCGCCGGCGTGAACAGCCATTTCAGCTCCTCGCCGTTCTACGAGCAGGAGATCAAAGCCCCCGGCGCCCACCTCGTCACCACCAACTACGATATCCTCGGTGGCCCCGCGACCGCCCTCGTCCTCTCCGCGAACACCCGATTCCGCACCGAAAATCCGAAGGTCTACAAGGCTTTCTACGAAGGCCTGTCCGAGGCCATCGAAACCATCAACAAGGACAAACCCGCCGCGGCCCGCCTATACCTCGAGATGTCAGGCGACAAGAAGACGACCGAAGCCGAGATCGTCTCCATGATCGGCGACAAGGATTACCAATACACCCTCCGCCCCGCCAAAGTCCTCGCCACCGCCCTCTTCATGGCCAAGGTCGGCTCCATCAAGGAAACCCCAGCCAGGATCGAAGACCTCTTCTTCCCCGAAGCTGCCGACCTCGGCGGCGACTGACACCCTTCTCCCTCTCTCTCAGGGAGCCGGCCAGGGGTGACGGCTCAAGCCCAACAGCGCCGTCAATACTTCCTCAACAAGGCCACCAGCTTGCCCTGCACCTTGACCTGCTCCGCCGGCAGCACCTGAACCCGATGAGCCGCATTTGCCGGCTCCAACGCCACCGAGTTGCCCCGCCGCCGCAGCCGCTTCAACGTCACCTCGCGCTCGTCCACCAGGGCCACGATGATCTGCCCGTTCTCCGCCGTCTCGCCCTTGCGAATGATGACGATGTCTCCGTCCAGGATGCCCGCCTCGATCATCGAATCACCATCGACCTCCAGCGCGTAATGTTCGCCATTGCCCAACAGCGCCAACGGCACCTCGATCAATGCGCCATTATCCCGCAACGCCTCGATAGGCAGACCCGCGGCGATCTTGCCATACATCGGCAACTGGATCGCCCCGGCCTCGTTCGCCGCCCGTACCCCGGGCAGCCGCCCGCTGAAGTCGCCCCGGATCACGTTCGGCGTGAAGTTTGGCGGTGGAACAGTGGCAACGGCCGCCACATCCGGCCGAACGGCCAAGTCCGGTCGCATCGCCTCGTTCGGCAACCGCGTCACCTCCAGCGCCCGAGCCCGGTGGTGCCGTCGCCGCAGGAACCCACGCTCCTCGAGAGCAGAAATCAGCCGGTGGATGCCGCTCTTGGACTTGAGCTGCAGCGCCTCCTTCATCTCCTCGAAGCTCGGTGAGAAGCCCGTCGCCTTCAAATGACGGTCGATATAGACCAGCAGTTCGTGCTGCTTGCGCGTCAGCATGGATACACTCCCGCGTCCGGAACAAAACCGAAACTACGAGTGTTCTAATTTGGTTCTTCGCGCCGCGTCAACATCGGCAAGGCTACAGCCCAAGAAAATCCAGCCGGATGATCGACACTTCTGCCCCTTCGTCCAGTGCCGGGGCGTGCGGTGCCCGAAGGATCAAGGCATCGGCCTCATGCAACACGCGCATCATGGACGAATCCTGCCGCGAATACGCCGTCACGACTGGCACGTCGCCGGAACCGTCCAGCCTGGCCCGCAGATGATCCGTTCGCTGATCGTTCGCAGGCAAGCCAGCACCGAGTCGCGCCCGCATCGTCGGCGGCGCATCGCCCGGCAGCCCCAACAGCCGGTCCAACGCCGGCAGCAGGAACAGGATGGCACAGACCAGCGCCGAAACCGGATTGCCCGGCAGACCCAGCACGGCGGTGTCGCCAAGCCACCCGAAGATGAGCGGTTTGCCCGGACGCATCGCAATCTTCCAGAAATCGAGCGTAAAGCCATGCCGCGCCAGCCCCGCCTGCACCAGGTCATGCTCCCCCACGCTCGCGCCGCCGGTCGTCACCAGCATGTCGGCACCCCTTACCGAAGCCGCCGCCGCCGCGATCGCCTCCGGACTGTCCCCAGCGATGGGCAGCACCATCGGCAGCCCACCGCGCGCCCGCACCAGCGCAGCCAGGGCATGCGCGTTCGAACTCACGATGCCGCCCGGCGGAATCGGATCGCCCGGCAGCGCGATCTCGTCGCCGGTCGCCAAAATCGCCACAGTCGGCCGCCTGTGAACGGTGATCCATGCATGGTTCGCCGCAGCCGCCAGCCCGACGCCGCGCGCATTCAAACGGGTGCCCGGAGCGATCAGCACGTCCCCAACGGCGAAATCCTGCCCAAGCCGCCGGATGTGACGTCCCATGACCGGCGTCTCCGTCGGCGTCACAGTATCGCCCGCACGCGCTGCGTCCTCCTGGATCAGCACGGCATCCGCGCCCTTCGGGACCACGCTGCCGGTGAACAGCCTGACCGCCTCGCCGGTCCCCACCGCGCCCCCGAACGGGTGCCCGGCCGGCGCCGCGCCGATTACGCGACGCGCGCCCGTATCCGCGGCACGCAGCGCATAGCCATCCATGGCCGACACATCGGCAGGCGGCTGATCGCGGCGCGCCAAAATGGGCATCGCAGTCACCCGCCCCCAGGCCTCGGCCAGGGCGACCACCTCGCTCGATGTCGGCTTCAGCGTCCCGACGATCCGCGCCCGCGCCTCGTCGACCGAAAGCATCAGGCCTGCTCGAACCGGCCGGACTTGCCGCCGTCCTTGTACACGACCCGCAGCCCGTCGATCCGCATCCCCCGATCCACCGCCTTCAGCATGTCGTAGACCGTCAAAGCCGCCACGCTGGCCGCGGTCAGCGCCTCCATCTCAACGCCGGTCCGCCCCGTCGTCCGCACCGTCGCCGCGATCTCCACGCCGCTATCCACCACGTCCAGATCAATCGTCACCGCCGAGATCGGCAATGGATGACACAGCGGCACCAGGTCGCTGGTGCGCTTGGCGCCCATGATCCCCGCGAGCCGCGCCACCCCCAGCACATCGCCCTTCTTCGCCGTCCCCTCGGCCACCATGCGCCTGGTTTCCGGCTGCATCAGCACGCTAACCCGGGCCGTCGCGGTGCGGTCCGTCTCAGCCTTCGCCGACACGTCCACCATATGCGCCCGGCCCTGCGCGTCGAAATGCGTCAGGCTCATGTCCCCAGCAGAGCCCGTGTCGCCGCGCCGATGTCATCCTGCTTCAGCAGGCTCTCGCCCACAAGAAAGCAGCGCGCCCCGGCCTCGCACAGCCGGACCACGTCCGCATGGGTCCGGATGCCGCTTTCCGCTACCAGAAACCGATCCGACGGGACATGCGGCGCCAGCTCCGCCGTCGTTTCCAGGTTGGTCCTCAACGTCTTGAGATTGCGATTGTTTATGCCAATCAACGACGTCTGCAACCCAAGCGCCCGGTCCAGCTCCCGCCGGTCATGCACCTCGGCCAACACATCCATGTCCAGTGCCCGCGCCAACTCTTCCAGCTCGCGCGCCATCGCATCGCTCAACGCCGCCATGATCAGCAGCACGCAATCTGCCCCCATCAGCCGGCTCTCGAGGATCTGCCAGGGATGCAGCATGAAATCCTTCCGCAACGCCGGCATCGGCACCGCGCTGCGCGCCGCCCGCAGATCCTTGGCAGATCCCTGGAAATACGGACCGTCGGTCAAGACGCTCAGGCACGTAGCCCCCGCTGCGTGATACGCCTCGGCGATCGCTGCCGGGTCGAACTCGGGTCGGATGAGCCCTGCGGACGGCGAGGCCTTCTTGATCTCGGCGATCAACCCGTACCGGCCATCCGCCACCGCATGCGTCAAGGCCGCGCCGAAGCCCCGGGTCGGCGGCGGATGACGCCCCAGCTGCGCCCTCAGCGCGGCTTCCGGCGTTGCGGCCCGGCGTCGCGCCACCTCGGCCATCGTGTCCGCGCAAATCCGCACCAACGCATCGGGGATCGTGTCGACTGGCAGGCTGTCCATCGTTCTCGCTCCGGCGCAGTCAGGCCGTCGCCTGGCGCAATAATTCCAATGCGGCCATCGCCCGGCCGCTGTCCAGGCTTGCAGCCGCGACATCGATCCCGTCGGCGATGCGCTCCACCTTGCCGGCGACGACCAACCCGGCGGCGGCGTTCAGCAAGACAGTATCGCGATATGGCCCTTGTCCACCGTGCAACAACGCAAGCAACGCCCTCGCGTTCGTCTCGGGATCGCCGCCCTTGATGGCCGCGATCGGGGCACGGGCCAGGCCGACATCCTCGGGGGCCACGGTGAAGGCCTCGAACTGCCCGGCCGACAGGCTGACGACCTGGTTTTCCCCCGCGACCGTCAACTCGTCCAGGCCTTGCCCATGCACCAGCCAGGCCCGCTCCGTCCCGAGTGCGGCCAAGGCCTCGGCCATCGGGCGCAACCAGGCGGGATCGAAAACGCCGGTCAGCTGCCGCCGCACGCCGGCCGGATTGGCCAGCGGGCCCAGCAGGTTGAAGATCGTGCGCGTGCCCAACTCCACCCGGGGCCCGGCCGCATGGCGCAACGCCGCGTGATGACGGGGCGCAAACATGAAGGCGCAGCCGGCCGCCGCCATGACGCCCGGCAGCCGGTCGAGCGGCACGTCGACGTTCACGCCGAGTGCGGTCAGCACATCGGCGCCGCCAGTGCGCGAACTCAGCGCCCGGTTGCCGTGCTTGGCAACAACAACGCCCGATCCGGCCAGCACGAAGGTCACCGCCGTGGAGACGTTCAGCGTCCCGGCGCCGTCGCCCCCCGTGCCGCAAACGTCGATCGCCCCCTCGGGTGCGGCCACACGAACCATCCGCGACAGCATGGCTCGGACGGCGCCCGTCAACTCCGGCACCGTCTCGCGCCGTACGCGCATGGCCATCAGCATCCCGGCAATCTGCGCGGGAGTCGCCTCGCCGGCCATAACGATACCGAACGCAGCCTCCGCCTCGTCCGCGTCAAGCGTCGCGCCGGTCGCGAGCTTCGCCAGAACCGGCTTCAGGTCGCTCATGCCACAGCGAGGGTGTTCCGGCCCCCGCTGTTGCTGCGGGTCGCGATCGACAGGAAGTTGGCCAGCAGCCGGTGCCCGCCCTCAGAGGCGATGCTTTCCGGATGAAACTGCACGCCGAACACCGGCGCGGTCCGGTGCCGCAGACCCATGATCACGCCGTCTTCCGTCCAGGCCGTGGCCTCCAGCACGTCGGGCATCGACTCCGGTGCGACGACCAGGCTGTGGTAGCGGGCCGCCTGGAACGTCTCGGGCAGGCCCTCGAAGATGTCGGTGTCGGCGTGGTGCACCGGGCTTACCTTCCCGTGCATGGGCACCGGGCCGCGCACGACCCTGCCGCCGAACGCCTGGCCGATGGCCTGGTGGCCCAGGCATACGCCCAACAGCGGGATCCGTCCGGTGGCCGCGGCGATCAGGTCCAGGCACACGCCGGCCTCGTTGGGGGTGCAGGGACCGGGCGAGAGCACGATGGCCTCCGGCTGCCGGGCCATCGCCGCCTCGACGGTGATGGCGTCGTTGCGGACAACCTCGCACCTGCCGCCGACGTCGCCGAGGACGTGCACCAGGTTGAAGGTGAAGCTGTCGTAGTTGTCGATCAGGAGGATCATGCCTTACCCCAGCGCTGCGAACCGCACGGCGTCCTCGGCGGCGCGGAACAGCGCGCGGGCCTTCTGCCGCGTTTCCTCGTATTCACCCTCGGCGGTGCTGTCCGCCACCACGCCGCCGCCGGCCTGCACATACATCGTGCCGTCCTTCACCAATGCGGTGCGAAGCCCGATGCAGGTGTCCATCGTGCCGTTGGCAGCGAAATAGCCGATGCAGCCGGCGTAGATGCCGCGCCGCGTGGGCTCCAGCTCCTCGATGATCTCCATCGCCCGGATCTTCGGGGCGCCCGTCAGTGTGCCGGCCGGAAACCCGCCGATCAGGGCATCCAGCGCGTCCAGCCCGGCCTTCAGCTTGCCCTCGACCGTGCTGGAGATGTGCATCACATGGCTGAACCGCTCGACGGTGAAGCTCTCGACCACCTTAACGCTGCCCAGCTCCGATACACGGCCCACGTCGTTGCGGCCGAGGTCCAGCAACATCAAATGCTCGGCTCGCTCCTTCGGGTCGCTCAGCAGATCCCGCTCCAGCGCCTCGTCCTCGTCCTTCGTGGCGCCCCGCTTGCGGGTGCCGGCCAGCGGGCGGATCGTCACCGTGCCGTCACGCAGCCGCACCAGCACCTCGGGCGAGCTGCCGACGATGGCAAAGCCCGGTAAGTCCAGGAAGAACAGGAACGGCGCCGGGTTGACCCGGCGCAGCGAGCGATACAGCGCGAACGGCGGCAGCGCGAACGGCACCGAGAAGCGCTGGCTGGGCACGACCTGGAACGCGTCGCCGGCCGCAATATACTCCTTCATGCGATCGACGATGCCCATGAACGCAGCCTTGGTCATGTTCGACGCCGGCTCTGGCAAAGCCGGCAGCGCAACGGGCGGAACGGCGTGAGGCAGGGGCCTTTGCAGCGCTGCCGATGCCTCGGCCAGTGCGACCTGCGCGGTGTTCCACGCCGCATCGGCACCGACACCGGGCTGCGGGTAGATGGGGGCGGCAAGCGTCAGCTCGTCCTTCACATTGTCGAACACCGCAAACAGGGTGGGACGCAGCAGGATGGCCTCCGGCAGCCCGATCTCGTCGACGTTCTTGTTCGGCAGGCGCTCCATCTGGCGCACCATGTCGTAGCCAATATAGCCCACGAGCCCGCCGAGCATCGGCGGCAGGTGGTCGGGGATCTCCATCCGCGTCTCGTCGATCACCGCGCGCAGGCTTTCGAGCGGCGGCTGAGCCTCGGGCACGAAAGCATGCGGCGCGCTGCGGGCATGCCGGTTCAGCTCCGCCACCCCCGCCCGGCAGCGCCACACCAGGTCCGGCGTCATGCCGATGATCGAATACCGGCTCCGCGAGGTGCCGTTCTCGATGCTCTCCAGCAGAAACGAGTTCGCCCGTCCCGCCGCTAGCTTCATGTAGGCGGCAACGGGCGTCTCCAGATCGGCCACATAGGTCGCCCAGATCAGCGTGCCCCGGCCGCCATTATAGGCGGTCAGGCAGGCAGCCTGGGACGGGGACGAGATCGCGTTCATCGCTGGGACTGGCTCCTGTTCGATGGCTCAGGCGGTACCTGGCCGCGGGACGGCGCGCTCGCGCACATTCAGCACTTCGATAGCGATCAGAACGTCTGCAGGATCGAAGTCCAGCATCACGCCAGGCGATACTTCCTTGGTGCGGGCAGATAGTACGACCTCGGCGGCGAAGCGGATGAACATCGCGTCTGCCTCGGGCTCATACGTCGTACGGATCATGGCTCGGGTCCCCGGTCGAAGTGGGCTGTAAAGACCCGTCACTGGATCAGGCTTTCCAGAAGCGCCTGATTCACCCGCGGCTTGGCCCGGTCGCGGAGCGCTGCGGCATAGGTGATCTCCATGTCCTGGTCCAGCGATCGCGCCAGGGCCATGCGCATCTGTGCGGCCCCCAGGGGGTCGGTCATCGGGTCGGGCGACGAGATGCCCACCAGCTTCACCACCAGGAACCCGTCCGGCTGCTCCAGCATCGTGCCTTCGTTCAGCTTCATCCCGAACAGCGGCTGCACCAGCTCCGTCGGCACGCCCGGCGTCGGCTGACCGCGCACGATCGGGGCCGTCTTCTCCGACCGCACGCCGGCGACCACGGCGGCGTCGTCCAGCGATCCGCCGGCCTTCACGGCGGCCAGCAGCTTCGCCGCCACCAGCTCCTGCGCATGGCGCCTGGCGTCGTGCTCGTAGTTGTCGCGCACCTGCGCCTCGACCGCTTCGAACGGCTTGACCTGCGGCTCGGTCGTGTCCTCGACCACCACGGCATAATACGACTGGTCTGGGCCCTCGATCATCTTCGCCGGCTCGCCTTTGCCTATGGCAAACGCGGTCGTGATGACGGCGGAGCGGAGTGCGGCACTGCCGGGAATGGGTGCCGGTTCGCCGTCGGGAGTGTTACCCTTCGCGTCCAGAGTGCCGGCGATGCCGGCCACGCCCAAATCGCCCGGCAGGTCGTCCAGCGCCGTGCCGGCCGACAGCGCGTCCTCCAGCTTGTTAGCCCTTCCATACACCTCGTCTACCGCACGCTCCCGCGCGATGCGGCTCTTCACCTCGTCATGCACCGCGGCCAGGGGCTGCTCGTTGCCGGGCACCAGCTTCGTCACCTTGAACACCTGCCACCCAAAGGCGGACTTCACCGGACCGCTGACGGTATCGGCCGGCGCCTTGAATGCCGCCTCGGCCAGTTCGTCGCCGGGGATGTCCTCGCGCCGCGCCTCGTCGATCTGTGCGGCCGAGGCGCCTGCGGTGCCTGCGTCCTTCTGCACCGTGGCCCAGTCCGCACCGGCGATCCACGCATCTGCGATCTTCTTGGCTGCCGCCTCGTCCTGTGCCACGAGCACCTGGACGGTTCGCTTCTCCGGGCTGCCGAAATCCGCCTTGTGGCTGTCGTAATAGGCCTGCAGGTCCGCGTCGGGCACGTCGATCCCGCGTGCCACCGTGTCGGGCGACAGGATCACGGCCTTGATACGCCGGAATGCCGGTGCGCTGTAGCGCAGCGGATCGTCGGCGTACGCGCGCTTCAGGTCGTCGGCCGTCGGTGCCGCCGGTTCCGGCGCTGCGGAGAACGGCAACTCGACCATCTCGGCCACCCGCTGCTCCCGTTGGAAGGCGAACACCTGGCTTAGCAGCACCTCAGGCGTCGTGCCACCCACTTGAACCGACTCCATCAACTGGCGCTGCGCAAGGTCGCCGCGCATCAGCTCGATGAATCTTGCCTCGTTCAGGTTGTTCTGGCGCAGCACCGTCTCGAACGTGGTGCGATCGAACGTTCCGGCCCGGCCGCGGAAGGCCGGCACCTCGAACACCGCCTGACGCACCGCCTCGTCCGGCACCACGATGCCCAGGCGCTGCACTTCGCCCGTAATGGCTGCCTGGATCACCAGGCGCTCCATCGTCTGGCCCGCGATGCCGCGCCGCATCGGCAGCGTCGGCTCGGATTTGCCGCCCATCATGCGGCTGACTTCCTGCATGGCCCGGCGATAGGCCTCCTGGAACTCGGGCGGCTGGATGGTCTGCTTGCCGACGGTCGCAAGGCCCTGTTCCACCCCGATGTTGCGGGCCACGTCGGCGACGCCCCACATCAGGAAGGGAATGATCAGCACGACGAAGAAGATCTTCGCATAGCGGGTGTCGAGGAAGGTGCGGAAGGCTTTGAGCATGGAGCTGGAAATCCGAAAAACGCCGCACCATAGGTTTTGCGCGCGGTGTTGGCCAGTCGCAGCCGCGACCAGTCTCAGCCGGTTCCCCGGCCGCACCGCGTCCGTTATAGAACCCCGGACCAAGGGGAAGCAGGATGCGACAACTGATTGCCGGAAACTGGAAGATGAACGGCCTGCGGGCCGACGGCCTGGCGCTGGCCCATGCCGTGCGCGACGGCGCCGACGGCATCGCCGCCGAACTCCTGCTCTGCCCGCCCGCCACGCTGCTGGCCGCCGTCGCCGATGCCGTCGCCGGAAGCGTCGTCATGGTGGGGGGACAAGACTGCCACAG
>JAYVEG010000180.1:0-11934 GCA_043748985.1 Rhodospirillales bacterium
AGCTCGGCCAGCGTCGTCACGGTCACCTCGATCGGTTCGACCTGTGCGCCCGCCTCCCTCTGCCGTGCCGCCTCGGCCGCATCGAAGGTCGACAGCCCGGTCTGGCCAGCGCGGGTGACGCGGAAGAACGGCCGCTGCCCGGCCGCCGCCGCGACCGCCGCCTCCACCACGACGTCACCCTTCCGCGCGAGCCGCAGCGCCGCCGCCTGTTCCGGCAACGGCTCCACATGCACGCCCCGCCAGCCCCGCTCATAGAAGGCCCGGCTGACGCTGAGCAACGATGGGTCGGACGCACCGACGTCGATGTAGCAGCCCTGCCGGCCCACATCGGCAGACAGCGCGCGCCACAGCATCACGTCTTCCAGGTTCTGCGCATAGGACACGAAACGATCGTCGCTCAAGGGCACCCCGTGGTCATCAATCCTGGGACAGCCACCCTGGATCGCATCGAAATGACGCCCCAGGGGTGGACTGAATCCGTGCGTCGGTCTAACGCAGCGTCGGTCGACCCGCCACCCATCGCCACCAGGAGCCTCATGCCCACAGCCTTGATCACCGGTGTCACCGGCCAGGATGGCGCCTATCTGGCCCAGCTGCTTCTTGGCAAAGGCTACCGCGTTGTCGGCCTGATGCGCCGCAGCGCCAGCTCCGACGTGATCGGCGAGCGCCTCCGCTGGCTCGGGATCCTTGATGAGGTCGAACTCGTCGACGGCAACCTGACCGACATCAGCAGCCTCATCCGCATCCTCACCAGCACTAAGCCCGACGAGGTCTACAACCTTGCCGCCCAAAGCTTCGTCGCCGCCAGCTGGCAGCAGCCGCTGCTGACAGGCAACGTCACCGCGTTGGGCGCCGGCAACGTGCTGGAGGCGGTGCGCCTCGTACGCCCCGAGGCCCGCGTCTACCAGGCCAGCAGCAGCGAGATGTACGGCCTGATCCAGGAGCCGGTGCAAAGCGAGCGCACCCCCTTCTACCCGCGCAGCCCCTATGGCGTCGCCAAGCTCTATGCGCACTGGATGACTGTGAACTACCGTGAGAGCTTCAAGCTCCACGCCAGCAGCGGCATCCTGTTCAACCACGAAAGCCCGCTGCGCGGCATCGAGTTCGTCACCCGCAAGGTCACCGATGGCGCCGCCCGCATCAAGCTGGGCCTCGCCGACCACCTGTCGCTCGGAAACCTCGATGCCACGCGGGACTGGGGCCATGCCCGCGACTACGTGCAGGCGATGCACCTGATGCTGCAACAGGAGGTGGCCGATGACTACGTGATCGCCACCGGCGTCACGACCAGCATCCGCGACCTGTGCCGCCTGGCCTTCGAGCATGTCGGCCTGAACTACGAGGACAAGGTCCGCATCGACCCACGCTTCATGCGGCCTGCCGAGGTGGACGTGTTGCTCGGCGACGCCTCGAAGGCCAAGCGGAAGCTCGGCTGGACACCTGCGACGACCCTCGCCGAGATGGTCTCCGAGATGGTCGAAGCCGATCTCGCCCGTCATCGTGCACGGATGGCGCGGTAGCGGCACAGACGCTCCCATGGCTCCGCAACGCATCCTGCTGACCGGGGCCGCGGGTTTCGTCGGCGGCCATCTCCTGCGTGTACTGGCCGCAACATACCCTGCAGCGACCATCGTCTCGGATGAGTTCGAGATCACCGATGCGGCGGTTACGGAGGCCGCCATCCGCGATTTCGATCCGGACGGGGTGGTCCATCTTGCTGCCATCGCAGCGCCGATGGACGCGAAGCGAGACCCGAACCGCGCCTGGCAGGTCAACCTGCACGGCACCTTGACCCTGGCCCGCACGGTCCTGGCCCATGCGCCCGGGGCCGTTTTCGTGTTTGCCGGCACCGCCGACGCCTACGGCACGTCGTTTCGCGGCCGCGACTCGGTCGATGAACAGGCGCCGCTCGCGCCGCAGAACACCTATGGCGCAACCAAGGCAGCAGCCGACCTCGCCCTCGGCGCCATGGCGGCCGAGGGCCTCCGGGTCATTCGCGCGCGCCCCTTCAACCACACCGGCCCCGGCCAGACCGACGCCTTCGTGGTGCCCGCCTTCGCGCACCAGGTGGCAAGGATCGCGGCTGGCCTGCAACCCCCGGTGATGAAGGTGGGCGCGCTGGACCCGTTGCGCGACTTCCTCGATGTGCGCGACGTCTGCGCCGGCTATGCCGCCTGCCTGGGCGCGGATCTGCCGCCGGGAACGATCCTCAACTTCGCCTCCGGCCAACCGCGCCGCATCGGCGACGTGCTGCAGGGCCTGCTGGACCTGGCTGGCGTGCACGCCGAGATCGAAACCGATACGGCCCGGCTGCGGCCCAGCGACATCCCCCGGGCCGCCGGAGACGCCGGACTTGCCCGCAGGCTGCTCGGCTGGGCGCCGGCCATCCCTTGGGAACAGACGCTTCGGGATGTCATGGACGACTGGCGGGTGCGTGTGGACCGGGAGCCCGCAGCCGGCTAGACAGCCTCGGGTTTCGGGGAAAGCATCCATGCGTCTGCACCACGTCGCCCTTGCGGCCTTCCTGTTCGCCGTTCCCGCAGCTGCGGCCGAGCAGTCGTTCCTGATGCCGACCCAGGTCGATCTCCTACACCTTCTCGCGCCGCCGCCGGCGGCAGGCTCCGCCCAGGACAAGGCGGAGATGGCCGAGGCCGTCGCGAACGAGCGCACCCGGAGCCCCGAGCGGACCGCACAGGCGCGGGCCGACGCCGCAGAAACGGTGTTCGACATGTTCGGCCCCACCCTGGGCACCGCCTTCACGCAACAAGCCCTGCACGTGGCAACCCCCTTCTTCGGGCGCCTGGCGGAAACCGAGGAGGAGGTCGTCGGCCCCGCCAAATCCGGCTTCGACCGGCTGCGCCCCTACCTGGCCAACCCCGATCTCCATCCCGCCGCCCCTACCTCCAAGAGCGGCAGCTATCCCTCGGGCCACGCCACCCGCAGCACGATCATCGGCGTCGTCCTCGCGGCGATGCTGCCTGAGCACCGCGCGGCGATCTTCGCCCGGATCGAGGACTATGCCGAAAGCCGGGTGATCGCGGGCATGCACTACCGCTCGGACATCGTGGCCGGGCGGCAGGCGGGGACGGCAATCGATGCCGTGCTGTTCAACGACCCGGCGTTCCAGGCGGCGTTCGGCCCGGCGCGGGCAGAAGTACGGCGGGCATTGTCGCTGGCGGACTGACGTCGGGACCCCCATCGGGCCGGCCGGGTGCTGTAGCAGGCCCGGCGTCGGGCTTCCCGGGCAGAACGTCCGGTGCGCCACCCGGTCGATGGCACGCATGGCAAGGGTGACGCCGACCAGGATGACCGCGCACGCCACAATGCCGCGCATCACCAGGGACGAGCCCCGATCCATTTCGAGCACCAGGACGCCATAGCCGAGCAGCAGGTAGGCGTTGGCGAACAGGTGCCCTCGGGCAGCAAACCCACGGCGCAGGCCCGAGGCGGCGAGCAGGCCGGATTGCCCTTGGCCGGTCGTGCGGGCAGAACGGCCCCGCAACCAGGCGGCGACGGGCCAGCGATGGCGGAGGACGGCCATCACCAGCAGGGCGACGGTTACGAAGGCGTCCAGCTTGTAGAGCAGCAGGCTCCCGGAAGGCGGCAACCCCATGAACCCTGCGGCGCGGATGAGGAACCACAGCAGCACCGCCGCACCCACGACCTGTGCGGTCAACGCCGTCATGCCGGACGCTCCCGCCTCGACAGCAGGACGGCTGCGCTGGCCTACCCGCCGAGAACGCCGCCAATTCTGCGAACCATAGTCATCGGGTGTTCTCCCGTTCGGCCGGGCCGGCACGATGCCCTGATGTGCGCAGCAGGCGGCCGAGCAGGGCGTTGATCCCCAGCGCCGTCGCACTGAGCAGGACGGCCACCGCGAGCAGGGTGGGACCGTCATTCACCTCCATGGCGCGCATGGCGACGGAACCGAGCCCGCGGCGGCTGGCGAACATCTCGCCGATCAGCACGCCCAGCAGCGCCAGCGGCACGCCGATCCGCACCCCACCCAGGATGTCGGGCAGGATCGACGGCAGCACCACGGACCAAAGGGTCTGCGCCGTCGTCAGCCGCATGGCGCGGGCCGCGCGCAGGTGCACCGGCCGGACCTGCAGCACGGCGTTCATCGTGATGAGCCCGATGGGGATCAGCCCGTGCATGACGCCGAAGGCCACCTTGGCGGGTCCGCCAAGGCCGAACAGCAGCAGCACGACGGGATACAGCGTGACCTTCGGCAACGCATAGAGGGATGCCAGCACCGGCTCCATGACCCGCCCGGCCAGCCGGCTGAGACCCAGCAGGCAGCCTATGCCCGCGCCGCCTACCACGGAGATGATCGCGGACAGCAGGAAGGCCTGCGCGGTATCGAGCGCATCGGCCTGGAAGCCGGGCCGGGCCAGCAGCGTGCCCAGGCGGGTCAGTGCTGCGGCAGGCGACGCCAGGGCCACGTCGCCGGCGGCCAGGTGGCCGGCCTGCCAGGCGATGAGCACGAATATGAGCACGAGCGCGGGATCGAAGCGCCGGGTCATGGCGGGGCCGGATTCGTGATTGCCGCGCCCAGGGCACGCAGGCCGGCATTGACCGCTGTCACCAGCAGCACGATCAGGAGCATCAGGCCATACATCGTTCGGTTGTCGAAGTTATTGTAGGCGTTCGCCACTGCATAACCCAGGCCGGATCCGGACAGGATGAACTCTGCGGCGATGACGCCGATGAAGGAGTACGACACCACCAGCTTCAGGCCGGTGAACAGATACGGCGCCGCACTTGGCAGCCGGATGCGCAAGGCCGTGTCGGCCCGCCCCAGACGCAACACGCGGGCGGTGCGGAGCAGGACGGCGGGAACCCGGTCGAGGCCGGCAAGCGTGCTGCCGATCATCGCCGCCACGGCGAGCAGCACGGCCGTGGCCACGATGGCGCCGGCACCGGCGCCGAACAGCACGAGCAGCACCGGATAGAACATGATCGTCGGGATGGCATACCAGGCCGACAGCAGCGGTTCGACCGCGGCGCGCAACCGTGGGACGGCGTGCAAGCCGAGGCCGAGGGCCAGACCGCCCAGCGTGGAGGCGATGGCGGCGGCGGCGACGCGCCCGACGGTTGCCGTCAAGTCCGCCGTTGCCTCCCCGCTTGTGAGCAGGCCGAACAGCCCGGCTGCCATGGCGGTCGGTGGGATCACGCTGGTGGGTTCAATCCAGCCGGCGCGGCACGCCAGCTCCAGCAGGGCGACCAGGCCGCCGACCAGCAGGAACCGGAGCGCCGGGATCATCGGCCCGGCTGATGCGGATGCGGCCTGCCGGTCACGCCTGCAGGTCGGACGGCAGGAACTGCTTGTCGATCAGCTTCGACCAGTCCGGCGGGCCGGTGACCTGGTCGATCAGCTTCAGCGCATCGATCATGCGGTCCAGCTCGGCCTGCACGAACTCGCCCTCGGACCACATGCGCGGGCCCACCATGTTCTGGACGGCGGTCGCGGCAATGGCGGGCTGCAGGTCGTAGGCCTTGGCGCAGATGACGCTGGCGGCGGCGGGATCGGCGTAGATGGCGCGGACCCCCTCGCGCCGGCCGGCGATGATGGCGCGCAGCTTGGCGCCGTTCGCGGCGGCATAGGCCGGCGAGGTGACACCCACCGAGGTGGTCATGGACAGCAGGATGTCGCGATAGGCAACGACGGTGCGATAGCGGTCGGCGCGGATGATCGACAATGGCTCGATCAGCGCCGCGGCGGCGACCGCGCCCTGTTCGAGCAGGGTCAGGCTGGGACCGTAGCCGCCGGAATAGACGCGGGTGACGCGGGCCGGGTCGAGGCCTGCGGTGCGGAGGGCCAGCAGGAACAACATCTCGGACACGCCCTTGGGCGACGTCAGCGCGACCTTCTTGCCCGCGAGGTCCGCGAGGCTACGGATGTCGGAGCCCGGCATCGTCACCAACGATGCCTCTGCCACGCTGCGGGTTCCGACGTTGACGATGCGCACCGGCAGGCCGCCCGCCGCCGCGGCCAGGGCGGCGCCCACCGCCACGTCGCCGTACGGGGTTTCGCTGGCGAACAGGTTCCGCACCGTGGTGCCGCCGCCACCGGAGCCCATGAAGCCGGTGATATGGATGCCGGCACGATCGAAGGCGCCGATCTCCTGCGCCACGGTGAAGGGCAGCCCGTAGAGGCTCGTGCCGTACTGGGTGACGCTGATCTCCTCCGCCCGCGCGGGGCCGGCAACCAGCGCGGCCGCAGCGCCGGCCAGGAGCGTGCGGCGTCTCATGGCGCGTCCAGGCCGATATCGACGGCCGGGCTGCCCTGGGTCAGGCGGCCGCAGGAGATATAATCCACGCCGGTTTCGGCGATCGCGCGGATGCGTTCGAAGCGGACGCCGCCGGATGCCTCCAGGGGCACCCGGCCGGCGACCTTGGCGACAGCGATGCGCATCGTGTCCAGCGGCATGTTGTCCAGCATGATCACGTCCGCCCCCGCCTCCAGCGCCTCGTCCACCTGGTCCAGCCGGTCGCATTCGACCTCGATCCGCGTGAGGATCGGCACGGCGGCGCGGGCGCGGGCGACGGCGGCGGCGATGCTGCCGGCGACGGCGATATGGTTGTCCTTCAGCATCACGCCGCTATCCAGGCCGAGGCGATGGCTGCTGGCGCCGCCGCACAGGACGGCGTGCTTCTCCAGCATGCGGAGACCCGGTGTCGTCTTGCGGGTGTCCACCAGGCGCGCCTTATGGTTGCCGATCTCGGCGACGTAGCGGGCGGTTTCGGTGGCGATGCCGCTCATGCGCTGGGCTATGTTGAGCGCCGTCCGCTCGGCGGTCAGGATGCCCTGGGCCGGGCCGGTGACGCGGGCCAGGGGCTCGCCGGCCGGGACGCGGGTGCCGTCGGGGCGCAGGATCGTCACGTGTAGTCGGGGTTCCCATCGCTGGAACACCATGGCGAGCACGTCGATCCCCGCGACGACCATGGGCTCGCGGGCATTCACCAGGAAGGTGGCCTCGGCGGCGGGATCGATCATGAGGGTCGCGGTAAGGTCGCCGTGGCCCACATCCTCCAGCAGCCAGAGGTCGATGAGCTTCTCGATATGCAGACGATTGTACATGCGCCGACTCTCCCTTGCTGGCTTGCTCGCAGTCAACGGGGCATGTGACAAGACGCTGCATTCCCGGAGAACCACGCATGCCCGATCTGTTGCTCACCCAGGCCCAGGCCATCGTCACGGCCGCCCTTGCATCCGCGCGGCAGCACTCGTTCAAGCCGCTGGTGGTCGTCGTTCTGGATGCGCGCGGGGCCTACAAGGCACTGGCGGCGGAGGACGGCACCAGCCTGAAGCGGGCGGAGATCGCGCATGGCAAGGCGCATGGCGCGCTGGCGCTGGGCATGGGGTCGCGCGCCATCCAGAAGCGTGCGGCGGACCAGGCGTTCTTCGTGGCGGCCGTCACCCATGTGGCTGGCGGCGCGCTGATCCCTGTTGCCGGCGGCGTGCTGATCCGCGACGTGCTGGGCAGCCTGCTGGGTGCTGCCGGCGTCAGCGGCGATACGTCGGACAATGACGAGATCGCCGCCATGGCCGGCATCGAGGCGGCCGGCCTGGTGGGCGAGACCGGCTGACGCGCTCTACGGCCAGGAGGTCATGATCGCGGCCGGGCCGGTGCCCATGGCCAGCGCCGGCTTCGGCGTCAGGGTCTTGCCGTCCCAGCCGAAGACCGAGATCGAGCGTTCTACCATGTTCTGGACCAGAATGGTGCGGCCGTCGCGGGCGAAGGCGATGCCCTGGTTCCAGCGGCCGATCGGCGCCTCGGCGACCGGGTGCAGCATGCCACCGTCCAGCGCCAGCAGCACCAGGCGGCCCGTGGGACGATAGAACGCGTTGGTCGATACCTTCGTCGTACCGTCCTGGGCGCCGATAGCCAGGGTCTTGCCGTCGGGCGACCATTTCAGGCCCTCGGGCGAGCGGCCGACCTGGATGGTCTGGATGGTGCGGAAGGGCTCGGCGGTCAGGTCGATCAGGCTGACGGTGTCGATGTCGCCGTCGCCGCGGCCCATGTTGCTGACGGCCGCCAGTTGGCCGTCGGCGGTGATGTCCATGGTGTAGGGCGACAGCGCCGTGGTGATCGGGCGCTTGTCGAGTGAGACCTTCGTGCCTTCGATGCGCAGGACCGCCACCTGGTGGTCGTAGTTGCGGGTGACCAGGGCGCTTTTGCCGTCCTTCAGGAAGACGATGCCGCTGGGGCCGGATTTCGGGTCGATGTCGACCGTGCCAGCGGGGGTCAGGCGGCGATCCTTGATGGTGAACACCGAGACCGTGCCGGCGGTGCGGTTGGCCACCAGCGCCAGGGTTCCATCCGGGCTGATGCGCACCGTTGTGGCCCCGGCGCCGGCCGTGAGGGACTGCACCAGCTTCGGCGGCTGGGCGGTCAGGTCGATGACGGAGACTTTGTCGTCGAAGGCGATGCCGAAGGTGCCGGCGGGGTCGGCCTTCGTGGCTGCGGTGACGATGGCGTAGGTTTCGTCGGGCGCTATGGCGACTGCCATGGGGGGGCCTACGACGCTGCCGGGCACATCGAGGGTCGCGATGACCTTGGGGTCAGCCTTCAGGTCGATGATGCTGATGGTATCGGGCGCGGCGCCGGGGTTGGCGACCTGGTTGGCGGCGGCGTCCAGCACGGTGTGGTTGTCGTTGGACGAGATGGCGATGTCGGCGCGCGCCGCATGCACGAGTGCGGTCGCAGCCAGCAGGCCGGTGACGAACAGACGCATGGACGGTCCCCCTTATTGATTTTGGGAAACGTTACGCCGCGTTGCTGCGGTTGACCACAGCCGCCACGTGGGCGCCGATGGCCATCGAGGCGGTGAGACCGGGGCTTTCGATGCCGAACAGGTTCACGAGGCCGCCGATGCCGTGCTGGGCCGGGCCGGAGACGAGGAAGTCGGCCGCGGGATCGTCGGGGGCGCTGATCTTCGGGCGGATGCCGGCGTAGCCCGGCGCGAGTGCGCCGTCCGGCAGGTCTGGCCAGTAGCGGCGGATTGCCGCGTAGAAGCCATCCGCGCGGGCGATGTCGACGTCGTACTCCTCGTGCTCGATCCACTGCGTATCGGGGCCGAAGCGGGCCTGGCCGCCGAGGTCGAGGGTCAGGTGCACGCCGAGGCCGGCCTTTTCGGGGACCGGGTAGATCAGGCGGCTGAACGGGGCGCGGCCGGTCAGCGAGTAGTAGCTGCCCTTGCACATGTAGCTGGTGGGCACCGTCTTCGGCGGCACGCCTGTGATGCTGCGCGCGAAGTCCGGTGCGCGCAGGCCTATGGCATTGACCAGCACCTCGGATTCCAGGTCCATCGGCTCCTCGCCGCCGACATGCACCAGGAACGCGCCGTTTGCGGCCCGGCCGCCCAGGACGGGGGCGCGGAAGACCACCGCGCCGCCGGCGTTCTCGACGTCGCCTTGCAGCGACACCATCAATCCGTGGCTGTCGACCACGCCGGTGCTGGGCGACAGCAGCGCGCCCGCCACGCGCAAGGCCGGTTCCAGCCGGCGGGCCTCTTCGCCGGTGAGGTATTCCAGATCGTCCACGCCATTGACGGCCGCCTTGCCGCGGATGGTTTCCAGCACGGGGACCTCGGCCTCGTCGGAGGCGACGATCAGCTTACCCATGCGGCTGTGGCCGATGCCGCGCTCGGCGAGGTATTCATACAGGCGGCGCTTGCCCTCGACGCAGAAGCGCGCCTTCAGGCTGCCGGCGGGATAGTAGATGCCGGCATGGATGACCTCGGAATTGCGCGACGAGATTCCGGTGCCGATTGCGTCCGCAGCTTCCAGGACCCAGACTTCGCGGCCGGACAGGGCCAGGGCGCGGGCTATCGCCAGGCCGACCACACCGGCGCCCACTACTATGCATTCGACACGCTCGACCATGGTCTGAACATCGCGCTGGGGGTGGGGACGGTCAACCTTTGGTCGGGCGGGCTCGGATGGTTTGGGATGCGTTGGTTTGGAGCGGAGGCTTTCTTGCTTTGGGGCGGGCTTGTTTGTTTGGCTCGAGCCCTCGCGCCGGCCCTCTCCCGCTCGAGCGGGAGAGGGAGAAGCGGGTGCGGCCCCTGGTGGGGCGGGGTTGGCGCGGGTTTCGAGGGCAGGGTTAGCCGGTGGTTTCCCAGGTTTGGGGTGGGAGGGCATCGCAGCCGGCTATGGTGCGGAGTTGGGTTGCGAGCCGGTTGAATTCCGGGGTCAAGGCGGCGTTGGCTTCGGCGGCCAGGCATAGGAGTTGGTAGAGGAGGGCGGCCAGGCGCTTGGCGAGTTGGCGGGGGGAGAGCGTTGCCGTGGGGAAGCGGGCCCGTTGCGCCGGGGCGCGGTTGGGGCGGAGGGTATGGGGGCGGATCGGGGGGAAGGTGGGATTTTCGGAGAGGCTTTCGGGTTCGATGCGGGTGGTGAGGGCGAAGAGCTCGCGGATGATGGCCCAGAAGCGGTCGCCGAGGCGGGTGCGCTCTAACCAGGGGCGGTTCGGGTTGTTGTCGACGGTGTCGATGATGGGGATGAGCGCGTCGACGATGCCGTTGATAGCCGCCAGGAGCAGGTCCAGGAGGCGGCGTTGCGTTGCAGGAGGGGTGGCATCCTTCATGGATACAATAGGACCATATTCCTTGTTTCAGGTCAAGCGCTTTCGGTCAGGCGATTGTCGTCCTCCCGGTCGCTGCTGACGCCCACGGTGCGGATCAGGGCCGGGTGGAGCACGTAGGCGTCCAGCCGCTCGGCCCGGCGGATGGAGGGCTGCAGCCGGGTCATGTTGTCGCGTGCGACGCTGGGGTCCGCCAGGCGGGCCACGTCGCCCGGCGCGAGCGACCAGGCCACCAGGCGCCAGTCGATGTCGTCGTGCATGCCATCCTGGTTGGCCCAGCGCAGCAGCCTCTCCGCGCCGTTGCGGCTGATCAGGTAGCCGTCGGTTCCTGCGGCGTTGTCCTCGGGGTGGTAGGCTGCCATTGCGTCCGGCATCGAGGTGGCTGTGAAGCCGGTGGCCGCGTCGGCATCGCGGCGGGGCTCCATGCGGTCGTTGACGAAGCAGAAGTCGAACGACTGCGGCAGGCCCAGCCCGCCCAGGTGGGGCGGCAGCGCCAGCAGCGGGATGGCGTCATCCTCCAGCACCAGCGCGTATTGGTCGGGCGTGGCGAGGAAGGCTTCCCATAGCCAGAGATGGCTCAGGAAGCATCCGAGCGTTCCCCGGGGGGCACGGGGGTCGCCGGTGAGGCGCTGGACCGCGGCGCCTGCGAGGCGCTTGCCTTCCATCGCCGGCACCCTGGTTATCGGCACCGGCGTGCCGGCGAGCTGCTGTTCGATCTCGATCATGCGTTCGGTGTTGCGGTCGAGGTTGACGATCCAGACGCCATAGCCCGGGCCGCTGACAGGCGAGGGCATTTGCGCCAGGCGGGCATAGAGGCGTGCTGCGGCGGCCTTGGCGGGATGTTCGGTGTTGTCGGGCTGGAGTGCCGCGGCGGCGGTGAAGGCCTGGACGGCGGTGGTCCAGTCTCGGCGCTGCCGGGCGGCGTCGCCGATGATGGCGTGCAGGCGGGCGTCGATGGGCCATCGCCGCAGGAGTTGGCGCGCGCGGTCTTCGATCGCTTCGAGGTCGGTGCCGTGGAAGGCGTAGAGCGCGCTGTAATGGGCGAGCCACTCCGCATCCGGCAGCCGCCGGGCAGCGCGGCGGAAGCGGGCGTCACTGTCCGGGTAATGCAGCCCGGCCTTCAGGTCGTGCTTCAGTTCCAGCGCAAGGGCCCAATCGTCGGGCGCGCGGTCCAGCAACATGCGCCAGTGCTGGACCGCGGTGTCGTGGTCGGCAGCGACGCGGGCGGTCATTGCGGCGGCGCGCAAATCCTGTGTCATGGCGGGTCCGGAGCGGGATCAGGTTATGGCGGAGTGGCGGTCGGCGTCGATCCGGGCGCTGCGTAACGACAGCTCGCGGATCAGAT
>JAYVEG010000181.1:0-3737 GCA_043748985.1 Rhodospirillales bacterium
CCCACCCACGGGCTTTGCGGAGACTGTCCTTCCGCTCGGCCCCCCCGGGGCCGGCCTATCGCTATCCCCCCCCGGCGCCCGCGCATTCGCCACCGCCCCCTCGCCCCGCCCCGAACACCCGCTGGGTGCCGCCATCGCCCAGATCTTCGACACCTACATCCTGGCGGTATCCGACGATGGCAGCCTGGTCCTGGTGGATCAGCACGCCGCCCATGAACGGCTCACGCACGAGGCCCTGCACGCCCAGCACGTTGCCGGCGGCGTCCGCAGCCAACCCCTTCTGCTGCCCGCCGTCGTCGATCTGCCCCACGCCGACGCCGCGCGCCTCGCCGACGCCGCCCCGGCGCTCGCGCGGCTTGGCCTTGAGATCGAGGCGTTCGGGGCCGGCGCCATCCTGGTCCGCGCCCTGCCCGCCGCCCTCGGCACGCCCGATCCGCGATCGTTGCTGCAAGACCTGGCCGACGCCCTGGCCGAAAGCGGCGTCGCCACGCCGCTCGAATCTCGTCTCGACGCCATGGTCGCCCGCCTGGCCTGCCACGGCAGCATCCGCGCCGGCCGCCGCCTCAACCAGGCCGAGATGGACGCACTGCTGCGCCAGATGGAGGTCACCCCGCGCGCCGCCACCTGCAGCCACGGCCGACCCACCGTGCTGAAGCTCAGCCGGGCAGAGATCGAGGCGCTGTTCGGCCGGCGGTGACGGTCACCCGATACCGGCCCCGCGCCAGCCGCCTGATCACCCCGGTCGGCGCATGTCGAACCGGTTCTCCGGCCCGATCTCCGCATAGGCCGAAGGGCCGCCGGCGCGCAGGATGATGCCGGCCCCGAACGTGTCGAACACCCCGTCCTTCAGCAGCGCCCGGTCGATATGCACCGCGACCACCTCGCCCAGCACCAGGTGTGCCGGCGTCTCCTGGCCGTCATGCGTCTTCAGCCGGATGATCTCGATCACCTTGCACTCGAAGTTCACCGGGCTTGCCGCCACCCGCGGTACCGACACCAGCCGCGACGGCAGCGCCTTCAGGCCGGCCAGCCCGAACTCGTCCGTGCCATACGGCACCGGCGCGCAGGTCTGGTTCATCTGCACGGCCAGGGCGCGCGTCGACAAATTCCACACGAACTCCCCGGTTTCCTGGCAGTTGCGGACCGTGTCCTTCAGGCTGGTGCTGGAAAAGCCCAGGATCGGCGGCGTGTAGTTGAAGGCGTTGAAGAAGCTGTAGGGCGCCAGGTTGACGGAGTTGTCGCTGCCCCGGGTCGAGACCCAGCCGATCGGCCGCGGCCCGACGATGGCGTTGAACGGGTCATGCGGCAGGTTGTGGCCACGGGCAGGCTCGTAATAATGCGTGTTCGCATCTTCGGTCATCGCACGTCTCTCCAGTTTTCAGCCCACCAGGAACCAGCAGCGGAACAGCAGCGTCTCGGCCCAGGTCTGCCGGCGCAGCCGGTGCCCGAACACCACGGCCCGGTGGAGAGGCCCGCCCGCCAATCCGCGCGCAACGGCATCCAAGGTGGTTCGGGCCTGCGGCGACAGCAGCGCCGGCTGGGCCCGCAGCGCCGCCACATGGGCACGAAACACCGACATGAACGCCCTCGGTCCCCGCCGCAGCGCCGCAACCGCGCGGCGGCTGCTCGAGGGCGGCGCACCCACCGCGTTCGATCCGTGCTGCCGATACAGCACCGTCGGCTCTGCATCGGTGACGATCCGCCCGCCGGCCGCGGCGACGACCAGGTAGCTCCACCAGTCATGCAGGGTCGATGATGGCGGCATGCTGCCCGCCACCAGCAGCGCCGCCGCACCGTTCAGCAACACGGTGCAACCGGTCGCGATATTCTGCGTCAGCGCCGGACCCAGGCCAGGGCGCACGCGGATGCGCGCCGACAGACACAGCACGTTCAGGCCACGGTCGACCAATGTCTGCCGGCTGCAATACAGTGCCGGCGCAGTGTCTGTGCCCAGCTGCGCCATGCTGCGCGCCAGCTTGTGCGGCAACCAGATGTCGTCCTGGTCGGAAAAGGCCACCAGCCCCGCGCCATCGGCGACCGCTGCCCGCAGCAACGCCATATAGCTCGATGTGACGCCCATGTGCGGGCCCTCATCCACCCGGATGCATCGTCCCCGCCCGGCCCCGGCCTCGAAGCACTCCATGACCGCGACGGATCTATCCTTCGAGCCGTCGTCGCGCCAATAGAGCGTCCAGCCGACTTCCTGCTGCGCCACGAAGCTGTCCAGTTGCCCCGGCAGGAAAGCCTCGCCGTTGAAGGTCGACAGCACGATCGCGACGGTCTGCGGTCGGGGGGGCTCGATCATGCCCCTCGGTCAACCCGGCGACGGCAGATGGGCCGGCGAGGGCAGATGGGCCGGCGCCACCGCAGGCATGGGGGTGCGGGTCAGCAACTCTCCGACCGTGCGACGCACCCCATCGCGCCACTCCGGCTGGCGCACGCCGAACACACGGGCCAGCTTGCTGCAATCCAGCCGACTGTCGGCAGGGCGCCGGGCGGGGGTCGGCCAGTCTTCCGTCCGGATTGAATCCACCAGCGGCACCTTGTGTCCAAGCGGCCCGGCCTCCTCGAAGACCGCCGTTGCCAGCCCGTGCCAGCTCGTCCAGCCCGAGCCGGCGGCATGATACACGCCCGCATAGTCCTCATGCCAGCCTTCGCGCAGCCGTTCCGCCACGGACAGGATTGCGACGGCCAGGTCGCGTGCCGAGGTGGGGCAGCCCTTCTGGTCGCCCACCACGCGCAGCCGATCCATCTTTTGCGCCGCACCCAGCATGGTCTTCACGAAGTTCTTGCCGGCCGCCGAATAGACCCAGGACGTCCGCAGCACAATCGCCTTCGGGCAGGCCGCCAGCACCGCGTCCTCACCGGCCAGCTTGGTCGCGCCATAGACGCCGGTGGGCCGGGTCGCATCCGCCTCGACATAAGGCTCGCCCTTGTCGCCGTCGAACACGTAGTCGGTCGAGACATGGATCAGCGGGATGCCGGCCTGGGCGCACAGCCGTGCGAGGGCCGCCGGTCCATCGCGGTTGGCGCGCATCGCTGCCTCGGGCTCCTGTTCCGCCGCGTCCACCGCGGTCCAGGCGGCGGCGTTCACCACCAGGGTGGGTGCGGCGGCGGCGAACACGGCTTCGATGCTGTCCAGCCGATCGAAATCAAGCGCCGGGCGGCCGACGCGGTGCACGGCCGCACCGCCCTCCTGCACCAGGCCCGTTGCCAACTGCCCGGCGCCACCCGTCACCAGGATGGTCATAGGCTGAACCAGCCCGCCGCGCTCTCGAAGCGTGGCAGCACCTTGTCCTTGTCCGACAACACCGCGCCGCTGGCCGGGATCGGCCAAGGCAGGTTCAAGGTTGCATCATCCCACACGACGCCACGCTCGCATTCCTTGGAATACCGGTCCGTCACCTTGTACAGCACCTCCGTGTCGGGCTGCAGGGTGCAAAAACCATGCAAGAAGCCCGCCGGTATCCAAAGCTGCGCCCAATTCTCTGCCGATAATTCGGCGGCCGCCCACTGGCCGTAGGTCGGCGAGCCCGTCCGCGCATCGACGGCCACGTCCCATATCGCGCCCTTCACGACCCGCACCAGCTTCCCCTGCGGATGCGGCCCGATCTGGCAATGCAAGCCCCGAACGGTGCCCTGATCGCTCGACAGGCTCTGGTTGTCCTGCACGAAGGGCTGGTCGATGCCCGCGGCCGCAACGCGTTCGGCATTGAACACCTCCGAGAAGAAGCCGC
>JAYVEG010000182.1:0-3736 GCA_043748985.1 Rhodospirillales bacterium
GCCGCCCTGCTGAAGCGGCAGAACACCGACGGCCACTGGGTCTTCGAGCTTGAGGCCGACGCCACGATCCCTGCCGAGTATGTGCTGCTGGAGCACTACCTGGACCGCATCGACGAGACCCTGCAGGCCAAGATCGGCGTCTACCTCCGCCGCATCCAGGGCGCCCACGGCGGCTGGCCGCTGTTCCACGACGGCGCCTTCGACATGTCGGCCTCGGTAAAGGCCTACTTTGCCTTGAAGGCGATCGGCGACGATCCCGCCGCCCCCCACATGGTCCGCGCCCGCACCGCCATCCTGCAGCGCGGCGGCGCAGCCCGCACGAACGTTTTCACCCGCATCCAGCTCGCGCTCTTCGGCCAGGTCCCGTGGCGCGCCACCCCCGCGATGCCGGTGGAGATCATGCACCTGCCGCGCTGGTTCTTCTTCCATCTCTCGAAGATAAGCTACTGGTCGCGCACCGTCCTCGTGCCCCTGCTGGTGCTGATGTCGCTGCGCCCACAGGCCCGCAACCCCCGTGGCATCTCCATCGCCGAGCTGTTCGTGGTCCCGCCCGACCAGGTCACGGACTGGTTCCGCGGTCCCTATCGCAGCGCCTGGGGCCCCGTGTTCAAGGCGGTCGACTCGGTGGTCCGCGTGGCCGAGCCCCTTTTCCCGACCGGCCTGCGTCAGAAGGCCGTCGATCAGGCGGTGGCCTTCGTCACCGAACGCCTCAACGGCGAGGACGGCCTTGGCGCCATCTACCCCGCCATGGCCAACAGCGTCATGATGTTCGACGCGCTCGGCTACCCGCCCGATCACGAGCATGCCGCCACCGCCTGGGGCTCCGTCAAGAAGCTGCTGGTCCAGACCCAGGACGAGGCCTACTGCCAGCCCTGCCTCTCCCCCATCTGGGACACGAGCCTTGCCGGCCACGCCGTCGCCGAGGCGGACGGTGCCGCCACCCCGGAGGTCGACGCCGCGTGTTCCTGGCTCGCGGAGCTCCAGGTCACCGACCTGAAGGGCGACTGGGCCGACATCCGTCCCGACGCCCCACCCGGCGGCTGGGCCTTCCAATACGCGAACGCCCACTACCCCGACGTCGACGACACCGCCGTCGTCGGCATGCTGCTGCACCGCAATGGCGATCCCCAGCACAACGACCGCGTGCTGCGCGCCCGCGATTGGATTCTCGGCATGCAAAGCACCAACGGCGGCTGGGGCGCCTTCGACGCCGACAACGACCACGACTTCCTCAACCACATCCCCTTTGCCGACCATGGCGCCCTGCTCGACCCGCCGACCGCCGACGTCACCGCCCGCTGCGTCAGCTTCCTGGCCCAGATTGGCCACGACGCCACCGAACCTGCCATGGCCCGCGCGATCGACTACCTCCGCCGCGAACAGGAACCCGACGGCAGCTGGTTTGGCCGCTGGGGCACCAACTACATCTACGGCACCTGGTCCGTCCTCTGCGCCCTGAACGCCGCCGGGCTATCGCACGAAGACCCGACCATTCAGCGCGCTGTCACCTGGCTGCTCGCCAAGCAGCGCAGCGATGGCGGCTGGGGCGAGGACGAGGAGAGCTACGCCGACGCCGCCCCCGGCGAATACAAGGCGAGCACCCCCTCACAAACCGCCTGGGCGCTCCTCGGTCTCATGGCAGCCGGTGAAACCGGCCCTGTCGTCGAACGCGGGATCCGCTGGCTCGCTGCCAACCAGAAGCCCGATGGCGAGTGGGACGAACAAGCCTACACCGCCGTCGGCTTCCCGAAGGTCTTCTATCTCCGCTACCACGGCTACCGCCTCTTCTTCCCACTGATGGCCCTAGCCCGCTTCCGCAACCTCAAGCGCGGCAACCTGAACCGGGTCGCCTTCGGCTTCTAAACCGGCTTCACCCTCTCCCGCCTGCGGGAGAGGGGAGGGGTGAGGTTGCGAACACGTCGATCCGGCCATTATAGCTCAGCTCCGTAGCCGACCGCGCCGAGTGGCGCACCGCGATCCCATCCGCCCAGAACATGAAACGGAGCTTCGCCTGCTCCGCCGCCTGCGCCATCCGCTTCCACAGCCGGATGTCCAGCGCCGCATGCGCGCCGTTGGCGACGATGTTGAGGCCCAGGCGCATCTGCCGAAGCGGCCGCTGGGCGAGGTTGATCCCCCGGTATACGGCCTGCCCCGGCCTAGTGGAACGGCTTGACCAGCCCCACCCTGATCGTCTCCGCCGCAGGCAAGGACACGCCCGCGCTCGCCGTCGGCAGTCCCGATAGCTGGGCCGGCGTATAATCCAGCAGCGCCACATGCTCGCCCAACAGCGCAACGGCCTCGATCGGCACCGCAACCGGCCGCCCGCCCAGCCCGAGCGTGGTCCCCTCTAGGACAACCACATCGACACCACCATCCGGCCGCCGAACCACCGCCAACACCCGGCCGAGCACCGGCTGCGCCTCCTCCGGCTGCAGCACGTCGCGACCGATCAGGTCACCGACCCGCACCGGCTGCGGAAAGCGCTTCCCTGCCCGCTCGGCCAACATCGCGGCCGTGGGCAGTCCCCCACCAGGTGCCTCGGCCAACGCCGCCCCGCAGCACAGCGCCAGCAGGACCGCAAAGCCAGGAACGTTCCTCATCGTTGCACTCCGCTTCATCATGTCCGGACCATTCCCGTCGCATGGTCCCGGCACAAGCCATCGAGATCATGACTTTTGGTTATCGACCCGATCACCAAGTGTCAGCCTCGCCTCCGCGACCCCCGTGTTAAGTCCAATGCAATGGTTCCGAACGGAGTGTCATGACCACTGCCATCGCCGAGACGAAGGCCCGGCCGGGCCGCCGACTGCACCCACTGCCCGTGCGCGTCATGCACTGGACCAATGCCGTCGCCATGATCGTCATGATCGGCTCCGGCTGGGGCATCTACAACGACAGCGTCATCATCCACGGCCTCCACTTCGCCAGCGCCATGACCCTGGGCGGCTGGGCCGCCGAGCACCTCCTCTGGCACTTCGCGGCCATGTGGCTGCTCGCCCTGAACGGCCTTGCCTACCTTATCTACGGCATCGCCACCGGCCGCCTGCGCGAGCGTCTGCTGCCAATCCGCTTCACGGACCTGGTCCACACCGTCCGCGACACGCTCCGCTTCAAGATCGCCCACGACGACCTCACGGTCTACAATGCCGTCCAGAAACTCCTCTATCTCGTCGTCATCTTCGCCGGCGTCGCACAGGTGGCAACCGGCCTCGCGATCTGGAAACCCATCCAATTCTCCGGCCTGATCGCTCTCCTGGGTGGCTTCCAGGCGGCCCGCATCCTCCACTTCGGCGGCATGGCCGTCATCGTCGGTTTCCTCGCCGTCCACGTCGCCCTCGCGCTGCTGGTCCCCACCACGCTCAAGGCCATGCTCACGGGCGGCCCGGTCGTCCAGAAGAGGCTTGCACCATGAACTCCTTGTTCCGTCCTACCATCGGTCCGAACGCCGCCATCCTCGACGACCACAAGCCGCTCATCCGCTCCCTCGAACGCCGCGGCCTCATCCGCGGCGGCATCTCGCTCGGCGCCCTCACCCTGCTCACCGGCTGCGACATCGGCGACACCACCGCGGTCGGCAAGGCGCTCCGAGCCATCTCCTCCCTCAATGACCGCGTCCAGGAAGCCATCTTCGACCCCGACCACCTCGCCCCCGAATATCCGCCCTCGATGGTCCTGAAGCCCCCTCGCTTCAATGCCTACTACGACCTCGAGTACCTGAAGCCCGTCGACGGCGACA
>JAYVEG010000183.1:0-30024 GCA_043748985.1 Rhodospirillales bacterium
CTCGCCGTCCTTGACGACGTATTCAACGTCGCGCTTGTAGAGGGTGTGGGCTTTGATCGCTACTTCGATGTGGTGCTTCATGTCCCAGTTTTCGGGGTCAGCGATGTTGCCGATGCCGAGGATGGCTTCGATCTTCTCCCAGCCATCATCGGTGACGGTGATGGCGCGGGCTTTTTCGTCGACGACGAAGTCTCCAGACCATGTTTTGGTCTCGAGAGTTTCGATGAGCTCGCCCTCTTCGAGCTTGGGGATGACGGTGTTGGCGATGGCGTATTTGTCGGTGGTCTTATCGGTGGGGCCGGAGATGATGAGGGGGGTGCGGGCCTCGTCGATGAGGATGCTGTCGACTTCGTCGACGATGGCGTAGGCGAAGTCGCGCTGGACCATGTCGTCGAGGCGGTACTTCATGTTATCGCGGAGGTAGTCGAAGCCGAACTCGTTGTTCGTGCCGTAGGTGATGTCGGCGAAGTAGGCCTGCTGACGCTGGGATTCGTCGAGGCCGTGCACGATTACGCCGGTGGACATGCCGAGGAAGCCGTAGACGCGGCCCATCCACTCGCTGTCGCGGCTGGCGAGATAGTCGTTCACGGTGACGACATGCACGCCCTTGCCGGGCAGCGCGTTGAGATAGACCGGGAGTGTCGCGACGAGGGTCTTGCCCTCGCCGGTCTTCATCTCGGCGATCTTGCCATCGTGGAGCACCATGCCGCCGATGAGCTGCACGTCGAAATGGCGAAGCCCGAGGACACGCTTGGCGGCCTCGCGCACAGTGGCGAAGGCCTCGGGCAGGAGGTCGTCGAGCGATTCGCCCTTGGCCAGGCGCTCGCGGAACTCCACGGTCTTGCCGGCCAGCGCCTCGTCGGAGAGGGTAGCGAACTGCGGCTCCAGCTCATTGATCTCGGGGACGCGGCGCTGGTATCCCTTGAGGGACCGGTCGTTGGCGGAGCCGAACACGGCGCGGGCGAGGCTGGCGAACATGGGTTTGGCCTTATGGGTGGGGCGGCCCGGTGGCGCTTGGGTGAGCCGTCCAGAGAAACAGGTCTCGCTCAAATAGGATTGGCACGCGACCGGGTCAACGCGCGGGGGCGCATTGTAGATGGCACGGGGGAGATGGCGTGGGGACGCGGGCGTGCTTGTGAGCGTCCGACCCTTGGGGCATTGTCAGGCGCCCTAACCGAGTGACCTTATGCGCCTGACGACACTGACTGCTCTTGCCGCCTTGCTTGCAGCTTATCCTGCGCTTGCGCAGACGCCTGCCGCTGTTCCGGCCACGGATCCCGTGATCGCGAAGGTCGGTGCCGAGGAAATCCACGCCAGCGACCTGAGCGAAGCCTCGCAGGCGCTGCCGGACGAGCTACGGGGGATGCCGCCGCAGATGTTGTATCCGATGCTGCTGGACCAATTGGTCGACCGCAAGGCGATCGTGCTGAAGGCGCGCAAGGAGGGTCTGGAGAACGATCCGGCCGTGAAGCGCCAGGTGGCACGTGCGACGGACACCGCGATGCAGAACCTGCTGCTGACGCGGGCCATTGCGCCGACGCTGACGGATGACGCCATCAAGGCGCGCTACGAGCGTGACATCGCCGGGAAGCCGGGAGAGGAGGAGGTGCATGCCGCGCACATCCTGGTGGCCGACGAGGACAAGGCGACGGCCATCATTGCGCAGTTGAAGGCTGGAAAGGACTTCTCCGACCTTGCGAAGGAGAACAGCACGGATCCGAGTGCGAAGACGAACAACGGCGATCTCGGGTTCTTCAAGAAGACGGACATGCTTCCTGAATTCGCGGATGCCGCCTTTGCGTTGAAGCCGGGCGAGATCACACAGGCGCCGGTGAAGACCCGGTTCGGGTTTCACGTCATCAAGCTGATCGAGCGTCGGGCGGCGCCGGCTCCGGAGCTGGATTCGGTGCGCGATGAGGTTCGCCAGTCGCTGATCCAGGAGGGGGTCACGAGGGTGCTGGCCGAGGCCAAGCAGGGGCTGGTGGTGCAGAAGTTCAACCAGGACGGTACACCGATGACCGACGCGCCGGCGGCGGGGACTGCGCCGACGGCGGCGGCCTCGCCCAGCCCGACACCCGCTCCGGCGCCGGCGAAGTAGCCGCGATGTCCCTGCCCGTCTCGCCGCTTGCGATCGCGTTGCCGGAGCTGCCGCCGTTGCCGGGGGTGCGCCTGGCGGCGGCCGAGGCTGGGATCCGGTATCAGGGCCGGACGGACCTGGTAATGATCGAGATGCCGCCGGGCACCCATGTCGCGGGGGTGTTCACGAGGAACAAGTGTCCTGGCGCGCCGATCGACTGGTGCCGCGACGGGCTGGTGGGCGGGCGGGCGCGGGCGGTGATCGTCAATGCCGGGAATGCGAACGTGTTCACGGGCCGGGCCGGGGCGGACGCGGTGGAGGCGACGGCGGTGGCGACCGCAAAGCTGCTGGGCTGTGGGCCGCATGAGGTGTTCGTGGCCAGCACCGGGGTGATCGGCGAGGTGCTGCCGCATGACAGGATCGTTGCCGCCCTGCCGGGGCTGGAGGCGTCGTTGCAGCCGACCGGTTGGGAAGCGGCGGCGCGCGGGATCATGACGACCGACACGTTCCCGAAGGCGGCACGGCGCACGGCGCGGATTGGCGGTGTGGAGGTTGCGATCGTGGGGATCGCCAAAGGCAGCGGTATGATCGCGCCGGACATGGCGACGATGCTGTGCTTCATCGCGACCGATGCGCGGATTCCGCCGACGCTGCTGCAGGACATGCTGTCGCGGGGGGTGAAGCGCAGCTTCAACTGCACGACGGTGGATAGCGACACGTCGACGAGCGACACGGTGCTGCTGTTCGCGACCGGCGCCACCGAGCACCCGAGGGTGCCGAAAAGCGACCCGAAGATGCTGCGCGGCTTCCGCGATGCGTTGGACAGCCTGCTGCTGGATCTGGCGCTGCAGGTGGTGCGGGATGGCGAGGGCGCGCAGAAGCTGGTGGCTATCAAGGTGACGGGTGCGGTTTCGAACAAGTCCGCAAAGCGGGTGGCGATGGCGATTGCGAACTCGCCCCTGGTGAAGACGGCGATTGCGGGGGAAGACGCGAACTGGGGCCGCATCGTTATGGCCGTGGGCAAAGCCGGGGAGCCTGCGGACCGGGACCAGCTGAGCGTTGCGGTGGGCGGCACGTGGATGGCGCGCGATGGCGCGGTGGTGCCGGGCTACGACGAGGGACCCGTGGTGGCGCACATGAAGGGGCGCGAGATCGACATCGAGGTTGATCTCGGGCTTGGCAAGGGGCGCGCGGTGGCGTGGACCTGCGATCTGACGCACGCTTACATCGACATCAACGGCAGTTACCGCAGCTGATGGGGGCCGCTGATGCGGGACACCCTGTGGCGCTGACGCTGACGGCCAAGACGTTCGCGCCGATTACGACCGAGCGGCTGCTGCTGCGCCCTTTGACCGCGGCGGATGCCCCGGCGCTGCATCGTCTGGTGAACGACTGGGCCGTGGTGCGGAACCTGTCCCGCCTGCCCTTCCCGTATCCGCGGGAGTTGGCGGACGAGTGGATCGAGTCCACCGTGCGGCAGATCGACGAGGGGACCGGCTTCCATCTGGCGATCGCCGGACAGGAGTCCGGGTCGGAGCTGGTGGGCTGCATCGGGCTGCGGCTGGATACCACGCCGCGGGTCGGCAACCTGGGGTATTGGGTCGGGCGGCGGTTCTGGGGGCATGGGGTGGCAAGCGAGGCTGTCATGCGGCTGGCGCGCTGGTCGCTTGCGAACCTCGACCTGGACGGGCTGGAGGCGCAGGTAGTTGCCGATAATCCGGCTTCGGCCGCAGTGCTGAAGCGGGCCGGGTTCCGGGAGGTCGGGCATGGGGAGGAGGCGTTCCTGGCCCGGGGCGGACGGCATCCGGTGCTGAGATTCGAGGCGACGCGCGAGGATCTGTTCACGCCAGCCGTCGCTTTGCCGGCAGCGGCGCCAACGATTGCGGCAGGGGGCAAGCCGCTGGTTCTGGTGGCGGCCTGCGCGCTGGTGGACGTGGACGGGCGCGTGCTGCTGACGCGGCGGCCGGAGGGCAAGGCAATGGCCGGGCTGTGGGAGTTTCCGGGCGGCAAGGTGGAGCCGGGCGAGACGCCCGAGGCCGCGCTGATCCGGGAACTGCGGGAGGAGTTGGGGATCGATGTCGCGGAAAGCTGCCTGGCGGCGTTCGCTTTCGCATCGCATGGGTATGACAAGTTTCATCTGTTGATGCCGCTGTATCTCTGTCGCCGCTGGGGTGGCCGGCCGGAAGGGCGGGAGAACCAGGCGTTGGCGTGGGTGGCGCCGCGCAAGCTGAGCGATTATCCCATGCCGGCGGCGGACAAGCCGTTGATACCGTTGCTGCGGGACTTTCTGTAGGCCTGTCTGCTGGTTACTCACCCCCGGCCCCTCCGTTTCAGGGAGAGGCGAAGAAAGGATGCGTCTTGCCCAATCCTACTGCCTGCCTTCTGGTGATCGGCAACGAGGTGCTCTCGGGCCGGACACAGGACCTGAACATCCAGTTTCTGGCGAAGGGGCTGGGCGAGATCGGGATGCCGTTGCGGGAGGTTCGGGTGATCCCGGATGTGGCGGAAACGATTGTCGCGACGGTGAACGAGTGCCGGAGCAAGTTCGACCATGTGTTCACCACGGGTGGGATCGGTCCCACGCATGACGACATCACCAGCGAGTGCATCGCGCAGGCGTTCGGAGTTCCGTGGGAGCCGCATCCGGAGGCCTGGGCGCGGATGGAGCGGCACTTCAAGCCTGGTGAGTTCAATGCGGCCCGGCAGCGCATGGCGACGATGCCGCGGGGGGCGACGCTGATCGACAACGCGGTTTCGATCGCGCCGGGCTTCACGATCGAGAATGTGCACGTGATGGCGGGGGTGCCTCGGATCATGCAGTCGATGTGGGCGACGCTTGGGCCGTCATTGGAGGGGGGAACGCCGGTGCAGTCCCGGGCGGTGCATGCGCTTGGGCTGGCCGAGGGTGCGATCGCGGAGGGACTCGGGCGCATCCAGGGGGATTTCCCGGATCTCGATCTTGGCAGCTACCCATTCTATCGCAGCACGGGCAATGGCGTGGCACTGGTGGCGAAGGGGACGGATATCGATGCGCTGGAGCGCTGCATTGCCTCGGTGACGGCGCTGATACGCGAAATCGGGCGCGAGCCGGTGATGGGCGAGCCCCCGGTTTGAGCCGAGCCTGTTACTCTCGGTTGCGCGGGGGGTTGTTGACCCACCCGGCTGCGCTGCCCATACAAGGTGGATCATGACTGCCGCCCTTGCCCTTCAGCCGGCCTCTGCGACCGAGGTCGCGCAAGGCGTGCTCGCCGCCGAAGCGGCGGGGCTGCGCGCGCTCTCGGCTTCGCTGGACGCGACTTTCGACGCGGTGGTGGAACGGCTGGCGACCTGCACGGGCCGGGTGGTGCTTTCCGGCATGGGCAAGTCTGGGCTGGTGGCCCGCAAAATTGCTGCGACGTTCGCGTCTACCGGGACCCCTGCCCTGTTCGTGCACCCGGCCGAGGCCAGCCACGGCGATCTGGGCATGATCGTGCCGGGCGACGCGGTGCTGAGCTTGTCGAATAGCGGCGAGACGTCGGAGCTGGCGGACCTGGTGGCCCATACGCGGCGGTTCGGCATTCCCTTGATCGCGATCACCGCACGGGCAAACTCGGCGCTGGCGCGGGCTGCCGACCTGGTGCTGGTGCTGCCACCGGCGCCCGAGGCCTGTCCGATGGGTCTGACGCCGACGACGAGCACCACGATGCAGGTGGGGCTGGGAGACGCGATCGCCGTCGCGCTGCTGACCCGGCGCGGCTTCACGGCGCATGAATTCTCCGCCTTCCACCCTGGCGGGCGGTTGGGCGCGCAGCTGCGCCGGGTGCGGGACCTGATGCATGTGGGCGAGGCGGTGCCGTTGGCGTCGGCCGATGTCGCCATGGACCGCGCACTGCTGCTGATGACCGGCAAGGGATTTGGGTGTCTGGGCGTGGTGGACGAGACGGGCGTGCTGCAGGGGGTGATGACGGATGGCGATCTGCGCCGGGCCATGGGGCCGGACTTGCTATCGCGCCGGGTCGGCGAGGTGATGAACCGCACGCCGCGCACCATAGGGCCGGACGCGCTGGCGGCGGAGGCGCTGCGGGCGATGAATATGGAACCGCGCCGTGTGACCAGCCTGTTCGTGTTGGACGGGGATGGCCGGGTCGATGGCATTCTGCACGTGCATGACCTGCTGCGGGCGGGGGTGCTGTGAGCATGGCAGAAGTACCGCTCAGCCGGCTGTTGCAGCGTCAGGTGGTGGCGGAGCGGCTGGCGACCTCGGGTGGGGTGCGGCGGGGTCCGGCGCCGACCGCGCGGCGGATCGCGCGGCGGCGGCGGTTGGTGGTTCTGGCAAAATGGGCGCTGCCGGCGTTGGCGGCGGTGCTGTTGGGGTCGATCGCGGCGTGGCCGGAGATAGTGCGGGTGACGGACCATAGCAGGGTGTCGTTCCGGCGGGTCTTGCAGATCGAGCCGGAGAGCGGGCGGATGCTGCAGCCTCGCTATAAGGGGCTGGATGAGCGCGGGCGGCCGTATACGGTGACGGCGACGGCCGCGCAGCAGACCAGTGCGGAACGTATCGCGCTGACCGATCCGAAAGGCGATGCGGTGACCGAGAGCGGTACCTGGATCATGCTGCAGGCCAAGCAGGGTGTATTTATCCAGCATCTGTCGCTGATGGACCTGTCGCAGGATGTGACGCTGTATCGGGAAGACGGCACTGTGCTGCAGACGAATACCGCGTCCATGGACCTGAAGGCGGGGGCTGCCGCCGGCAGCGACAAGACGCATGCCGAGGGGCCGTTTGGAACGCTGGATGCGCAGGGGTTCACGCTTGTGGACAAGGGCGCGGTCATTCAGTTCGACGGGGCGTCGCACGCGGTGCTGAACGCGGCGGACGCGAAGCCGGGCGATACCAAACCGGGTAGTGCAAAGCCGGCTGGTGCCAAATGAGGACGATGATCCTCGTTGCCGCCGTTCTGCTGGGGGCACCTGGGGTGGCGCGGGCGCAGGGGCTCGACATGTCGCAGGGCGGCGCGATCGACGTCACCTCCCGGGACGGGATGGAGTGGCGGCAGAACGAGCAAATGGTGGTCGCGCGCGGCGACGCGCGGGCCGTTCGGGGCACCGTGACGGTTACGGCGGATGTGCTGATCGCCCGGTATCGGAAGAAGGCCGGTGCTGCGGGGGTCACCCCGGCGTCGGCTCCTGGGCCTGGGCCGAGCGTCATGCCGGGCACGCCCGGCAGCGACACGGGATCGAACGAGGTCTATCGGCTCGAGGCGCAGGGGCATGTGCGGATCTTCACTGCGACGGATCTCGCGGTTGGGGACAAGGCGGTCTACGACATCGACCAGGCCGTTCTACTTTTGACGGGCAGTGCGATGACGATAACGACACCGCAACAGGTGATGACGGCGCGCGACACGATGGAGTACTGGTCGCAGAAGCACATGGCGGTGGGCCGCGGGCTGGCGACGGTGACGACGACGGACGGGCGGCGCATCACGGGCGACACGCTCGTGGGCTTCACGGCGCCCGATACGCCGGGACAGGCCAAGCCCGTGGCGGCGCCTGCACCCGCCGGGAAGGCGGCGGACCCCTTGGGGGCGTCCGGCAAGCTGCAACGCGTGGAGGGTTTTGGTAATGTCCAGGTGCGGACGGCGACCGAAATCATCAACGGCGACCGTGGTGTTTATGTTTCCGAGACCGGGATCGCGCGGTTGGCCGGGCATGTGAAGATCACGCGGGGGCAGAACCAGCTGGAGGGCGACGAGGCGCTGGTCAACATGCGAACCGGCATCTCGACCTTGGTGCGTGATCCCGGCAGCCGGGTGCAGGGGCTGGTGATCCCGAACGACTCGTCGACGAAAGAGGCCGGGACGAAGGACAAGCCTGGGAAAGGAGCGGCGCCATCGACGCCCGCGCGGACACGATAGGCAGCCCCGTGGCGTCCTCCCACGCGGGGGGCCTCGCGGCGCTTGCTGTCGGCAAGACATATAAGAAGCGCGCCGTGGTGCAGGCGGTGAGCATCCATGTGCAGCGTGGCGAGGCGGTTGGGCTGCTGGGGCCGAACGGCGCCGGCAAGACCACGACGTTCTATATGATCGTGGGTCTGGTGCGGCCCGATACCGGGCGGATCGAGCTGGACGGGCAGGACATCACGGGGTTGCCGATGTATCGGCGGGCCAGGTTGGGGATCGGGTATCTGCCTCAGGAGGCGAGCGTGTTCCGCGGCCTAAATGTCGAGCGCAACATCATGGCGGCGCTGGAGGTTGTGGAGCCCGACCCGGACCGGCGGGACCAGATGCTGGACGAGCTGTTGGCGGAGTTCGGCATTTCGCATCTGCGTCGGACGCCTGCGCTGGCGCTGTCGGGTGGCGAGCGGCGGCGGGTGGAGATCGCGCGGGCACTGGCGAGCCAACCGAACTATATCCTGCTGGACGAGCCGCTGGCCGGCATCGACCCGATTGCGGTGGGCGAGATCCGCGATCTGGTATCGCATCTCAAGGATCGGGGCATCGGCGTGCTGATCACGGACCATAATGTCCGCGAGACGCTGGAGATCATCGACCGCGCCTACATCATGCATGACGGCAAGGTGTTGATGGAGGGACGGCCGGAGGAAGTCGTCGCGAACGAAGACGTGCGCCGCGTCTATCTCGGGGAAAGGTTTTCCCTGTAGAGTCATTGCCATGGCGATGGGTCCACGGCTCGAATTCAGGCAGACGCAATCACTGGTAATGACGCCCCAGCTGCGTCAGGCCATCAAGTTGCTGCAGTTCACCAATCTGGAGGCGGCGGCCTTCGTTGAGGAGGAGTTGGAGCGCAACCCGCTGCTGGAGCGCGATGAGCGGCCGGAGGTAGTGGGCGAGCGGCCGGCGCTGGACCAGGGGCCGGAGCGGCTGGAAGGTATGGACGCGGCCACGTTGATCCAGGGCGAGAAGCTGCCGGACGTGGTAGAGTCTGATCATAGCAATAGTTTTGACACGGGCGGCACGGCCGACGGCGTGCCGTATGAGCCTGCCTATGCGACGCGAACGGCGGCGGGGGCCCGCGATCCGTCGGATGAACGCGGGATCGACGATCTGATGGAGGCGCCGCGCAGCCTGCGGACCCATCTGGGGGAGCAGTTGCGGCTGAGTTTTTCCGATGCCGTCGACCGGATGATCGGCGCGCAGCTGATCGCGCTGCTGGATCCCGCCGGGCGAGTGGCCGTCAGCACCGCGGATCTGGCGGCGGCCATGCGGATCGACGAGGCGCGGGTCGCGTCGGTGCGCGAGCGGATGATGCGCTTCGACCCGACCGGGCTGTTCGCGCCGGACCTCAAAACCTGCCTGGCCGTGCAGCTGGCCGAGCGCGACCGGCTGGACCCGGCCATGGTGACGCTGCTGGACAATCTGGAGCTGCTGGCCAGGCGCGATCTGCGGGGTTTGATGGCGGTGTGCGGCGTCGATCAGGAAGACCTGGTGGACATGGCAGCCGAGCTGCGCAAGCTGGATCCTAAGCCGGGTGCAGCGTTCGAGGCCGGGCCGGTGCAGCAGGTGATCCCGGACGTGCTGATGCGGGCGCTGCCGAACGGGGAATGGCTGCTGGAGCTGAACCCCGACACGATGCCGCGGGTGCTGGTGAACGAGAGCTATCACGCGCGGATCTCGGCCGGGGCCGGGCGCGAGACGAAGACGTTTTTGAGCGAGAATCTGTCCAGTGCGAATTGGCTGGTGAAGTCGCTACAGCAGCGCGCCAACACGATCCTGAAGGTGGCCGCGGAGATCGTTCGGCAGCAGGATGCGTTCTTCCGCCAGGGGGTCGGGCATCTACGGCCGTTGATCCTGCGCGACGTAGCGGGGGCAGTGGAAATGCACGAGAGCACCGTCAGCCGGGTAACGGCGAACAAATACATCGCGACGCCGCGTGGGATCTACGAGCTGAAGTATTTCTTCACGACGGCGATCAACGCGACGATGGGCGGGGAAAGCCATAGCGCCGAGGCGGTGCGGCACCGCATCCGCGCGCTGGTGTTCGGGGAGCATCCCGAGGACGTTTTGTCCGACGATGCGATTGTGTTGGCGCTGCGGCGAGAGGGCGTGGACATCGCACGGCGGACCGTGGCCAAATACCGGGAAGCGCTGCGCATCCCTAGTTCGGTGCAACGCAAGCGTGAGAAGGCGATGCCGGCGTGAAGATCGGCTGAATTTCCCGTCACAAGCAGGAGGTCACACCATGCAGATCACGGTTTCGGGCAAGCAGGTGGAACTCTCGGACGCGTTGCGGACACGCGTAGCGACGCAGTTGGACCAGATCACGGGCAAGTATTTCGACAGCGCGCAGGAGGCGAGCGTGACGTTTAGCCGGGCACGCAGCTTCTTCACCTGCGACATCAACGTGCATGCCGGAAGGGGGCTGACGTTGCGGGGCGAGGGTGAGGCGGCGGATGCCAACAGTGCGTTCGACGACGCCGCGGAGCATATCGCCAAGCGGTTGCGGCGGTATCGGCGGCGGGTGAACGAGCATGCGCGCGACCTGGCCAACCGCGCCCGGCCCGAGGCGGCGCGGCAGTATGTGTTGCGACAGGAGGAGGAGAGCCAGGCGCCGTCCACGTCCGAGACGCCAGCACCGACATACGCGACCGTTATTGCGGAGTCGCAGGCGCAGATCAGTACGTTAAGCGTGAGCGAGGCGGTGATGCGGATGGACCTGGCCGATCAGACAGTGTTGATGTTCCGCAATTCCGGGAACTCGGAACTGAACGTGGTTTATCGCCGGACGGACGGGAATATCGGTTGGATCGATCCCGCCGGTGTGGCGGGCTGAGGGGATAGACGGCTTTACCTTGGGTCACCCGCCCCTTACCCCTCCCTTTTCGGGAGGGGTCTGCGATGCGCCGTCAATGGACCAGCGCGGGGACCATCTGGTGCTGGACGATCGCGGCCAGGGCCATTGCGCGGTCGGCGGCCATTGCCATGGGCGAGCCGTCGGCGGCGTGAATGGCGAATGCCTCCTGCCCATCGAACACGACGGGTTTGACGTAGGCCAGATCGGCCATGCCGAGCTGCATGAGCTGGTCCGGCGTTAGATTGCGGATATCGAATGCGTCGACGACGTTTTGCTTTACCTTCGTTGCCATAGGATTACTCCTGCCCCGCCCTTGTTCGGGAAACCGGGGCCAACTGTTTAATCGGTCTGTCGCGTTCGGACATACCGACCGCTTAGGACGCTTATGTAGGGATCATATTCCGCAACGCATCTAACCCAGCGGTAGATCCACTCAGGATACGAAAAGGTACTGCCTATCCTTCGCCATCCACCACCACCCGCGACGTCATCATTGGGCCCGGCATCGTTCCTTGGGCCTGCGACTGGTTGGGATTGCTGATCTGGATGGTCTTTACCCTCACTTCGGGCTGCGGCCGGGCCAGGTCGATATGCAGCAAGCCGTTGTCGAGCCATGCGCCCTTCACCTCGATCCCCTCGGCCAGCACGAACGCACGCTGGAACTGCCGCGACGCAATACCACGGTGAAGGTAAACACGACCTTGAGGCTCGTCTGACTGGCGGCCGCGGATCACGAGTTGGTTGTCTTCCTGGGTGATCTGCAGGTCGTTCATCGTGAAACCCGCCACGGCAACGCTGATCCGCAGCGTATTCGAGCCGGTCTGCTCGATGTTATAGGGCGGATAACCGTCGGACGAGTTCTTGGACGCGCGTTCGAGGATCTGCTCCAGGTGGTCGAAGCCCAGGAACATGGGCGACGTAAACAGGCGTGTGGTCATGACGGCCCCCTCGGACGAGCGAAGCTATGCCGTGGCCCGGTGTGGCGCCACGGCTATAGCCAAGATTGGCAGGACGCCGCACGAGTGCAAGACCCGGCTTGTTGAACCCCGCCGCTGCGCCGGCTACACCGCTGCCACATGTCCGAACCATTGCCCATACTCACCCCGCCCGCCGCCATCCTCCGCGTCAAGGCCCGCCCCGTTGGCCCGCATGACGACTCCGTAGTGCGGGCGCTTGTGCCGCGGATGATGGCAGCGATGTATGCCGCCCCGGGGATCGGGCTCGCAGCCCCGCAGGTGGGTGTGGGATTGCGCCTGGCCGTGGTGGACCTGATGCCCGACGACACTCCCATGCCGCGGCATCTGGTTAATCCGGAGATCGTGCGGGTCAGCGAGGAATGGGCGACGCGGGAGGAGGGCTGCCTGTCATTGCCGGGGCACTATGCGGATGTCAGCCGGCCGGCGCGGGTGCTGGTGCGCTATATGGATTTGGAGGGCGTGCGACAGGAAATCGAGGCGGAAGGTTTGCTTGCGGCCTGCCTACAGCACGAGATCGACCACCTGGACGGGGTGCTGTTCGTGGATCACCTCTCGGCACTGAAACGGAACATGATCCTGCGGCGGCTGGCCAAGGAGTTGAAGCAGAAAGCGGCCGGCGGGTGAAAGGCGAGTGACCCTGCGGCTGGCTTTCATGGGCAGCCCGGCGTTCTCGGTGCCGGCGCTGCGGGCGTTGCATGGGGCCGGGCACACGATCGCGGCGGTGTATGCGCAGCCGCCGCGGCCGGCGGGACGAGGGCAGGCGCTGCGGCAGTGCCCTGTGCATGAGGCAGCGCTGGCACTGGGGTTGGAGGTGCGGACACCTGCCCGGCTGCGGACCGACGCGGCGGCGCATGCGGGCTTTGCGGCACTGGAGCTCGATGCGGCCGTGGTCGCGGCCTATGGGCTGATCCTGCCGCGGGCGATGCTTGATGCGCCGCGGCGGGGGTGCCTGAATATCCACGCCAGCCTGCTGCCGCGCTGGCGGGGGGCGGGGCCGATCCAAGCGGCGATCCTGGCGGGCGACGCGGAGAGCGGAATCACGATCATACAGATGGAGACGGGCCTCGACACGGGCCCGATGCTGCTGCGTGAGGCGACGGCGATCGGGCCGCAGACGACCGCATCGTCGCTGCATGACACGCTGTCGGAGATGGGGGCGCGGTTGATCCTGCGTGCGTTGGACGAGGCCCCTGCCCCGGTGACTCAGCCGGATGGCGCGACCTATGCGCCGAAGCTTGCGAAGGATAGCGGGCGGCTGGACTGGTCGCGGGATTCGGCGGCGCTGGACCGGGTGGTGCGGGCGATGGTGCCATGGCCGGGGGCCTGGACGATGTTGGACGGCGAGGTGTTGAAGGTATTGGAGGCTGTGCCGGAGGCGGGATGCGGCGCGCCGGGTGCCGTGCTGGATGGTGGGCTTTTGGTGGCGTGTGGTGACGGGGCGTTGCGGTTGCTGCGGGTGCAGCGTCCTGGGCGCGGGCCGATGGAGGCCGCGGCGATGCTGCGGGGGCGGCCTGTCGCTGTGGGGACGGTGCTGGGGTGACGACGCCAGGGCAGAGCGCGCGCAGCGGCGCATTACCACGGGCACTGCACCCTACGAAGACGCACCCGCGCCTATGACGGACCATAAGACCTGGGCGCTACTGTTGGAATATGACGGCGCCGGGTTTTCGGGGTGGCAGGCGCAGGCCGGGCCGGTGACGTTGCAGGAGTTGCTGGAGGGTGCGGCGGCGAAGTTGAACGGCGGCGTGAAGCTGCGGAGCACAGTTGCGGGGCGGACCGACGCGGGGGTGCATGCGACTGGCCAGGTGGCGATGCTGACGCTGCCGGATCGATATCGCGCGGAGCAGGTGCAGGAGGCGCTGAACTTTCATCTGCTGCCGCATCCGCTGGTTGTAGTGCGGGCGGCGCCGGCGCCGGCGGGCTGGAACCCGCGTTTTTCGGCCATCGGGCGGGCGTATGAGTACCGCATCCTCAATCGGCGTGCCCGGCCGGCGCTGGAGCGGTTGCGGGCGTGGCATGTGCCGCGGCGGCTGGACGAGGGGGCGATGGCGGCGGCGGCGCTGGCGCTGCTGGGGCGGCATGACTTCACGTCGTTCCGGGCGGTGGCGTGCCAGGCGAAGTCTCCGGTGCGGACGCTGGACAGGTTGGAGGTGGTGCGGGAGGGCGATGGCATAGTCGTGCATGCCGGCGCGCGCAGCTTCTTGCATCATCAGGTGCGGAACATGGTCGGCACGCTGAAGCTGGTGGGGGAAGGCAAGTGGCCGGTTGCGCGGGTGGCGGCGGCGTTGGAGGCGCGGGATCGGAGTGCAGCGGGGCCAACGGCGCCACCCGATGGGCTGACGTTGACCCGGGTGGTCTATTCGGACGATCCGTTCAGCCCGAGGTGAAGCAGCAGCGGGGCCATCACGAGGACCGCTGTCCCGACGTTCACCACCAGCACCAAGACGGCAGCCCGACCGCGCGACAGGAGCAGGCCATTCCGGGCCAGGGTCCAGTGCAGCCAGAGGCCGTAGGCGCCGAGTGCAAGGCCTAGAACGGTTGCCGCCGAATCCGGCGTCAGCCCGATCCCGACCATGATGGGTGTGGCGACCAGCATGGCCAGAAACGCGACCATGATCACCCACTGGCACCAGACGAAGGCGATGGCGTAGCGCAGCCATTCCGCCTCACGCTGCCATCGCGCCGCCAGCGCGTGGGACAGGATTGCAGGCGAAAGCTGGCCGACGAGGGTCAGGCAGAGGGTAGTTGCGGCCTCGGCCAGGTTGCCAGAGACCAGGAGTGCAAGGGCGCCGACGAGCGGGAAGGCGAGCCAGGGCGCGAGGGCCGCGAGGAAGGCCTGCGGCGTGTCGCCGAAGCGCGCGAGGCCCTGTGGCCGCCCGGTCGCGATCTGTGCGGCGCCGATGAGCGGCGACCAGTTCATGATCATGCGAAGGTCGCGATGACGGCGCGGTAGATGTCGGTCAGGGCGTGCAGTTCTGCCACGGGGACGCGTTCGTTCGCCTGGTGCATCGTGGCGCCGACCAGGCCGAACTCGGCGACCGGGCAAAAGCGGGCGATGAACCGGGCATCCGACGTGCCGCCGCCGGTGTCCAGGCGCGGTGTGCGGCCCGAGGCGCGGGCAATCGCCTGCTGCAGGGCGGTGACGCGGGGGCCGGGATCGGTCAGGAAGCTCTCGCCGCTGATGGATACCGCGAGGTCGAATCGTTCGGTGAAGCGGACGATCGTGGCGCGCAGCCAGGCTTCGAGCCTGGCGCCGGTGTGCAGGTCGTTGAAGCGGATGTTGAGGCGGGCTGTGGCGGTGGCGGGGATCACGTTGGTTGCGGCGTTGCCGACGTCTACGCTGGTGAGCTGCAGCGAGGACGGTTCGAACCAGTCGCTGCCGGCGTCGAGCGGGGCGGCGGTCAGGGCATCGAGGGTACGGACCAGGCGATGCAGCGGGTTGTCGGCCTTGGTCGGATAGGCGACGTGGCCCTGTGTGCCATGGACGGTGATCACGGCGTTGAGGCTGCCGCGTCGGCCGATCTTGATGACCTCGCCCAGATGCGCGGGGTTCGTGGGCTCGCCGACCAGGCAGAAATCGGGGATGTGGCCGTTTGTGGCCATCCAGTCGAGGACGCGGACGGTGCCGTCGGTGGCGGGGCCTTCCTCGTCGCCGGTGATGAGCAAGCTGAGAGAGGGCCCGCCCTGCGGAGGGATGGCGGCGACGAAGGCAGCGATGGCGCCCTTCATGTCGACGGCGCCTCGGCCGATGAGGTCGCCATCGACGAGATCACCTGCGAAGGGGCCTGCGGACCAGCCTTCGCCGGGGGGGACGACGTCGGTGTGGCCAGCGAAGCAGAGGTGCGGCGCGCCGGTGCCGCGGCGGGCGAACAGGTTAGGCGTGACACCGAAGGGGAGGCGCCAGACGGTGAAGCCGAGGCGTTCGAGGGTGGCTGCGAGCAGGTCCTGGGCGCCGCCATCCGCCCCTCCGTCTTGCGACGTGACGGAGTTGCAGCGGATCAGGTCTTGCGCGAGGGCGACGGGCTCGATCAATCGCGCAGCAGCTCGTTGATGGAGGTCTTGGCGCGGGTGCGCTCGTCGACGCGCTTGACGATGACGGCGCAGGACAGGCTGGGGCCGGGCGAGCCGTCCGGCAGGGGGCGGCCTGGGAGGGTTCCGGGGACGACGACGGAGTAGGCGGGGACTCGGCCCATGAAGATTTCGCCGGTGGCGCGATCGATGATCTTGGTGGATGCGCTGATGAACACGCCCATGGAGAGCACGCTGCCGCGCTCGACGATGACGCCTTCCACCACCTCGGAGCGCGCGCCGATGAAGCAGTCGTCCTCGATGATGGTTGGGTTGGCCTGTAGCGGCTCCAGCACGCCACCGAGGCCGACGCCGCCGCTGAGGTGGCAGTTCTTGCCGACCTGGGCGCAGCTGCCGACGGTTGCCCATGTATCGACCATTGTACCGCTGTCGACGTAGGCGCCGACGTTGACGAAGCTGGGCATGAGCACGACGCCGGGGGCGATGTAGGCGCTGCGGCGGACGATGGCGCCAGGGACGGCGCGGAAGTTCGCATCGATGAAGCGGTTATCGCCCCAGCCGTCGGTCTTCATCGGCACCTTGTCCCACACGGGGGCGCCGCCGGCGCCGGGCATGGCGATGGAGTTGTTGAGGCGGAAGGAGAGGAGGACGACCTTCTTCAGCCATTCATGGACGACCCAGCCGCCCGGCCCCTTCTCGGCGACGCGGAGGGTGCCGTTGTCCAGCAGGCCGAGCGCGTCGTTCACGGCGGCGCGGTCATCGCCGGTGGTGGCGGGGGATAGCATCTCGCGGCCTTCCCAGAGGCTTTCGATGCGCGGGCGAAGAGGATGGTCCTGCATGGCGTCTTCCGGTCGTGACGAGGGTGGGTCGGATGTGGTGGCGCGGCGGACCATGCTGGCGCGGTGGTCGGGTGTCAAACCAAGCCGACGGTGGGACTGACGGCGGGGCCGCTAAGGAATCCTTAAGGCGAATGGAAGAACATAGATGCAACGAGGGATGCGGGTCATGAGCGATAGCGCCGAGATCGAAGACGAGCCTGCCGCGATGGAAGGCAGCGAGGACATGAGCGTCGCCGCGCTGCGCCTGGCGCTGTTGGAAAGCCGGCAGCGTTGGCGGCAATTCTGCGCGCTGTCGACGGACCTGTTGTTCGAGGCGGATGCGACGGGGCGGATCACCTTCATTGCGCCGGACACGGTGCTGGGGTGGCCGGCGCCGGCGCTGATGGGCCAGCCGGGCCAGGTGCTGCTGCATGACGCCGGGGGGCCGGATCCGTTCTGCTTCACGGCGCCGGTGCGCCGCCGGCATACCTGGATGCGCACCATGCAGGGCGTGCCCGTCTGCATGGCATTGACCTTGGTGCCGCTGCGCGACGAGGCGGGACGGCATCGCGGGTCGCGCGGGATCGCGGTGAACGTGACGGTGGAGGAGCGGGCGGGCGCGCTGACGGCCAACGCCCTGCGGCGGGGGGAGGCGCTGGACCGCATCCTTGGCACCATGCGGCAGGAGGTGCTGGCACCGCGCATGATGGCTGGGGTGCTGGATGGCATCATGCGGGCGCTGGGCGCTATGGGCGCTGGCGTGCTCGACCTGTCGGCCGGCGCTGCGGTGGCGGTGCTGCACCATGTCGGTGAGAATCCCGGTGCTGTTGCCACCGCGGCGCTCGCGCATGTGCCGGAGGGTGCGGAGGCGACCCTGTCGCTGCGGACGGCGGATGGGCATTCGGTCCTGGTCTGCCCTGCGACCACGCGGTTCGGGGAGCAGGTTGCGCTGCTCGTCTGGCGCAGCGGCGAGAGCCGGGCGTGGGACACGGACGAGCTGCTGTTGGCAGGCTCGGTCGCCGGGGTGATGCGGATCGTACTGGAGCACGAAGCGATCCAGCGGGAGCTGGCGCGGCAGGCGCGGACGGATTCCCTGACGGGACTGTTGAATCGCCGCGCCTTCATCGAGGAGGCGAGTCGCCGGCTGGATCGGCTGGAGGCGGAGGGGCTGCCGGCCTCGCTGCTGTTCATCGACCTCGATGGGTTGAAGCAGCTGAATGACCGGTCCGGGCACGAGGCGGGGGATTCCGCGCTGATGCTGACCAGTGCGCTGCTGCGGCGGACGTTCCGGCCGACGGACCTCGTGGCCCGGCTTGGAGGGGACGAGTTCGCGTGTTGGCTCGACGGTGCCGATACGTTCACGGCGGCGGAGCGGGCGGAGGGCCTGCGGCTGACGGTGCCGCACGAATTCGCGCATCTGACGGCCGGGCAGGCCACTGGGATCGGCATGTCGATCGGCATCGCCATGCGCGAGCCGGGTACGGACGAGACGCTTGACCAGCTGCTGCAGCGGGCGGATCAGGCGATGTACGAGGTGAAGCGCAACGGCCGAGGGCATTGGCGCGTTTCGAACCTGCCGGGGTCTGCATGATGCTTGGCGCCCAGCAGGACGACAAGCACGCGGATGAAGCGACGCGCGTGCGCCTGGCGGCCCATTCGACCACGCCGGCCTCGATGCTGCGGACCCTTGCCGATGACCCGGCGCTGACGGTGCGCGCCGCCGTGGCACTCAATCCCGCCTACGCGCCCGGCGTCGATACGCGTCTGGCGCAGGATGGGGACGAACGGGTTCGTATGCTGCTGGCCGCCAAGATGACTCGGCTGCTGCCGGGCCTGTCCAGCGCGGAGCGGTCTGCGGCGGAGGACCATGTGCACGGCATGTTGCTGATGCTGGCCGGCGACGCCGCGACGCGGGTACGCCAGACGATTGCGGATGCGCTGACTAGCCTGCCGAATGCGCCGCGCGCCGTGATCCTGAAGCTGTCGCGTGATCCGGTGGTGGAGGTGAGCGAGCCCGTGGTGCAGTTCTCGCCGCTGCTGACCGACGCGGACCTGTTGGAGCTTCTGGCGACGCCGCCGCACCCCGGCACGGCTGTTTCCGTTGCCAGCCGGCCGGGGCTGAGCGCCGTGATCGCCGATGACATCGCAACCCATGCCGGCAGTGCCGCGGTGCGGGCGCTGCTGGCGAACCGGTCAGCGACGATCCAGGAGGCGACGCTCGACTCCCTGATCGGCCGGGCCGGCGACCATCCGGAGTGGCACGAGCCGCTGGTGTGCCGCCCTGCCCTGCCGTTGCGCGCCCTGCGCGCGCTGTCGTTAATGGTCGCCGATGTGCTGTTGAGCAAGCTGGTGGCCCGCGCGGATGTCCCGCCGGGCGTGGTGGAGGACCTGCGCAACCGGGTCGCGACCACCCTGTCGGAGCCGTTGCCGGCCACCGAGGCCGAGATTTTGGACTCGGTGCGGCGGATGAACACCAGTGGCACGCTGTCGGAGACGCCGTTGATGGAGGCGATCGCCGCCGGTGATGCGCGCAAGGCGTACGCGATCCTGGCGGTGTGCGGCGGCGTCACGTTGTCGACGATCGACCGCGCGATTAGTCTGCGGAGTGCGAAGGCATTGGTCAGCCTGGTGGCGCGTGCCGGGTTCGGGATGGAGGCTGCGGTGGCGGTACAGGGCCTGCTGGGACGGCTCGGCCCCGGGGAGACGTTGCACCCCGGGCCGGATGGCGGCTTCCCGCTGACACAGAACGAGATGGATTGGCAGGTGGAGCTGCTGGGTCAGCCCGGGCGGTAGGCCGGTTCGCGGCGCACCACCAGCGCGGGATCGCCGGCCAGGACCGTAAAATCCCTGCCGGTGAAGGCGATGTCCAAGGAGTGCGCGCCGAGGCGAAGACCCTGCAAGGTCAGGTCCGGCAACCAGGGCGGCAGGTTCGGCGCGACCAGCAGGCGACCGTTCGGGGCGTCGAATTCGAGGCCGAGCATGGCCTGCAGCAGCGCGAAGACGGAGCCGGCCGCCCAGGCCTGGGGGACGTTGGCTCCGAGATATTGAACGGGGAAATTGGTGTCGTCGCGGTGCAGGCCGGAATAAAGTTCCGGCAACTGGCGCTGCACGAAGAAGCCGGCGGCGCGATGGATGTCCTCGGCGATGGCGGCGGCTTCGGTGGCGAAGCCGTAGCGGGCGCAGCCGAGGGCAATCAGGCTGTTGTCGTGGGGCCAGACGGCGCCGTTCTGGTAGGAATAGGGGTTGAACGACGGGTTGTCGGCGCTGAGGGTGCGGATGCCCCAGCCCGACCACATGTCGGGCCGCAGCAGGCGGGCGACGACGCGGGCCGCGCGCGCGGGGGGTACGATGCCGCACCATAGGAGGTGTCCCGGGTTGCTGGCGATGCTCAGGATCGGGCGTTTGGCACCGTCCAGGCAATAGGCGTAGAAGCCCTCGGCCTCGTTCCAGAACGCGTCGTTGAACCTTGTGTAGAGGGCGTCGGCCTTGGCGGTCAGGATGGCCGCCGGGCCGTGTTCGTTTAGGGCGGTGTATATCTCCGCCATGCCGCGCCAGGCGGCATAGACGTAGCCTTGCAGTTCACACAGCGCCTTCGGGCCGTGCACCAGGTTGCCTTCGACGTCCACGACGGCCTCGCCACTGTCCTTCCAGCCGACGTTCTCATAGCCCTGGCCGGATCGCGTGCCGTATTCCTGGAAGCCGTCGCCGTCGCGGTCGCCATAGGTGTCGATCCAGGCCAGGCAGGCCTCGGCGGCGACACGGTGCCGGTGCAGCAGGGCCGTGTCGCCCGTGGCCTTCCAGGCGGCGTGCAGCACCATTGGGAACAGCGGCGTCGCGTCGGCGGTGCCGTAATAGGGGGTGTGGGGGATCAGCTTGAGGAAGGCGAGTTCGCCGCGGCGGAGTTCGTGCAGGATTTTTCCGGGTTCGGCGTCGCGGAAATCGTTGCGCTCGGTGGCCTGCCAGGCGGCCAGGGCCGAGAGTGTGCCGCGGGCGAAGTCGGGAGTGAGCATCATGCATTGCAGGCTTGCGATGAGGGTGTCGCGGCCGAACAGGGCGACGAACCAGGGCAACCCGGCAGCGGGCACGACGGAAGTTCCGTCGTCGTGCTGGATGGGCAGGCGGAGGGCGGCCATGTCCTCCACGGCCTGGTCGAACAGGCGTTGGAAGTTGCGGATGCTGCTGGAGACGTGCAGGACGCCGGCACGCCAGGCTTGGAGTTCCTGGCCTTGGGGCGATGAGCCGTCGAGCACGCAGGCTTCGGGGGCTGCCAGGACACTGTCGCCGTCGAGGAGGTCGGCGCGGAGGCTGGTGCGCCAGGTCTCGCCGGGTTGGAGGTGGACGGCGAAGCTGAGGCGGCCGTTGGCATAGACGGCTGGCGAGCCGTCCATGGCCACCAGACGCAGGCCGCGGCGGAAGGCTTCGTTGGTGTAGGTGATTTCGAGCGTGCCGGCTGGCTCGGACCAGGTGCTGGTGATGCGGCCGCGGCGGACGATGCGTTTGGACTTCACCTCGAAGATGTCGGCGAAGTCGCTGCGGATGGAGATCTCGTGGTTGAACACCACTGGGGTTCGGCCGTGGTTGGTAATCTCGTGGGATTCGCGGACGCCACCCTCGATGGCGCGGGTGAGTACGAAACTGAGGGTGCGGGCCGGAACCTCCGTGACCTTGGCATCGGCCTCGCTGGGGAAGGCGCGGTTCGTCATGAAGGCCCGGCAGGCGTAGTGTGTGGGCGCGCCGCTGTTCAGCAGGTCCCAGGGTTCGCCGTTGGCGTAGACGGCGTAGGCGCTGATCAGACGGGTATCGTTGTAATAAAGGCCCTTGTCGGTAGGCCAGGCGACGCTGCCATCGGGTTCGCTGATGAAGACGGCGAAGCCCTGGTGGATGGCGAGTTGCGCCGGGCCTACCTTGATTTCGACGGGCAAGGCCTCGGTGCCGGGGCTTAGGCCGGTTGGAAGACCATGGAGACGCCGTTCATGCAGTAGCGGAGGCCGGTGGGGCGGGGGCCGTCGGGGAAGACGTGGCCCAAGTGGCTGCCGCAGTTGCTACAATGCACCTCGACGCGGGCCATGCCGAAGCCGTGGTCCTCGGTGGTGGCGATGGCGTCTTCGCGGATGGGCTTGAAGAAGCTGGGCCAGCCGGTGCCGCTTTCGAACTTGGCCGCGGTTTCGAACAGGGACTGTCCGCAGCCGGCGCATTCGTAGGTGCCTGGGCGCTTCTCGGCGTTGAGGGGGCTGGTGCAGGCGCGTTCGGTGCCGTGGCCGCGCATGACCTTGTACTGCTCGGGGGTCAGCTTCGCGCGCCAATCGGCGTCGGACAGGGTGTAGGGGTAGTCGGGCGCGGGGGCGGTCTTGGTGTTGAAGAGGGACATGGGGCGTCCTGCTGGTTGGTTGGCGTTCGCAGGATATGGGGCGTGTTGCGGGCTACAGGAAGCCCGTCGAAAACCAGGGGACGCAGGCGACGACGATGAGGCCGACGACGAGGGCCGCGAGGTAGGGCCAGATGCGGCGCATGGCGGCGTCCGGGCTGACGCGGCCAATAGCGCAGGCGGCATAGTAGCCGACGCCGAAGGGCGGCGCGAACAGGCCGATGCCCATGGCGAGGACTACGACCATGGCGTAATGGACGTCATTGATGTGCAGGGCGCGGGCGATCGGGAAGGTCAGCGGACCGAACAGGACGATGGCGGGGATGCCTTCCAGGATGCTGCCGAGGACGATGAAGGCGACGATGCTGATGGCCATGAAGCCGGCCGCACCGCCGGGCACGCCGGCCATGGTGGTGGCGAGGGCGCGGGAGAAGCCGGATTGGGTGAGCGCCCAGGCCATTCCGGTGGCGGTGCCGATAATGAAGAGGATGGCGCCGGAGAGGCAGGCGGTCTCGACCAGCATTGGCATCAGGCGTGCCCAGTCGAATTTTCGGTAGAGGACCAGGCCGGCCACGACGCAGTAGGCAATGCCGATGGTGCTGACTTCGGTAGCGGTTGCGACGCCCTCGACCACGGCGGCGCGGATCAGGAAGGGCAGGACGAGGGCCGGGAGGGCAATCAGGAGGGCGCGGACCACCTGGGCGGGCGTTGCGCGGCGGATGCGGCTCATGTCCTCGTTACGGGAGCGGCGCCAGGCGATAAGGCCGAGGGCTGTGGCCAGGACCAGCGCCGGCAGCAGGCCGCCGGTGAAGAGGCCCGCGATGCTGACGCCAGTGACGGAGCCGATGGTAATCAGCACGAGGCTGGGGGGGATCGTCTCGCTCATGGCGCCGGACGCGCTGAGGAGGGAGACGAGTTCGCCGTCATTGGCGCCGCGGCGCTTCATTTCGGGGAACAGGACGGGTGCGACGGCGGCCATGTCGGCGGCCTTGCTGCCGGAGATGCCAGAGACGAGGACCATGGCGCCAAGCAGGACGTAGCTGAGGCCGCCGCGGACGTGGCCCAGCAGGCTGGCGAGGAACTCGACCATGGCGAGGGCCATGCCGGTCATCTCGATCAGCAGGCCGAGGAAGACAAAGAGGGGAACGGCGAGAAGGATGAGGGCGCTCATGCCCTCGTCCATGCGGGAGACGACGACGGTGAGCGGGGTTGCGGTGGTGGTGGCGAGGTAGGCGAGGGTCGCCATGCCGAAGCTGAAGCCGATGGGGACGCCGAGCAGCACTCCGGCGCCGAGCATGCCGACGAAGAACAGCATGAGGTTCCAGTTGCCGAGCGGGCGCAGCGCCGGCGCACCGAAGTGCAGGGCGGCGGCGATGAGGGCCAGGGCGGCGGCCACCAGCACGATGTCGGCGGCGCGTTGCCGCAGCAGGCGGACGGCGGCCACGGCCAGCATCAGGCCGACGCCGACCGGGATGGCGCCGGCGCGGATCATGTTCGACCAGCCGAGGGCCGGGGTCTCGATGTACCACTCGTCCTGCGCATACTCGATGGCATGCGGGAGGATAAGCGCCAGGAACAGGCCGGTGGCGCCGATCGCCAAGGTTTCGCCGCGGGCGCGCCAAGAGGGTGACATGCCGGAGACGATTGCCGTCAGCCGCATGTGCTGGCCGCGTTGCAGGGCTATCACCGAGCCCAGCATCGCCAGCCAGAGGAACAGGATGCCGGCCAGCTCGTCGGTCCAGACGAGCGGGCTGTGCATCACGAAGCGCGCCCATACCCCGGCGCCGAGGATGAGGATCTCGGCGAGTACGAGAAGTGCGGCCGCGGCCTCGACGACGCTGGCGAGGATGCGTTCCGGCCAGACCAGGCGGGCGGGGGTAACGGGGTGGGCGACAGCGGAGTGGACGGCTGGCGTCACGACACCGCGCCGACGGCGCCTTCGAGGACTGCCCAGGCTTCCTCGCCGTATTTGCCGCGCCATTCCTTGTAGAAGCCGGCGGTCTTCAGGGCGTCGCGGAAGCCGGCGGTGTCCACCTCGTTGAAGACGAGGCCGCGCTTTTCGAGGGTGCCGCGGACGTCCACGTTGAGCTTTGCGATGTCGGCGCGCTCGTCGGTCGCGGCCTGGGCGAACTCCTTGTTCACGACCGCCTGTGCTTCGGGCGGGAGCTTGTCGAAGGCGCGGCGGTTGGCGAGCAGGTGGAAACCGTCCCACATGTGGTTGGTCATGGCGCAGTATTTCTGCACTTCGTAGAGCTTGGTGGTCTCGATGAGGCTCAGCGGATTTTCCTGGCCGTCGACAATGTGGGTTTGCAGGGCGGAGTAGACCTCGGAGAAGTTGATGCTGGCGGGGGATGCGCCGAGCGCCTGGAACATCGATGTCCAGAGCGGGCTGACGGGAACGCGGATCTTGAAGCCCTTGAGGTCGGCGGCGGTCACGATCGGCTTCGTGCCGCTGGTAGTCTGGCGAAAGCCGTTGTCGAACATCTTGTCGAAGACGTGCAGGCCGCGCTTGCCGATTTCCGAGCGCACGTAGGCGCCGAGCTTGCCGTCCATGGCGGGCCAGACCTGGTCGTAGTTCTTGAACGCGAAGCCGACGCCGTTGATGCTGGCGGGCGGCACGAGTGTGGAGAGGATCAGGCCGGAGAGAGAGAAGAACTCGATGGCGCCGGAGCGGACCTGGCTGAGCATGTCGGTGTCGGTGCCGAGCTGGCTGTTCGGGAAGATGCGTATCTCAACGCGGCCGTCGGTGGCCTTCAGCACGCGGTCGGCGGCTTCCTGCATGCGCACGCTCAGCGGATGGGTGGCCGGGGTGTTGTTGGCCATCTTGTAGGTGAATTCGGCGGCGTTGGCGGATCGTGCGCCGATGGCGACCAGCGGCAGGGCGGCAGCGGATGCCAGGGCGCCTTGGGCCAGGGCGCGGCGTGTGATGGGCATGGGACGTCTCCGGGCGGTTTATTGTTGCCCGAGAGGTACTGTGTTTGTGACGGGATGGGAAGCGGGGGCTGGGGTCAGGGTTTGCTTCCAGCGCCGTCGTTCGGTCTGGGCGGCGCGAGACTCTCATGCAACCCTCTCCCAAGGGTAAGGGGTTAAGGCAGGGCGCGGTGGGACCAGACTGTCTGCGCTGCTGTGTCGGCCTCGGTTGGGGAGTCGGCCCGGCGCAGGGCGACCAGGGCAAGGGCGATGGTGGCGCGGGCGATTGCGGCGCCGGGGCCGGTGCCGGTTTGCCAGGTGGTTACGAGGTCTTCGGTGCCGGGCTCGGTTGGGAGTGGGTCGAAGGCCATTTCGGCGGTGCCTGTGGCCTGGTCGTAGATGTGGGCGGTCAGTGGTTTGGCGGGATTGCGTTCGGCCTCGCCGCCGCCGCCTTTGACGACCAGGAGGCGGGGTTGTCCGAGCAGAGCGACGGTGTTCAGGTGCAGCGCGATATAGGGGGGGTGGAAGACGCCGTCGACGCTGACGGCGGCATCGAAGGGGTTGAGCAGGCGGGCGGCGGTGTTGATGGGGGAGCGGAGGCCGAGCACGCTGCGGAGGCGGAGCAAGGCGTCGAGGCCGGGGCAGAGGTGGGCTAGCGGGAGGTAGGCGAAGTTGTGGGCTTGCAGGTGGCGGGCGGCGTCGTGGGGGTCGGCTGCGACCGGGAGGGCGAGTTCCTGAAGGGCGTGTGTGACAGCGGTGCCGCGCGTGAACTCGTTGCTGCCGTGCATCAGGACGCGGTGCCCGGCGCGGGCGAGGGCCAGGGCGGCCAGCAGGAACCAGGGCGGCCCGCGGGTGCGTCCGGCGCCGTAGCTGGGCCAGTCGAGCGCGACCGGGAGGCATCCCGGCGGCAAGCCGGCGCCGAAGTGTTCGCGCGCGGCCTCCACCAGGCCTGCCATCTCCTGCGGGTCTTCGCCGCGGTAGCGCAGGAGCATGAGGAAGGCACCGACCTGGTGCGGGTCCGCCTGGTTGCGCAGAACCATGCCCAGCGCGGTTCGGGCTTCCTCGCGGGTCAGGGCGCGGGATTTGCCGGGGCCGCGGCCGAGCGTGCGGACGTATTGGGCGAAGACGTGTTCCGCCTCGACGGCTGCGATGTCGGGGCGCAGGGGGATTGGCAGGTCAGGCATCAGTCATCGCCATTTTATCGCATAAACCGTTGTGATGACCGGACTTTGGATTGGCCGACTTGTGCCCGCGGCAGGGCCGGTCCTGCCGCTGGATCGGGATTCCCGGGTCGTGCCCTGGAATGATGAAAAAGGTCAATATCAGATCATGCTGCAAGCTCGGTTGCCTGCCGGAGGGTGTCGGCCAAGGCGACGACCTGGCCGATCAGGACGATGGTGGGGCCGTCCAGCGCGGCGTCGGTCACGGCCTGGCCGATGGTGCCCAGTGACGCGCGGATATGGCGTTCATCGGGTCGACTGGCGTTTTCGACGGCGATGGCGGGGGTCGCTGCATCCAGCCCGGCTTCCAGCAGGCGTGCGGCCAACAGCGGCAGGGTGCGGACGCCCATGTAGATCGCCAGCGTGCCGCCGGTACGGGCGAGCGCGGACCAGTCGTGCTCCGGCAGGTGGTCGTCCGCGCCGTGGGCGGTGATCAGGTGGAGGCTGCGGGAGGTGCCGCGATGGGTGAGCGGGATGCCTAAGTCCGCAGCAGTGGCGAGGGCTGCGGTGATGCCGGGGACGACCTGGGTCGGGACGCCGGCGGCGCGCAGGCTTTCCAGCTCCTCGCCGCCGCGGCCGAAGACGAAGGGGTCGCCGCCCTTCAGCCGGACCACGTGCCGGCCGGCGCGGGCGTGCTTCACGATCAGCGCGTTGATGGCGGCCTGGTTCATGATGTGGCGACCGCAACGCTTGCCGACGTCGATCATGCGCGCGCCGGGCCGGACGAGGTCCAGGATGTCGGGGCCGACCAACTTGTCGAACAGCACCACGTCGGCGGATTCGAGAACGCGGACGGCTCGGACGGTCAGCAGGTCGGCAGCGCCGGGGCCGGCGCCGACAAGGCTGGCGCGGCCGTTATGCTGCAGCAAGCTGGTCACGCAGGATCTCCCTGAGTTCGGGGATGCATGAGCCGCAGTTCGTGCCGGCGCGCAGGGCGGTGCCTACCTCCGCCACGCTTGTCAGGCGTTGGGTGCCGATCGCGCCGCGAAGGGTGTCGAGCCCAACCGAGAAGCAGGCGCAGACGAGCTTCTCCGCCGCCTGGACCGGGCCGCCGCCGGCCAAAACGGTACTGCGCGCCGCATCCGCGACCGGGCCGGCCAGCAACGCGGCCAGCGCCTGGTGCGAGGGCAGCGTGCGGTCGCCGGTGGTCAGGTATAGGCAGGCCTGCATCCGGCCGTCGTGCAGGCTGGCGTAGCGCCAGACGCCGCGGCCGGGGTCGGCCATCTCCATGACTTCCATGTTGGCCAAACCCATCATACTTCGGGCCAAGGTGGCGAGGGCATCGCCCTGCGGCAAGGGTTCGGCGCCTGCCAGGGCAAAGGCGTGGCCGTGTTCAAGCGGAATGCGGGACCAGATGCAGCCGTCGGGGCGCACGGCGTGTGCGTGCAGCAAAAGGCCGCGCCAGGTCGTGGGCACCGGGGTGGCGCGGACGGGTGTGGCCTTCAGCTCCGGCTGGCCGCTGACCGGATCGGTTGCCGCCGTGACCACGCGGTCGATCGGGCCGGCCGAGCTGAACGCGTCGGTCCAGTGCATGGGCACGAAGATCTCGCCCCTGCGCTGGCCGGTGTCGAGCGTGGCGCGGAGGGTGGTGGTGCCGTGCGGGGAGTCCAGGCGCACGAGGCCGGTTTCCGCGATGCCGAGCCGGGCGGCGTCATCGGGGTGCAGGGCGACACGCGGTTCTGCCACGTGCTGCAGCAGGCGGGGCACGACGCCGGTGCGGGTCATGGTGTGCCATTGGTCGCGCACGCGCCCCGTGTTCAGCAGCAAGGGGTAGGTGCCATCGACCACCGCGGCGGTGGGGCGCCAGCGTGTCGGCACCAGGCGCGCCCGGCCATCGGGCGTGGGGAAGCCACCCCGGGCGAACAGGCGGCCGCCTTCTGGACCGGACGCCGGGACCGGCCATTGGTGGGGGGGCATGGTGTCGTAGGCGTCGTCGGAGATGCCGGCCAGGCCTGCGAGAGTCAGCGGCCGGGCTCCGTTATTTTCGAACGCGGTCAGGGCGGCGTGTTCGCGGAACACGGCGGCGGCGCCGGACCAGGAGAAGGCGTCGGCGAAGCCCATGCGGGCGCCCACCTGGGCCAGCATCCACCAGTCGGCGCGAGCCTCGCCGGGGGGCGCGCGGAACGGGCGTTGGCGGGTGATGCAGCGCTCGGAGTTGGTGACGGTGCCGCTGCGTTCGCCCCAGCCGGCGGCCGGGAGCAGGACGTGGGCGTATTTGGTGGTGTCGGTCGGCCAGATGTCTGAGACGACGACGAAGGGGCATTGCTCCAATGCTGCGCGGACATGGCCGGCGCGGGGCAGGCTGTCGGCGGGGTTGGTGCAGATGATCCAGATGGCGCGAATGCGGCCATCGTGGACGGCATCGAACATGTCGATCGCCTTCAGCCCGGGGGCCTGAGCTATATGGGGCGCGTTCCAGAAGCGGCGGACACGGTCGGTGGCGCCGGGCTGGTCAAAGCGCATGTGGGCTGCGAGCTGGTTGGCGAGGCCGCCGACCTCTCGCCCGCCCATGGCGTTCGGTTGGCCGGTGATGCTGAACGGGCCGGCGCCGGGTTGGCCGATGCGGGCGGTGGCGAGGTGGACGTTCAGGATCGCGTTCACCTTGTCCGTGCCGGACGAGGATTGGTTCACGCCTTGCGAGTAGACCGTCACGACGCGGGGCGTGGCGGAGAAGAGGGCGTAGAAGGCCGCGATGTCGGCGGGGTCGAGGCCGGTGATCCCCGCGATATCGATGCCGCGCGTTGCCTCGATCGCGTCGTCGAAGCCGTTCGTATGCGCGGCGACCCAGGCGTGATCGACGTGGCCTTTGGCGTTCAGGTGGGCGAGCAGGCCGGCGAAGAGGGCCACGTCGCTGCCGGGTGCCAGCTTCAAATGGAGGTCCGCGTCCTCGCAGGTGGCGGTGCGGCGGGGGTCGATTGCCACAACCTTCGTTCCCCGTACGGCGCGGGCGGCCTGCAGGCGCTGGAACAGCACGGGGTGGCACCAAGCCAGGTTGCTGCCGACGAGGACGACGAGGTCTGCCTGTTCCAGGTCCTCGTAGGTGCCTGGGACGATGTCGGCGCCCATGGCGCGGACGTGGCCGGCGACGGAGGAGGCCATGCACAGTCGTGAGTTGGTGTCGATGTTGGCGCTGCCGATGAAGCCTTTCATGAGCTTGTTGGCGACGTAGTAGTCCTCGGTCAGGCATTGGCCGCTGACGTAGAAGGCGACGCTGTCGGGGCCGTGTTCGGCGATGGTCTCGGTGAAGCGTGCGGCCACCAGGTCCAGCGCGCCGTTCCAGGTGGCGCGCGCGCCGTTCGTCACTGGGTAGGAGAGGCGACCTTCGTCCTGGATGCTTTCGGCCAGGGCGGCGCCCTTGCTGCAGAGGCGGCCGAAATTCGCGGGATGGTCGGGGTCGCCGACCACGCTGCCGTCGGGCTGGGCGATGACGCCGCAGCCTACGCCGCAATAGGGGCACGTTGTCTTGACGCCGGGCATCACCGGGTCACGCAAGATCGAGCAGGATGCGTCCGTCCCGGACCTGCGTGCGAAGGCGATGCACGCAGCCCTCGTCGGGGGATTGGGCCTGACCGTCCTCCAGGCCGATCACCCAGTTGTGCAAGGGGCAGGTGACGTTGTGGCCGTGGACGATGCCCTGGCTGAGCTTGCCCTGCTTGTGGGGGCAGGAGTCGTCCAGGGCGAAGATCGCATCGTCGTGGGTGCGGAATACCGCCACATCGCCACGGGGGGTTTGTACCACCCGTGCACCCTGGCGGGGAACATCTTCCACGCAGCCCACATCGATCCAGGCGGCGGCATCGCTGAAACCGTCCATGATCTTACTCCGCGGGAACGA
>JAYVEG010000184.1:0-11815 GCA_043748985.1 Rhodospirillales bacterium
GGCCTCGACCAGCCGTTCAGCGTCCATCGGGCGCCCTGCCTGTGCCCCGCACGAAGATTTCGCCGAACGGCTCATCCTGCCGCAGATCGGCTGTGCCGCCGCGGGCCAGTTCGAGCCCGGCCAGCAGCGTGCTTGCAATTGCGGCCCGGCGCTGCACCGGGTCGTCGGCGATATGTGGCAGGAAGCCGGCCAATGATGTCCATTCCGGCATGCGGCCGAGCAGCCGCTCCAGCCGGGCCATCGCGTCGGCGACGGTCCAGAAGGCCGGCGGCTTCGGCCGGTAGCCGATCCGGGCGCCGCCGCGGCGGACCGCGGCCAGATAGCCGCGCATGAGGCCGCCCATGTCCGCCGCCAGGCCGGAGCGGTCGACTCGCACCAGGCGTTCCGGCGCGCCGCGGGGCAGCACGTCGTGGCCGAGCTGGGGCCGGGCCATCATCCAGCGGGCGGCGCGTTGGACGTGCTGCAGGGCGTCTAACCGGGCTGCGAGGACATCGGCGGCCTCCTCCGCCTCGTCCGCCGCCTGGGTGCCGGGCGGCAGCAGCAGGCGGGATTTCAGCCAGGTCAGCCAGGCCGCCATCACGAGCCAGTCCGCCGCCAGTTCCAGCCGGATGCGGCGTGCGCCCTCGATGATGGCCAGATACTGCTCGACCAGCGACAGGATGGAGATGCGGGCGAGATCCACCTTCTGACCGCGCGCGAGATCCAGCAGCAGGTCGAGCGGCCCTTCGAAGCCGTCGAGTATCAATAGGAGTTGCGGCTCGGCCGGTCGTTCGGCCGAGCCGGGTTCAGACATCGAGGCCTGCGAGCCGGTACACCAGGCTGAATGCCCGCGGCAAGATGGTGTTCAGCGCGGAGCCCACCGGATCGAACCGGACACCCATTTCCGCCAGCAGGCGGGGACCAAGGAAGACGAGCAGGACGACGATCACGATTCCCGCGCGCTCCAGCCGGGCCCAGCCTGCCGCCCAGCGTTCGGGCAGGATGCCGACCATGATGCGGCCGCCATCAAGCGGCGGAATCGGCAGCAGGTTGAACAGGCCGAGCACCAGGTTCGCCAGGATGAACGTCTCGAGCATGCCTTCCGCCAGCACCGCCGCGGTATCCGGCAGCCAGCGCAGGCCATGCATCGCCAGCGCCCCCAGCCAAGCCAGCACGAAGTTCGCCGCCGGGCCCGCCGCGGCCACCAGCGCCATCCCCCGCCGCGGGTTGCGGAACCGCCACGCCGAGACCGGCACCGGCTTTGCCCAACCGAACAGGAACGCCACATGCCCGATCGTCAGCAGCTGCACCAGCACGAGAAACCCCGGCAGGATCAGCGTGCCGAACCGGTCGATGTGCCGGAGCGGATTGAGCGACAGCCGCCCCTGCAGCCGTGCGGTGTCGTCGCCCAGCGCGAGCGCCGCGTAGCCATGCGCCGCCTCGTGCAGCGTGATGGCCACGATCGCGGGGATCGCGGCCAACAGGATCTGGATCAGGATCTCGGTCATTCCGCGAGCACCGCCGTCAGCAGGTCCGTCTGGTCGGCCACCAGCGCCTCCCGGTCGAGCGACAGCTGGCAGCGGGCGGCCAGGCTGGCGGCGCGCTGCATCCGCGTGCGCGCGGCGACCGAGACCTGGGGGGCCGCCTTCAGCACCGCCTCGTTATCCTTCATGCGGCCCGAGCAATGGAGCGCGAGGTCGCAGCCGGCGGCGATGGACGCCTTCACCCGCTCGCCCGGCGTGCCGGACAGCGCACCCATCGCCAGGTCGTCGCTGATCAGCACGCCGTCGAAGCCGATGTCGCCGCGGATCAGTTCCTCGATGATCTTGGGCGACAGCGTGGCGGGCCGTGCCGGGTCCAGGCCGGCGTAGATGATGTGCGCCGTCATCATCCAGGGGAGGTTCGCGCATTGGGTAAACACGTCGATATCGGGCGTGAGATCCTCGTCCGCGCCCACGAAGGGCAGTTCGTCATGGCTGTCGACCCGCGCGCGGCCATGCCCGGGGATGTGCTTGCCCACCGGCTGGATGCCGGCGCTCAACAGGCCGTCCGCCATGGATTGCGCTAGTGCCGACACGCGGTCGGGGTCCGGCCCGTAGGCCCGGTCGCCGATCGCGCTCGTCGCACCGGCCACCAGCAGGTCCAGCACCGGCGCGCACACCACGTCGAAGCCGGCCTCGCGGCACTCCACCCCGATCAACGCGCCCGTCAGCCAGGCCAACCGAAGCCCGGCCGCGTGATCCACGTCGTAGATCGCGCCCACCAGACCGGCCGCGGGCTGCGTCGTCCAATCGGGGGGCCTCAGGCGCGCGACCCGGCCGCCTTCCTGGTCCACCATTAACTGGCCGCCGGGCGGCAGCACCTCGCGCAGGTCGCCGATCAGGCGCGCCAGGGACAAGGCACCCTCGATGTTGCGGCCGAACAGGATGATGCCGGCTGGCTGATGGGTCAGCATCAGCTTTGCCTCGGCAGGCGTGAGCTCGGTGCCTTCGATGCCGACGACAGCCGCCTTCATGGCGAAGTCTGGCCCGTTGAATTCATATCCATCCCGTGAAGATAGTGCAGGACCGGGCCAGGAACACCCGGAGGGTGCGGATCGACGGATCAAGTCCGACGCAACCCTCCAGAAGCTTGCGCCTCTAGAAACTTGCAATCGTGCAGGCGCCACCCTTGGCACGGACCTTCGTGCAGAAGCTCGTCGCATCCGCCATGTCGGCGAAGCCCGTGGTGCGCAGCCGCCAAAAGGTCTTGCCGTCCCGTTCGGTCTTCTGCACGGCGGGATGATGGCTTGCGAAGACGTCTGGCGCGCCCTTCGCCAGCTTCTGCCATTCCGCCATCGCCGCCGCCTCGGACGACAGCGCACCCAGCTGGACCGTCAAGCCGCCGGCCGCGGCGGGCTTTGGGGTGGCCGCTGGGGTGGCCGCTCGGGTGGCCGGCGGCGCGTTGCCGGGCCGTGCGCCTATGCCGGGCCGGGGGGGTGTGTCGGGCAGCGGGCTCCCGCCCGGGGCGGCTGGCACGCCTGCAGTTGCGGCCGTGACAGGCGCAGGTCCGGCTGCCGACGCAGGGGATGCAGACGGCGCTTCGGTGGCCGGGGCGGCCTGCTGCATCTGGGCCCGCAGTGCTTGCGGGGCAGGCGTTTCGGCGGCCGGGGCCATCTTTTCCGAACCTGGCACAGCGTCTCCGCCAAGCTCGTCCGCGCCGGCAAACTGCATTCCGCCGGCATTTTCAGGCTTCACCCGGATCGGCCGGCTGTCCGCCTCGATCACCGGCACCGTCGCGGGTCGCCGGCCCATGACGGCATAGCCGGCCATGGCCACGAACAGCACGCCGCCCAGCCCGGCCGCCGCTATCATCGCCCAGCGCATGCCTGGATCACCCCGTGACAGCCGGGCCCGATAGCTGGAGCCCGAGGCCAGCGGCGCACGGCCGCCACCAGGCAGGCCCATCGCCGGAATTCGCAAATCGTCAGACACGGTTCAACGCATCTCCTCCACTGGCGCCACCCCCAGCACAGCCAGGCCGGAGCGGATCACCGTCGCCGTCGCCTCGACCAGAGCCAACCGCGCCACCGTCTCCACAGGCCGGTCGGCCTGCAGAAATCGGAGCGTCGTATCGTCCCTGCCGCGGTTCCACAGCATATGAAAGTCGCTGGCCAAGTCATAGAGAAAAAACGCAATCCGATGCGGTTCCTGCGCCAGCGCCGCGCCCTCGATCGTGCGGGGCCAGGCGCTCAGGCGGCGGATCAGCGCCATCTCGGCGGGGTCGTCGAGGCTGTCGAGCGCCGCGCCGGCCAGCACCGCCGGCGCCGTGTCGTGGCTCTCGCCCGCGGTGCGCAGCACGGAACGGCAGCGGGCATGGGCGTACTGGACGTAGAACACCGGGTTCTCGCGGGTTTGTGCCACCACCGCGTCCAGGTCGAACTCCATCTGGGCATCGGATTTGCGGGTCAGCATCGTGAAGCGCACGACGTCGCGGCCGACCTCCTCGATCAGGTCGGCCAGCGTCACGTAGGTGCCGGCCCGCTTGCTCATCCGGACGGGCTGGCCGCCGCGAAGCACGTGGACGATCTGGCACAGCACGATCTCCAGCCGCTGCTCTGCGTTGCCCGCCAGGGCCTTCACGGCCGATTTCATGCGCGACACGTAGCCGCCATGGTCTGCACCCCACACGTCGATCATCAACTGCGCGCCGCGGTCCATCTTGTCGGCGTGATAGGCGATGTCGTTGGCAAAATAGGTGTTGGAGCCGTCCGATTTCCGCAGCGGGCGATCGACGTCGTCGCCGAACCGGGTGGCGCGGAACAGGGTCTGCTCACGGGGTTCCCAGTCCTCGGGCGTCTTGCCCTTCGGCGGCTCCAGCACGCCCTCGTAGATCAGGTCCTGTGCGGCCAGACGGTCGATCACCTTGTCCACCGCACCCGCCTGTATCAGCGCGCGCTCGCTGGTGAACACGTCGGGCACGACGCCGAGCGCGGCAAGATCGGACCGGATGGAGGCCATCATGGCTGCCACCGTCTCCTCGCGCACCGTGTCGAACCAGGTTGCGGGGTCGGCGATGGTGGCGTTCGGCCCTGCCAGTCCCTGTCCATAGCGCGCAAGCAGGGCGGCGCCGACTGGCACCAGGTAGTCGCCGCGGTACTGCAGCCCGCCTGGGACCGCCGCGGCGAACGCCTCCTCGGTCATCGTGGTCCCGCAGGCCTGCAGGTATCGCCAGTATGCGGCCCAGGCGAGTGCTGCCACCTGCGCGCCGGCGTCGTTGATGTAATACTCCTTCGTCACCGCGAACCCGGCCTTTGCCATCAGGTTTGCCAGCGCGTCGCCCACCACGGCGCCGCGGCAATGGCCGATGTGCATGGGGCCGGTGGGGTTGGCGGAGACGTATTCGACGTTGACGGCGGTGGCGCCGCCCACGGTGCTGGCGCCGAAGCGCTCGCCTGCGCGCAGCACGGCGGGAATGATGGCCCGCAGCGTGTCCGGTCGCAGGAACAGGTTCACGAAACCGGGGCCGGCCGGTTCGGCGCGCAGGATGTCCGTGCCCTCGGCCAGGGCTGCAGCCAGCGCCTTCGCAATGGCGACCGGCGCCATGCGGGCTGCCTTCGCGCTGACCATCGCGGCGTTCGTGGCCATGTCGCCGTGGGCCGGGTCGCGGGCGGGTGAGACCTCGACGCGGGCGGCAACGTCGGTGGGCAGGTCCGGCACGATGGTGCGCAGCGCGCCCACGACGGTGTCCCGCACGCGGGCGTAGATGTTGTCCGACATATCGATCCCTATAGAAGTGCGCGACGACAACGCGCTGCCTTCAAACTGGCACGGGATGGCCGGGTCAAGCCCGGCCATGACTGAATGGGAGACAATCGCGCCGCAAACTGCAAACCTGATTTAGAACGCGGAACCTCCGATCTCACGAAGCAGTCTGATCGGATACCGCTTTAGCCCCGCTTGAATGGGTCCGTCAGCTTCTGCCACTCCTCCAACGCGAACCGGTCGGTCATGCCGCCGATGTAGTCCGTGACCACCAGCGCCGCCCGGCCGGCGTCGCCCGCGCCGGCCTGCGACCGCCAGCCGTCCGGCAGCAGGCTTGGGTCGTCGTGCAGCATCTGGAACAATTGCTCTGTCACCCGCCGGCTTTTGCTCGACATGCGGTTAACCCGCCAGTGCCGATACATGCGGGCATGCAGGAATTCCTTCACCGCACGGTTGGCCTCCGCCATCGCCGCGCTGAACGCGACGGTCGGGTGCTTCGCACGACGGATCGCGTCGGCGTTCGCCGGTTCCGCCTTCGCCAGGCGCCGGCGCGTCTCGGCCACCAGATCGGACACGAAGGCGTTGATCACCCGCCTGATGGTCTCGTGACGGAGCCGCGGTGGTGGAACATCGAGGCTCGACCGCCGTGCGGCCGCCAGGGATTCGCCCACCACCGGCAGATGCCGGATGTCGTCCGGCCCGAACAGCCCGGCGCGCATGCCGTCATCGAGGTCGTGGCTGTGATAGGCGATGTCGTCCGCCATCGCCGCCACCTGGGCCTCCAACGCGGCATAGGTGCTGAGGTCCAGCTTGTGCCGCGCGTCATACTCGGCGATGTACGGCGGGGGATGCCGCAGCGGCCCGTTATGCTTGGCCAGCCCCTCCAGCGTCTCCCACGTCAGGTTCAGGCCGTCGAACGCGGCGTAGCGGTTCTCCAGCTTGGTGACGATCTTCAGGCTCTGCGCGTTATGATCGAAGCCGCCGTACGGCTTCATCTTCGCGTTCAGCGCGTCCTCGCCCGCATGCCCGAACGGTGGGTGCCCCAGATCGTGGGCCAAGGCGAGCGCCTCCGTCAGGTCTTCGTCGATCTGCAACTCGCGTGCGATCGACCGCGCGATCTGCGCCACCTCGATCGAATGGGTCAGGCGGGTGCGGAAATAGTCGCCCTCATGGTTGACGAACACCTGGGTCTTGTACTGCAGCTTGCGGAAGGCGCTCGAATGGATCACCCGGTCGCGGTCGCGCTGCCACGCCCCGCGGCCCGGCGACTCCGGCTCCGGATGCAGCCGCCCGCGCGACGTCTCGGCCCGAACGGCATAGGGAGCATGGGTCATCTCTTGTCAGGTCTTTCCGATGAGCGGCATCTCTCGGCGCATGAACTCGTCGAACAGCGGCACCGTGAACGCGGTATCGCCATGGGCCGGGCTGTATACCATGCCCTTGGCAATCAGACCCGACCGGAGGGGCGCCACGGTCGTGACGGCGGCCCCATAGATCCGGGCCACGTCGCCGGACCGATGCGCGCCGGGGCCAAGCTCCGCCAGCGCCCGCATATAGCGCCGCTCCGTCGGCGTCATGCGGTAGAGACGCACTCGAAAAAAGCTCTCATCCAGCTTGAGGATGGCCAGGCCATGGCATTTTCGAACATCGTCGATCGTGATCGGGCTCTGGTCTGCGGCCAGCCAGGATAAATGCCCCCACTCCTGCAGGAAATATGGATAACGCCCAGTCACAGTCAGGATCTCGTCGAGCGCGTCCGGATTATAGGCGACATCCTCTTCTTGCGCCGGCGTTTCCAGCGCCAGCCTGGTATCGGCCGCGGACAACGCGTCGATCTCGGGAAAGTCGAACAGGCGCTCGACGTAGGATTTCGCGTTGCCCATCTTGCCGCGAAGCTGCGGAAGGCCGGCCCCGAACAAGACGATCGGCAGCGATTGCTGGTTGCACCGATGAATCGCCATGATCAAAGCAGCCAGGTCGCCCTCGGATAGATACTGGATCTCATCGATGATGATCACGAAACCTGTTCCAGCATCCCGTGCGGCCTCCCCGATCGCCATCAGCAGCTCCGGAAGATCGACCGTGATGTCGCCTGTATCGGCAAGCCCGTCGATCGGCTTAACCACTAGGTTCAGGTCCTGGAACGACACCTCGAAGGCCGCCGCGAAGGCGCGCAGGCCACCCAACGCCCGCAGCACGATGTCCTTGGCTGCCGCCACGCGTGACATCTTCAGCAGGACAGGGCGCAACGCCTTCGCAAGCGACCCCGCCAACTCAATGTCGTCATAGGCTTCGATATAGACGGTGGCCAGGCGCGCCTCGCCCAGCAGCGGGCCACGTCCATCCAGCTTCGATCGCGGACTGCCTGCACCTGGCGCATAGGAATTGCATCGCGGGTCCATCCAAACACTAAACCTCGATAAGCCTGGTAACTTATGTAAGCTCCATAAGCTCGTCAATTTCGCCGGCTATCCGATGCGTCTTTAACTCTCTTCATTGAAAGCCTATGTCAGGTCTCATGAATACCTTCAGCGTATCCGATCGAGCCGCCGAACGCGTCGCCGAGATCGTCGCCGCCCAGGCACGCCCCGCCGCCCTCCGCGTTGCCGTGCTGGCGGGCGGCTGCAGCGGTTTCCAATATAAGTTCGAGCTGGATGAGACACCCCAGCCAGATGACCTCGTTGTCGAACAGGGACGGGCGCGCGTCCTGGTCGACCCGGCCAGCATGGACCTGCTCGAAGGCTCCGTCCTCGACTACACCGACGCCCTGATGGGTGCCCACTTCACCATCAAGAATCCAAATGCCACCTCGGCCTGCGGGTGCGGGACCAGCTTCTCGGTCGACTGAACAACCCCGTGCGGATCGCCACCTGGAATGTGAATTCCGTCCGCCAGCGCGAAACGCACGTCGCCGCGTGGCTCGCCCGCGTCCAGCCGGATCTGCTGCTGCTGCAGGAGATCAAGTGCGAGGAATCGCAATTCCCCGCAGCAGGCTTCCCCGGCTACACGGCCCATGTCGTCGGCCAAAAGAGCTATAACGGCGTCGCTATTCTGGCCCGGGTCCCCGTGACCGTCACCCACCGCAGCCTGCCTGGCCTGCCCGCGGACGACGCCCAGGCCCGCTACATCGAGGTCGAGGCCGAAGGCATCGCCGTCGGCAACCTCTATCTTCCGAACGGCAATTCCGGCGGCGAGGAGGGGTACGCCTACAAGTTGCGTTGGATGGGCCTTCTCACCGCCCGTGCGAAGGCGCTGCTGGACGACAACTTCCCCTGCGTGTTCGCCGGCGACTATAACGTGGCCCCCACCGACGAGGACTATGCCCCCGGCGCCCTGCCGCCCACCGACGCCCTGGTCCGCCCGGAAACCCGGGCCGCCTTCCGCACCCTGCTCTGGCACGGCCTGACCGACGGGGTCCGCGCCCTGCAACCCACTGGTATTGCCTACACCTTCTGGGACTATCAGGCCGGCGCCTGGCGCCGCGACCTCGGCCTGCGCATCGATCACGCGCTCCTATCCCCCACGCTGGCCGAACGCCTTACCGTGGCAAGGCCGGATCGCGAGGAACGCGGCCAGGTGCAACCCTCCGACCACGTGCCCGTCCTGTTCGAGCTGTCGTAGGCGCGCTCAACCTATCTTCGTCAGCGCCCACTCCGCCTTCTGCGTCTCCACTGTTCCCGTCAGCACCACCTGCTGCGTCGGCCGCGGCTCTCCGGCGCCGAGATAGATGCTCTCCTCCAGCGCCATCTCCGCCCCCTTTGCCCGCAGGCTCCACACGCCGCCGGCAGGCAGGCGTAGCACGACGCTCTTGCCGTCCTGCTGCATGCTGGCCACTACGGCCGGGTGCAGGTGGAAGCGCACGGCGAACGGCTGCGGCTCCGGCCCCTCCACGCTGTCCTCGCCCCTGATGTCCTCGCCGCTTTCCGCCACATAAAGCCGCCGGTGGTGCATGGCGCCGTGCAGGTGGCGATACCCATCGTGGCTCGCTTCCAGCCAATGGGCGCCGTTCGCCTCCTGCCGCTGGGCATCCACGACCAGGGGCACGCGACCGAGATGGCCAGGCTTCAACTCGCTGCTGTTGATGTCAGCGATCACCAGCGTGGAATGCGCCGCCGTCGCGCGGGCCGCGTCTTGCCACATCGTGCCGCCCGGGGGTGCCGCCCCGCAATTAACGATCAGCCGTTCGCGGCCCACCGACACCTCCATCGATAGCGTGCCCGCATGGGCGAACCGGTCGATGCCGCGCGGCGGCGGCGGCCCGCAATCCACGATCAGCACCGTGCGCCCGGCCTGCAACCGCTGGAACCCCGACTCCGTCAGCCCGGCCGGCGCCCGGCCGCCGCGGCCCGCCTGGGTCAGCACCAGGTCCACCAGCGCCGATGTCTCCTCGCGAGAGCCGTTGAACAACACCAGGCCGCCATCCCCGTGCCGCAACGCCCGCAATGCAGGGGCCATCCGCTCGATGGCCGAACTCAGCGCCGCCGGCGGCTGCGCCAGCGCCGCCTGCAGCAACGCGCGGATTTCCGTGAGGTCCTGCAGCGCCGCGAGTTGGGCGGCCGGGCTACGCTCCGCATGGCAGCCGTCCGGTAGCACTTGGCGCGCGATCTCCTGCGGCAGCAGCCGCATCGCCCGCGTCAGGGACGTCGATTGGGTCGGCAGCGCGACTGCGGCGGCGATCAGTCCCTTCAGCGCGGTCAGCGCCCGGCCATCGACCTCCTCGCCGGGGATACCGGCCGACAGCATGCGCGCGTCGGCCACCAGGCGCGCCATGACGCTGGCGCGGAATGCGTCATCGGACGAGGCGACGAAAAAGTCGTACTGACCCAGCCATGCGGTGATCCGCGCGCCGGCGACATCCGGCCGCTCGGCGATGCGATCGCGGTTGGCCGCCCCGATCCACTCCGCCACCAGCGCGCGCGCCCGGCTGCGGGCCCCGTCCGTCCCCAGCGCCCGCAAGTCGCGCAACCAGGTAAAGCTATGCGCCAGCACGCGCAGCGGCTCGGGCGTCGCGGTGTCGGTCCAGATGCTGGGATCCAGCGCCCGGACGGTGCCCGCCAGCTCCAGCTCGCCCTTCAGGATGCGCGCGCCGCGGCCGGGATCGCCGGGCCAGGGGTCGCGCACCGACAGCGCGGGCGCGTCCGGGATCCGCCCCATCCGCAGCGGCATGCGGGAGACGGCAAGGCGGACGTCGCGGGCCCAGCGGCGCGGATCGATCGTCATCGGCGCGGCCGAAGCGAGTCGAGTGCCGCCCGGCGATCGGCGGCCCCGAACACCGACGTGCCGGCGACCATCATCGTGGCCCCTGCGGCCAGGCAGGGGGATGCCGTTTCGGCCGTGACGCCGCCATCCACCCCGATCACGATCGGCCTTTCACCCACCATGGCCCGCAGCGCCCGGATTTTTTCCAGTTGCGAGTGCAGGAAGCTCTGTCCACCGAAGCCAGGGTTCACCGTCATCACCAGGATCTGGTCGATCGCGTCCAGAACTGGTTCGACCATAAGCGCGGGCGTGCCGGGGTTGAGCGCGACACCGGCCCGGCAGCCGCACGCCCGAATGCGCTGCAGCGTCCGGTGCAGATGGGGCCCGGCCTCGGCATGCACCGTGATGTGGTCTGCCCCCGCTTCGGCGAAGGCGTCGATATAAGGATCGACCGGCGCAATCATCAGGTGGACGTCGAACGGCAGCCGCGTGTGCGGGCGCAGGGCCTTCAGCACCAGCGGCCCGAACGAGATGTTCGGCACGAAATGCCCATCCATCACGTCCAGATGCAGCCAGTCCGCCCCGGCCACCTCGACCGAGTGCGCCTCTTCGCCCAGCCGCGCGAAGTCTGCGGCCAGCAGGCTGGGCGCCAGGATCGGGGCGGGGGGCGGCCAGGAGGACCCAGGGGACGATAGGGTGGCCGGGTGGGGCGAATCGGGCATCTATCGGGTTCTAGTGGGTTTGGGCCGGGGGGGGAACGGGGCTTGGTTAGCGTCCCGCGGGCCGTGCCAACGATGGGCCCGCCAGCGATTGGGCAAACAGGTCGGCAACGCCGGGTCCGGTGTCGTAGGCGTCCTGCCCACGGTCACGCAGCACCGCATAGCCATCGCCGCCGCTGCGCAGGAAGCTATTCGTGGCAACCAGGTAACGCGCCGTCGGGTCGATCGCGGACCAGGTGCCATCGTGCTCGACCTCGATGGTCAGGCCCGTCAGCCTGAGCCCTGCCCATTGGGGGTAGCCGCCGCGGCCCGTCATCGACAGGCCGTGACGCACCAATTCGATCAAATCCGTCCCTGTCACGGTCGCCGTCGCGAGTGTGTTGCCGAACGGCATGGTGTCCAGGATCTGCCCCAGCGTCACCGACCCGGCCGGCAAACCCACGCGCATCCCGCCCGCGTTCATCAGCCCGACCACCGGCATCCCGCCCGGTCCCCGAGCCGCAGCCCGCATGCTGGTCGCCACCATTCCGCCCAGCCGGCATGGGGCGATCCGGCAGTTCGCGGTATCCAACGGCGCATCGAGCGTCGCCACCGGGCGGTTGCGCACCTCCTCCAGCGGCGCCGCGAACCGCGCCACGATGGCCGCCACCTCGGGGTCCGGCACCAGGTCCAGCC
>JAYVEG010000185.1:0-3684 GCA_043748985.1 Rhodospirillales bacterium
GCCCCCACCCAGTAACGATTGCTGCAACGCCGCCTTCAACTCGAAGCTGCCCTGCGTCACCACTTCGGCCCCGGCGTTCAGGCCGGACCGCACCTCGACGGTATCGGCGCGCTGCACCCCGAGCGTGAGTTCGTGGCTCTGGAACCGCCCGTCGCCCAGCACGGTGAATGCGACGCTTTTATCGGCCACGCTCTGCACGGCGGACGCGGGCATAACCAGGCCCTGTCGCCCGCGGTCACTGGACAGCTTGATGGTGACGAACATGCCGGCGCGCAGGGCGCTATCGCCGTTGGCGACCTGGATCCGTGCGGGCAGCATGCGCGTCTGCGCATCGATCGCGGCACCCAGCGAGACGATAGCGCCCGTCCACCGCCGCTCGCCGCCAGCCACGAGGCTGACACGCGCTGGATCGTCGACAGCGACTAGCGGCACGCTCGCCTCTGGCAGCTGGGCCAGGACCAGCACGACCGACAAGTCGGCCACCGTGAAGGCCGTCTGGGTGCTCTGCGTCAGCTCACCGGGCGTCAGGCCCGAATCGGCAATCACGCCGTCGATCGGCGAGGTCAGCAGGCTGATGCCAGGCGCGGCCCCGGGTGCCAGGCGCACCACCTCGGCCTGTGCCGCCGAAGCGCGGGACCGGGCGGATTGCGCAACGGCATCCGCCTGCACCACCAGCAGCCGCCGGCGCTCGGCCTCCGCCCTGGCCAGCGAGCCGTCACGCGCCAGGATCTCGCCCCGGCGCAGCGCATCGCGGGCCACGGCCAGCCCGGCATCGGCCTCACGCACCCCGCCTTGCGCTGCGACCAGGTTTGTCTGCGCGACGGTCAGGCTCGGCAGGTCGAATTCCGCCAGCGTCTGCCCCGCCTTCACCCGGTCACCCGGCTGCACGAGCAGCCGCACCACCCGCGCCTGGGCCAGCGGGCGCAGCACGGCGACATGGCCCTGGTCGAAAACCACGGTCCCGGCGACGATGACGGGCTCAGTGATCTCCATCCGCGCGACCCGCACGGTCTGCAGCTTGATGGTCTTCTGCTGCTCGGCGCTCAACCGCACCAGGCCGGGCGGATCGGACGGCGCGTCGTTCGGTGCCGCAAAACACCCGTTGGACACCAGCCACGCCGCAGCGAACAGCAGCAGCCCGCGGTTCAAGGCTGCACGCCCTCGGCCAAGCTCATGCGGATGCGGGCGGCGGCGAGTTCCGTGCGGGCCTTGTCGCGCGCCAGCACGGCGTCGAACGTGACGGAGTCGGCACGCACGACTTCGATCAGCGGCATCTCGCCCAGGCGCCAGGCTCGCTCGATCTGGCCACGCCGCTTCTCGAGCTCGGCCGCACCCCGCTCGGCCGCGGCGGCACTTCGCTGGCTGGCGGACAACAAAGCGTCGGCGCGCTGAATGTCGGCGAGCACTTCGCGACGCGCGATCGCCAACTGCACCTCCGCCTGGGTGGTCGCCTGGTCGGCCACGGCCCGGAGCGGCGCGTTGCGCGCCTCCGACGTGAACGGCAAGCGGAACACGACGCCGAACCGCGTGTCCCATTTCGATCCCGGTTGCTTCTCGTTCACGCCCTGCAGCCCGAGCTCCGGCGAATCGCGGTCGCCGATGCGGACCAGGCGCGCATTAGCCAGCGCCGCCGCGACGGCCCGTTCGGCAGCCGCGATCCGCGGGTGGCGGGCCAGCGTGTCAACGCCAGACACCGCAGGCGGCACATCGAGCCGTGGCACCGCCGTACTCCCGGTCAGAGCCGCCAGGCTGGCCAACGCCACCCCGAGCTGGCCGTCCGCCGTCGCCAGCGCCACACCCGCGCTGCTGGCGTCCGCATCGGCGGCAAGGGCATCGCTTTGGGACGATTCGCCGACCTGGAACCGATGGCCAAGATCAACCGCGAGCGCCTGCGCCGTCGATAGCCGGCGGCGGGACACGTCGCGGGTGTTCGACGCCAGCACCGCCTGGGACGCCAGATCGAGCAGTTGGGCCGCGAAGACGAGACGCGCCGCATCGAGTGCTGCCGTAGCCGCCACGCCGTCGGCTTGCGCCGTCGCCAGGGTCGCACTTCCCTGGCCGGGCAGCCATAACGGCGTGCTGAATTCCAGCTGGTTCGTTACATAGTTGTAGTTGCTACCGGCGATCCGGTCGTTGACGTAGGTGCCCGACAGCACTGGTGCGTTGGGGAAAAACGCGCTGCCGCTCGTGGCGCGCGCGGCTGCAACGGACTGCCGCGCTTCGAACTCCCGTCGCTGCGGCAGATGCGCCCAAGCCAGCGCGACGGCTTCGTGGAACGAGATGGTGACCGGCGATGCGGCGCGTGGCGGTTTGGCCGAAGCGGTGAAGCCTGTGACCAGTCCACCCAGCACAAGGAGCGTGGATGCAGCCTTTGCCCGCCGGGTCGCTCGATCCATGACGGTGCCGCACCTTTCGATCTGCCGGTGACGCTAACGCAGCGGCAATCGATTAGTGCCCCCGTGAGCTACGTTGGCTGTCACTCACGCCCTGCAGGGGAAACGGCTGCTGACCATCGCGTTCAGCATAGCCACGCCCGACCCACGGGTCGTCTCCGGGCGTTCGGCGGCGAACGAGACAACGTCCTCTCGCAGCGTCCGCAGCTTCGTGCCCGACGGCAGGCAGACTTTACCCTTCAGCTCCTGAACGGTGGTCACCTCGTCCAGCGCGCCGGCGATGAACGCGTTGCAGGATTGCGGCTCGCGGCTGCCAACGGCGCAGGCCTTGACCAGCTCGGAGCCGGAAATGAACGTCTGCGCATGGGCGGCCAATGGGCTGGCGCACACAGCGACGGCGAAGGCGGTGATCGCGAACTTCATGAAACGGGTCCCGAAATGAATGATGCGTTAACCGATAGCGGGTTTAATCTCGTCGGTCATCACCTCGAACGTACTGAGCCAGGCGGGGCCAAAGCTCGTGACCAGCGCCACGTCCGTGGCGTCCCGGCCGCGCGCCATAAGGATGCGGCCGATGCGCGGGAAATCATGCCGGGCGTCGAACGTGTACCAGAGCCCGCCGTCGGGCCCCTCCAGATAGGCCTCGAACCATGCGGAAAAATCCATCGGCGAGTCGGCCAGCGGGATTCCGATGTCGCCCAGGTAGCCCGTGCAGTAGCGCGCGGGCACGTTCATGCAGCGGCATAGTGTCACGGCCAGGTGCGCGAAATCCCGGCACACGCCCTGTCGCTCGTTATAGCCATCCCAGGCGGTCTTGTCGGCGCGGGCGTGTTCGTAGCCGAAGGTGATGCGGTCGTGCACGAAGCTGCAGATCGCCTGCACCCTCGCCCAGCCAGGAACCGTCCCACCAAACAGCGACCAGGCGATGTTGGAGAGCTTGTCTGTCTCGCAATACCGGCTGCCGAGGAGATAGACCAACGCGCCGTCCGGCAGGTTCTGCACCTCGAACTGGCCGGCCTCCGGTACGAAGGCATCAGGTAGCCCGCTATCGGAAATGTCGAACACCGTGCTCATCTCCGTCCGCCCGGCCGGCGCCAGGACACGATGGCAGACATTGCCAAAATCGTCGGTATAGCGCTGCGCCACCAGCGGCGGGTTGAAGGTGAGCTGCGGCTGGGTCAGCAGGTCCTTCTCCCGCGAGGGATGCACGCTGAGCGCAAGCAGCATCGGCACCGGCTGGGAGCAATCGTGGGCAATCCTGAATCCGCAGCGAATTTGCATCGCAAGCTCC
>JAYVEG010000186.1:0-11738 GCA_043748985.1 Rhodospirillales bacterium
AATCGCGGCGAGGAGTTCGATGCGCCTTTCGTCCGGATCGACTGGATCGAGCAAAACCGCTTCGATGTGCAATGGCATCGGCACACTGGGCAGTGGTTCCGCGTCCATCACAACCTGTCGCTGAACGCCGCGCTCACCGCCATCATCACGAACGAAGCTCTACACCCACACTGATGCCCGCGGCCTCTGCCGGATGGATACTCATCCTGCAGAGCGGGATCGGACGCGGCGAACCGGGTCAGGGCTGCGGGTAGGTCACGGGGCGACTGTATTCGAAGACCGGCAGGCCGGCGAGCGCCTTCCTTCGAGGACCGTCCGGGTTGGACGCGACGTTGCTCTCCCGCGACAGGAGCATGGTGCGGCGTCCGTCGGGTTCGAATCGAGGCCATGCCGGAATCGTAGGATTGGACGGGTTTCCAGTGTGGGCGAAGGCGGACCAGGTCGACACCATGGTGTGCGTGAGCGCCGCCAGATCGGGGCCGTTGCCGACCAACGCCTCTGCCACTGGTGCGGTCCCGAAGATGAACGGGACGTCCAGGGTGTGCGGCGACTGCAGCACGCCGTTCCGAACCGGCGTGCGCCAATCGAAAACGTAAGCGTAGACCGCCGCCTGCGGCGCCGAGGATTGCAAATCGGCTTCCCGGGTCGTGTTCCGCCGATAGATGTAGTCGGTCGTTACCGCGGCCATGATCCCGCTGGGCGAGGCGTCCGGCATGGCCGTCCGGTAGGCGTCCGCTATCGCCGCGGTGGCCGCCGCGTCCGTCCCGAGGAAGCGGCCGAGCCGGCGCGACACCTCGGCGCCATCCAGCGCGAAGTTGGCCATGTTCGCCGCCATGTAGAGCGTTGTTTCGGTCGCAGCGTTGCCGAACATGGTGGGAACCGTGGCGGACCCATTGGGTGCGACGGGATCGAACGGGTGGGTCGGGAAGGTTGTGCCGTCCATCACGGGGCGGAACACCGGCGGCCGTCCCCGCATCAGCGGGATCAATGTCTCCATCGGCACGGCCTGCAGCGCTGCTGCGGTGGCGCGGACGAGACCGAGCTTGCCTGCGAGGTCATGGGTGAGGGCGGCAGCCTCCTCCGGCGGCGCCAGGCGCAGGCTGCCGGAGCAGCTCTGCGCAATGGCCTTGTGGAACAGGCCACGTGCGGGTGGGCAGGCGAGCAGAGCGCTGACCTTCGCGCCTCCGCCGGACTGGCCGAAGATGGTGACGTTGCCGGGATCGCCGCCGAACGCCGCGATGTTCTCGCGCACCCAATGCAGCGCGGCGACCATGTCCAGCACGCCTGCGTTGCCGGAGTGGGCGAACCGCTCGTCCGGGTCGTCGAGCCGGAGATAGCCGAACAGGTTCAGCCGGTGATTGACGGTGACCAGCACAACGTCGCCATCGCGGGCCAGGACGGTCCCGTCGAACCCGGGTGCGGAACCGGCGCAGCTGACCCAGGCGCCGCCATGCAGCCAAACCATGACGGGCCGCTTGCCAGCACTTCCCGTCGTCCAAACGTTTAGCGACAGGCAATCCTCGGATTGTGGCTGCAGCGCCGCATACCAGGCGTTGAGCGGGTCCGTCGAGGCCGGAAGCTGCGGTGCGGAGGCCCCGAACGTGGTGGCATCGCGGATGCCGGGCCAGGGTGCGGCCGGAGAGGGTGGCAGGAAACGGGCGGCCCCGGCTGTGGATGCGGCGTAGGGGATGCCCTTGAAGCTTCGCATGCCGCTGCTCGATGAGCCTCGGACCTTGCCAGCCGCCGTGCCTACGATCACGTCAGTATCCTGTGCTCTGGCCGCCAGGGCCCTGAAACCGATGGCGGCGGTCAGCAGTGCGGTGCGGCGACCGATCCCGGAGGTCATGGCGTTTGGCTCCCATGTCTTTCTTCTTGGCTTGGATTGGGGAGCGGTCCAGCCAGCCTGTCAACCGGAAACCGCCCCCTCCGTCGGGTGGCGTTGGTGCCAGGGCGGCGGGTCCGGGAACGACACGTCGAGGAAGTCCAGGAATAGCCTTACGCGAGCGCTGAGGTGCCGCCGCCCCTCGTAGACCGCGTAGATCGGATCCTCCTCGGGACTTTGGGCTGTGGGAAACAGCTCAACGAGGTGCCCGGCAAGAAGGTCGTCCATCACGTGGAACTCGGCCAGCCGGACGATGCCCAGCCCGGCGCGCGCAAGTTCGAGCAGCATCTGACCCTGGTTTGTCGTTACGGTGCTGGTGATCTTGACACGTCGCTGCGACGCGCCGGCGCCCCTGACGCTCCAGACGCTGGCCGCCATGCTGGGGACGAAGTTGACGCATTCATGCCGGTCGAGTTCTGCCGGGCCGGCCGGCGTCCCGTGGTCACGGAGATAGGCGGGCGAGGCGCAGATGATCCAGCGCGTGCGCGCGAAAGGATGCGCGATCAGCGCGGAGTCCGCGAGCCGACCGACATGGATGGCGACGTCCATACCACCATCGAGAAGGTTGCTCGGCTCGAGGCGGAGTTGCAATTCGATCCGCAGGCCAGGATTCTGCCGGTGAAAGGCGGGGAGCAGGCGGGCGAGCTGGGACGTGGCGAAGGTCGGCATGGAGCGGATGCGCAGCACGTCCGGCGTGCTCGTGCCGGCCAGTACGGTCGCCTCGGCCTCGTCCACCGCCTCGATCGCGCGCAGGGCGGAGGCATAGAACGCCTCCCCCTCGGGCGTGAGGGCGAAAGTCCGGCTGGATCGACGGAACAGGACGACACCGAGCCGGCTTTCCATGCGCGCCACCAGCTTGCTGACCGCCGACGGCGTGAGCGCGAGATTGCGCGCCGCGGCGGAAAATCCGCCGTCGGCCACGGCGCGCACGAAGACAAGCATCTCGCCATAGCGGTTCACGGTGTTTCGTCTATCCAGCCTGTGCCATGGCGTCACAGTAGGTATGACGGCAATGATATGGAAGCGGTGCTATGGAGTGGATAGGCTCGGGGCCAATAACAGAAGGATCGCGCAATGTCGGCCGCTTTGAAGCAGACCGCGTCACCGGCTCATCATAGGTGTGACGCCGTCGTCGTCGGTGCCGGGTTCTCGGGCCTATACCAGTTGCACCAGCTGCGTGATCAGCTCGGGCTATCCGTCGTGGTGCTGGAGGCCGGGGATGGTGTCGGAGGCACCTGGTACTGGAACCGCTATCCAGGCGCGCGCTGCGATTCCGAGAGCTACACCTACTGCTACTCCTTCTCGAAAGAGCTGGAGCAGGAGTGGCAGTGGGCCGAGCGCTATCCGGACCACGCCGAGATCCGGCGCTACCTGGACCATGTCGCCGACCGGTTCGACTTGCGACGGGACATCCGCTTCGGCACCCGTGTGACGAAAGCCGCGTTCGACGATGCGACCAACCGCTGGACAATCACGACCGAACAGGGCGACACCTACGAGGCCGAGTTCTTCGTCCCCGCCGTCGGCTGCCTGTCGGCGGCCAATGTGCCTGCAATCGCGGGCCTGGAGAGCTTCAAGGGGCAGTGGTTCCACACCGGGCGCTGGCCACAGGACGGCGTGGACTTCGCCGGCAAGCGCGTCGGACTGATCGGAACTGGCTCGACCGGAATCCAGGCGGCCCCCGTGCTCGCAGCCCAGGCGGCACACCTGACCGTCTTCCAGCGCACCGCGAACTACAGCATCCCGGCCCGCAACGGCCCCTTCACGCCCGAGGCGCAGGCCGCGGTGAAGGCCGATTACCCGGCCCTGCGCGACAAGATGCGCTCGACACCCAATGGCCACCCCTTCGAGATCAGCCCCGAATCCGCGCTGGATGTCAGCGAGGACGAGCGGTTGCGGCGCTACGAGGCGGCCTGGGACGTCGGCGGCCTGAAGTTCCGCGCCGTGTTCGCCGACCTTCTGCGGGACAAGCAGGCCAACGACACCGCGTCCGAGTTCCTGCGCACCAAGATCCGCCAGGTCGTCAAGGACCCCGCAACGGCAGACAAACTGGTGCCGATGGACCATCCCTTCGCCACCAAGCGGCCGCCGATCGACACCGGGTATTTCGAGACGTTCAACCGCGACAACGTGGCATTGGTGGACGTAAAGGCCACGCCGATCACCGCGGTCACGGAGACCGGCATCCAGACGACGGACGCCCATTACGACCTGGACATCATCGTGTTCGCCACCGGCTACGATGCGATGACCGGGCCACTTCTGGCGATGGAGATCACCGGCAGCGGCGGGCGATCGCTGCGGCAGCAATGGGCGGCGGGTCCGCGCACCTATCTGGGGCTGCAAACCCCTGGCTTTCCCAACATGTTCACCATTACCGGACCGGGCAGCCCCTCCGTGCTAACAAACATGCCGGTCGCGATCGAGCAGCACACGCAGTGGATCACCGCCTGCATCGCCCACATGCGCGCGACGGCGAAGCAGCGGATCGAGGCGACGCAGCAGGCGACCGACGACTGGGTTGCACATGTGAACGACGCCGCCAACGCGACGCTGCTGCCGCTGGCAAACAGCTCCTGGTATCTAGGTGCCAACGTCCCGGGCAAGCCGCGCGTGTTCATGCCCTATGCCGGCGGCATGGCGACCTACGCGGCAAAATGTGCGGAGGTGGCACAGGATGGCTATCGCGGCTTTGCGTTGAGCTGAGCCGCATGCGCCCGATCAATCCCGACGTGGCGGCGCTGGTGCGTGCCACGGCCGGGGCGCCACCCTTGGGCTCGCTGCCGCCCGAGGCGATGCGGCGCGCCTATTCCGCCAGCCGCCGCGCGCTGCAAGGGGCGCCGGAGCCGGTGGCCGTTGTCCGGGACCTGGTCATCCCCGGGCCGGGCGGATCGCTTGCTCTGAGGATGTACCGGGGCGCCGGTGCCAGCGTGCTCCCTTGCCTGCTGTTCCTGCACGGTGGCGGCTGGGTGCTGGGCGACCTGGACTCCCATGACGGCGTCTGCCGGCGTCTGGCCCGGGCCTCGGGCGGTTGCGTCATCGCCGTCGACTACCGGCTGGCGCCCGAGCACCAATTTCCCGCCGCAGTCGAGGACGCAGCGGCCGCGATGCGGTGGGTTGCGGACCACGCCACCGATCTCGGGATCGACCCGGCGCAGCTCGCTGTGGGGGGCGACAGCGCCGGCGGCAACCTGGCGGCCGTGCTGGCACTGCAAGGCCGCGACGGCGCCGGCCCCGCCGCGGTGTTCCAGGTGTTGCTTTATCCCGCCACCGACTTCCGCCCCGCCACCGACCTGCCGATGAACACCGCCTGCTACCCAAGCGTGCCGGACAACATGCCGCTGACCGGCGACGCGATGCGCTATTTTGCGGGGCACTATCTGGCGGACCCCTCGGCCGCCCTGGACTGGCGGGCCTCGCCGCTGCTGGCGCCCAGCCTCGCGGGTGCGCCGCCTGCGCTGGTGCTGACCTGTGGACATGATCCGCTGAGCGACGAGGGCCAAGCCTATGCCACGCGGCTGGAGGCGGCGGGTGTGGCCGTCACGACGCTGCACCTCGGCGACCAGGCGCATGGCATCCTCACCATGGGCGGTGCGATCGGGGCGGCGGCCGGCGTGCTCGATTTTGCCGGGGCAACCCTCAAGGAGTGCTGGCGGGAACGAACGGAGTAGGCAATGGTAGCGTCCGGACGCTTCCGCTGAGGGGCGCTGCAGGGGAAACGGCGATGAAGCAGATGACGATCGGCCGGCGTGGCCTTGTCGCGGGTGCGATAGCTGTTGCGGGGTTCCCGCACATTGCCGGTGCGCAGGCGAAAACCATCCGCATCGGGATGCCGACCATCCTGTCGGGCCGGGTCGCGGTGCTGGGCAACTCGTGCCGGGCCGCAGCCCAGGTGGCGTTCAAGCAGTTCAACGACGCAGGCGGCGTGGGCGGCCGGATGGTCGAGCTGATCGACCGCGACTCGCAAGGCCGGCCGGACCTGGCCGCCAAGACGACGCGCGACCTGATCAACAACGACTCCTGCGAGATCGTCATCGATGGCGAGGCGTCGTCGGGCGCATTCGCCGTGCACGAGGTGATCCGCGATTTGCCGGTGCTGTGCCTGCATACCGCCAGCGAGACCTCGGCCCTCAGCGCCGATCCGAAACTGCTGCTGCCGACCGCGTTCCGCTGCGCGCGGCAGGGGATCCATGACGCGGTGGCCGGCGGCGTCTACACCGCGAAGGTCGCGAAGGCGAAGGGGCTGAAGCGCTGGATGACGTGCTCGCCCGACTATGCCTATGGCCGCGACAATACCGCGGAATACCTGGAGTTCGCGAAACGCTTCGAACCCTCGATCGAGGTGGTCGACCAGGTGTGGCCGAAGCTGTTCGCGCCGGACTACACCGAGAGCATCACCAAGATCCTGCAGGTGAAGCCGCAGGCGATGTATTCGGCGCTGTGGGGCGGCGACCTGGTCGCGTTCATCGAGCAGGCGGGCCTGTACAACCTGTTCGGCAGCACTACGATGTTCTCCGGCGGCCTGGGCGACCCGCCTGTGCTGACGGCGATCAAGCAGCTGCCGGAGGGGCTGCAGACGGCCTATCGCTACAGCCGGCTGTATCCGGGCAATGCGGAGAACGCGGCCTTCGCCGACGCCTTCAACAAGGTCACGAAATTCGATCCGACCAACTGGGCCTGGCAGACCTATGTCGCGTGCCAGTTCATCTTCGAGGCCTTGCGCCGCACCGGGGGCGTCACCGACGGCAAGCGCCTGGCCGGCGAGATCGCAGGCATGACCATCAAGACGCCGATGGGTGTGGATGGGTCGATCACCATGCGGGCCCAGGACCACACCATCATCGGCTATCCCGTGGCCTGGTCGCATTCGGTGCGGAAGGCGCCGTTCCTGGATGGGTTCGAGCCGGTGCCCTGGTCCGACATCCTGCCGTATGAGGCGGAGTGGAAGAAGGCCAAGGGCTTTGCATGAGCGGCCGGTAGGGCCGCGGGGCGCCACATGAAGCTGGAGGCGCTGTGGGGTTGCCTGTCGAGCAGCGCCTGTGCGGTGACGCAGGTGTCGACGGCGCTGATCGTCGGCACGCTGCTGTTCCTGGTGGCGTCCGGCCTGTCGCTGATCTTCGGCGTGCTGGGCATCATCAACTTCGCCCATGGCGGGTTCTATATGCTGGGGGCCTACTTCGCCTTCACCGCCTATAAGCTAACGGGCAGCTTCATCGTCGCCGTCGTTGCCGGGTCCGTCGGTGCGGGGGTGTTCGGCATCGCGTTCGAACGGCTGATCATCAGCCGCATCTATGGGCGCGACCTGCTGATGCAGCTGCTGGTCTGCTACGCCATGACCCTGATCCTGGACGACGGCGTCAAGATGATCTGGGGCGGCGAATACCTGATGATGGGCATGCCGGCGGTCTTCGTGGGGCCGCCGGTCGAGATCATGGGTGGCTTCGTGCCGGCCTATTATCTGTTCATGGTGGGTATCGCGCTGGCCGCCGGGGTGGCGCTGTGGCTGGGCATCAACCGGACCTTGCTGGGCAAGACCGTGCGGGCCCTGGCGGTGAACCCGCAGATGGTCGGCGTGCTGGGGGTGAACACGCGGCTGATCTATGCGGGCGTGTTCGGGGTGGGCAGCCTGCTGGCCGGGCTGGCCGGGGCGCTGGCGGCGCCGATCCGGACGCTGACGCCGGGGATCGGGCTGTCGTTCCTGATCGACAGCTTCATCGTGACCGTCATCGGTGGGATGGGCTCCATCGGGGGTGCGTTCGTCGCAGCCATCCTGATCGGGTTCATCAGGGCGTTCGGGGCGATCGGCTTTCCGCTGTTCGTCGACGGTTCGATGTTCGCGATCATGGTGCTGGTTCTGGTGGCCAAGCCCACCGGGATCATGGGGCGGCGCGTGACATGAAAAGCGGCCTGGTCCGCGACCTGGTGTTCGGCGCCGGCCTGCTGGCCCTGCTGCTGGGGCTGCCTGTGGTATTTCCGCAGCCGGCGCTACGGGATTTCCTGGTGTATGTCATCGCCTATGGGCTGCTGGCGATGTCGCTCAATCTGCTGATCGGGCTGACGGGTATGGTCGCTTTCGGCCATGCCGCCTTCTTCGCCTCGGGCGCCTATATCTTCGGCCTGCTGATGCAGTCCGGCAGCGTGTCGATCCCTGCGGCCATGCTGGCGGCTGTTGCGGGCTCGGCGCTGCTGGCGTTGGCCATCGGGGCGGTCTGCGTGCGGCTGCAGACGATCTATTTCTCGTTCATCACGCTGGCCTTCCAGATGTTCCTGCACAGCGTGATCCTGACCTGGGTCAGCCTGACGGGCGGCGACCAGGGGTTGCAAGGCGGCATCCCGCGGCCGGTGTTCTGGGGCATCGACCTGGCGCAGCCGCGCGTGCTGTATGCCGTGTGCGTCGTGCTGTTCGTCGCCGCCCTCGCGATCATGCGCCAGGTTTGGCAATCGCCCTTCGGCACCACGCTGCGGCTGATCCGCGACAACCCGGCCAGGGCCGACTTCCTGGGCGTCGACGTGGTCCGCATGAAGCTCGGCGTGTTCGTGCTGGCCGGGGCGATGGCCAGCGTGGGCGGCATCGTGCTCGCGCTGTTCGTGTCCGGCGCCTATCCGGAGTTCGCGTTCTGGACCACGTCGGGCGAGGCCATCTTCATGCTGATGCTGGGCGGCACGCAGCTGTTTCTGGGCCCGCTGGTGGGCGCCGTGCTGCTGCAGGGTCTCGAACACGAGATCACCGCATACACCGAGTATCATGGCTTCGTGCTGGGTGTGATCATCCTGCTGATCACGCTCGGCGTGCGGCGGGGCATCGCGGATTCGGTCTATGCAGCCGTTACAGCACGTCGGGCAGCGGCCCGATCCGCTGCGGTGCGGCAGCGGGAGGCTGCGTGATGCTAAGCGTGACCGGCCTCAGCAAGTCCTATGGCGGCGTTCGGGTCACGCGGGATGTGTCGATCGACTTTCCGGCCGGGTCGCTGACGGCGATCATCGGCCCGAACGGCGCCGGTAAGACGACGTTCTTCAATCTCGTATCCGGACAGACGCGTCCGGATGGCGGGCGCATCATGTTCGACGGGCAGGACGTCACCGGCCTGTCCAGCCTGGTCATGGTGCGCAGGGGCATGGCGCGTGCGTTCCAGGTCGCCTCGCTGTTCCCGAGCCTTACGGTGCAGGAGGCATTGACCGCGGCCGTCACCTCGCAACAGCGGCGGTCGTGGCGGGTGCTGACGCGCTTGCCGCTGGCATCGACCCGGGCCCGGGTCGATGAGTTGCTGGACCTGATGGGGTTGACCCATGCGGCCCGCACCCTGTCCAGCGCGCTGTCCCATGGTGACCAGAAGCTGTTGGATATCGGGCTCGCCTTGGCCATGTCGCCGAAGATGCTCCTGCTGGACGAGCCGACCGCGGGCATGGGCCCGGACGAACGCTGGCGCATGATCGAGAAGGTCTCGAGCCTGTGGCGGCAGGAGGGGCTGACGGTGCTGTTCATCGAGCATGACATGGACATCGTGTTCAAGATCGCGCAACGCATCCACGTGCTGAAATACGGCGCCGTGCTGGCGGACGGCACGCCCGCCGAAATCCGTGCCAACCCGGAGGTGATCGAGGCCTATCTGGGCACGGATCATCGGCTGTCGCAGGAAGTCGGTGCCGTATGAGTGCGCCGCTGCTGCAGATCGACGGAGCCTGCGTGTTCTATGGCGCAAGTCAGATCCTGTTCGGCCTCGACCTGGTGCTCGAGCAGGGGCAGACGATGGCGTTGCTGGGGCGAAACGGCGCCGGCAAGAGCACGACGTTCAAGGCTATTTCCGGCATCGCGCCGCCGCGGCGCGGCCAGATCAGGTTGGGTGGTATGCCCATTTCGGGTCAGCCCCCGTATCGGATCGCGCGGGCAGGGGTGGGTTACGTGCCGGAAGACCGCCAGGTGTTTCCGGAGCATAGTGTGCATGACAATTTGCTGATCGCTGCGAAGGCGGGTGTCGGGTCCGGTGCGCCATGGACGACGGCACGGGTGTATGATGTGTTCCCCCTGCTGGCCGCCATGAAGGATCGCCGGGCGGGCCGGCTTTCGGGTGGGGAGCAGCAGATGCTGACGATCGCCCGGGCGCTGATGGGCAACCCGGTGCTGCTGCTGCTGGACGAACCCAGCGAAGGGCTGGCGCCGATCATCGTGGAGGCCATCGCGTCGTTGATCCGCACACTGCGCGACACCGGCGTCACCATCCTGATCGCCGAGCAGAACATGCATTTCTGCCTGGGGATCGCGACCCATGCCGCGATCATCGACAAGGGCCAGGTGGTCTACCGCGGCTCCATCGAGGACCTGCGGTGCAACGACGACGCCGTGAAGCGCTACCTGGCGGTCTGAGGTGGAGGACGTGAGCATGCAAGCGGATAGGCGAGATGAGGGGCGCGGTCGGGTCGCGCTGATCACGGGTGGTGCCAGCGGCATCGGGCTGGCGACGGCCACCGTCCTGGCCGGGCGCGGCTGGCACGTGGTGGTAGCAGACCTCGATCTCGACCGCTGCCGCGCCGCGGCCGATCCAATAGGCGGCGAGGCGATCGCCTTCGACGTATCCGACGAAGCCGCAACCGAGCGGGCGATGTCCGAGATCGAAGAGCGGTTCGGCCCGGTTGCGGCGCTCGTCGCCAATGCCGGCCTGATCCAGCCGCCGACCCGGCCGGAGGATTTCGCGCTGGCCGATTTCGACCGGATCATCGCGGTCAACCTGCGCGGGGTCTACGTCTCCTGCGTGGCCGCGGGACGAAGGATGGTGGCCCGGCGCGCAGGTGGCATCGTGGTGACGGGATCCGTCTCCGCCTCTCGCCCGGTGCCGCTGCACGCCTATGCGCCGGCGAAGGCCGCCGTCGTGCACATGGCCGCCTGCCTGGCGGCGGAGTGGGGCCGCGCCGGCATACGGGTGAACGCGGTATCGCCCGGCTTTGTCGGCACACCACCGCTTCTGGCCGCGATCCAGCGCGGCCAGCGCGATCCGGCCCTGCTGCGCGACGCCACCGCCATGGGCCGCATGGTCGAGCCCGTGGAGATCGGGCATGCAGTCGCATTCCTGCTGTCCGACGACGCCAACGCGATCACCGGGATCGATTTGCCTGTGGATGCCGGCTGGCTGGTCGGCGCGCACCAGGGCACCTATGGCGGCGTACGTGAGCAAGCCGGATAGCCGTAATCGAGACAGAGTCCGCCACGTCGGGCAGGGTCGTGGCTACAAACCCATAGAGGACCTGCCGTTCGTTGCAGACGGTGCGGCCCCGCTTGCAAGCTGCGCCACGCCCGGGTCACGGCACAGGGACGTCAAGTGGGCGCGATGATCTGCGTGCAGGCCAAGGGGATGAGGGAGCCCTGGAGTCTGGCCGCGAGCGATCCGGTGGCGACAGCGGCGGTGCTGGTCAACCACCACGCTAAGCGCTGGACTATCGAGCCTGCGTTCCGTGATACCAAGTACCTGCGCTTCGGCATGGGCCTGTCCTCAGCCCGCATTGGTAAGCCCACGCGACGCGACCGGCCGCTGCTGGTCAGCGCGTTCGCAATGGCGCTGCTGACCCTGCTGGGCACCGTCGGCGAAAGCCTCGGCATGGATCGGTTGCTCAAGTCCAACACCAGCAAGACCCGAAGCCTTTCTCTGTTTCGGCAAGGATGCATGCTCTACGAACTGATACCAACTGCCGCACCACCTGACTCTCGTTGCGATTGGGGCTCCCGTGGCAAGCGCGTTCTGGTTCGTTCTTCCCACGTTCGATTCGGGAAATATGGATGGGCGCGGAAGTAGCGATCACACTGTTGGAGCACACAGCCTCCGACCTCCGGCAATTGGCCCGGCATAACAAAGGGCGGGTTGCGTGC